>NZ_LT629751.1:1335555-1636111 GCF_900104805.1 Pseudomonas oryzae | reverse complement strand
GACACTGCCGGTAGGCGAGACAAGGGCCCGCGATGATCTCGCGGGCCCTTGTCGTGCTCTGACGCTCAGCGCAAGGTCAGGCCCGCCCGCTCCGTGCTGACGCGGGTCCCCGCAGTGCCCTGGACGATCGCCTCGATCTCCGGCAGCGAGCCGATCACCGCCACCCGGCCGGTGAGGCGGGCGAACTCGCAGGCGGCCTGGACCTTCGGCCCCATCGAGCCGGCGGCGAAGCCGAGGCGTTCCAGCTCGTCCGGGTGGGCCGCTGCGATGGCCTTCTGCGTCGGCTGGCCCCAGTCGAGATAGGCCGCGTCGACGTCGGTGGCGATCACCAGCAGGTCGCAGTCCAGCTGCCGGGCCAGCAGGGCCGAGCAGAGGTCCTTGTCGATCACCGCCTCCACGCCGTGCAGCTTGCCGTCCCGGTACATGGTCGGGATGCCGCCGCCGCCGGCGCAGATCACCACCGAGCCCTTGTCCAGCAGCCACTGGATCGGGCGGATCTCGATGATCCGTTGCGGGCGCGGGCTGGGCACCACGCGGCGGAACCTGTCGCCATCGGGAGCGATGCTCCAGCCCTTGTCACGGGCCAGGCGCTCGGCCTCGTCCTTGGCGTAGACCGGGCCGATCGGCTTGGTCGGCTTCTGGAAGGCCGGGTCGGCGCCATCCACCACCACCTGGGTGAGGAGGGTGGCGAAGGGCACCTCGACCGGCAGCAGGTTGCCCAGCTCCTGCTCGATCATGTAGCCGATCATGCCTTCGGTCTCGGCGCCGAGCACGTCCAGCGGATAGGGATTGGCGGCATCGTAGGCCGCGCCTTGCAGGGCCAGCAGGCCGACCTGCGGGCCGTTGCCGTGGGCGATCACCAGCTGGTTGCCGGCGGCCACCCTGGCGATCTGCTCGCAGGCGGTGCGCACGTTCTCGCGCTGGTTCTCCGCGGTCATGGCCTCGCCACGGCGCAGCAGGGCGTTGCCGCCCAGGGCGATGACTAGTCGCATGCTCGTTCTCCCTTCAGACGTCCGCCAGGGTCGAGACCAGGATCGCCTTGATGGTGTGCATGCGGTTCTCCGCCTGCTCGAAGGCGATGCAGTACGGCGACTCGAAGACGTCGTCGGTCACCTCGATACCATTGGCCAGGTGCGGATACTGGGCGGCGATCTGCTTGCCGACCTTGGTCTCGCTGTTGTGGAAGGCCGGCAGGCAGTGCATGAACTTGACCCGCGGATTGCCGCTGGCCTTCATCAGCTCCATGTTGACCTGGTAGGGCAGCAGCAGCTGGATGCGCTCGCCCCAGGCTTCCACCGGCTCGCCCATCGACACCCAGACGTCGGTGTGCACGAAATCGACGCCCTTGACCGCCTCCCGGGCATCCTCGGTGAGCAACAGGCGCGCGCCGCTTTCCTCGGCGAACCGGCGGCAGGCGGCGACGTGCTCGTCGCTCGGCCACAGCGCCTTGGGCGCGGCGATGCGCACGTCCATGCCCAGCTTGGCGCCGATCAGCAACAGCGAGTTGCCCATGTTGTTGCGTGCGTCCCCCAGGTAGGCGTAGCTGATGTCGTGCAACGGCTTGTCGCTGTGCTCGCGCATGGTCAGCACGTCGGCGAGCATCTGCGTCGGGTGGTATTCGTCGGTCAGGCCATTGAACACCGGCACCCCGGCGTACTGCGCCAGTTCCTCGACGATCTCCTGCCTGAAGCCGCGATACTCGATGGCGTCGTACATGCGGCCGAGCACGCGGGCGGTGTCCTTCATGCTCTCCTTGTGGCCGATCTGCGAGGAAGTCGGGTCGATGTAGGTGACGTTGGCGCCCTGGTCGTAGGCGGCCACCTCGAAGGCGCAGCGCGTGCGGGTGGAGGTCTTCTCGAAGATCAGCGCGATGTTCTTGCGCCTGAGGTGCTGCTGTTCGGTGCCGGTGTACTTGGCGCGCTTGAGGTCGCGCGACAGGTCGAGCAGATAGCGCAGCTCGCGGCTGCTGTGGTGCATCAGGCTGAGCAGGTTGCGGTTGTGCATGTTGAACGCCATGACGGATCACCTCTGGAGAGATCTGGAGCTGGGCCAGGTAGGGACGGCTGCGGCGGCCGGGCGGGGCCGCCGCAGTCACGCATCAGTAGTCCACCGCGTCGCGGATGATCGGGCAGGTCATGCAGTGCCCGCCGCCGCGGCCGC
The DNA here is from genome assembly GCF_900104805.1 of Pseudomonas oryzae. Classification (NCBI taxonomy): domain Bacteria; kingdom Pseudomonadati; phylum Pseudomonadota; class Gammaproteobacteria; order Pseudomonadales; family Pseudomonadaceae; genus Pseudomonas; species Pseudomonas oryzae. Next base: position 1,633,951 of record NZ_LT629751.1, on the reverse strand, counting down.
GGCCCAGCTCGCTGGCGCTGATGGTCACCACCTCGACCCCGGCCTTGCGCAGCAGGGTGTTGGTGTAGGTGTTGCGGTCATAGCCGACCACCACGCCGGGAGCCAGGCAGACCACGTTGTTGCCGTCGTCCCACTGCTCGCGCTCGGCCTCGTAGGCATCGCCGCCGGTCTCGACCACGCGCAGCTGCTTGAGGCCGAGGGCCTCGGCGACCACCGGGATGAAGTGCCTGTCCTCGCGACGCACGTCCAGTCCGCCCGGCTTGCGCTCGTCGGGACGGATGCTGAACGGCACGATCTGGTTGACCACTTCCGGGAACACGGTGACCAGGTCGCGATCGCAGAAGGTGAACACGGTGTCCAGGTGCATGGCCGCGCGCGACCTGGGCATGCCGGCGACCACCACGCGCTGGGCGGCACCCTTGGCGAACAGCGCCCTGGCCACCTGGCCGATGGCCTGGCGCGAGGTGCGCTCGCCCATGCCGATCAGCACCACGCCATTTCCCACCGGCATCACGTCGCCGCCTTCCAGCGTGGCGGCGCCGTGGTCCTCGTCCGGGTTGCCCCACCAGATCTCGAACTCGGCATTGGCGAAGTCCGGGTGGAACTTGTAGATCGCCGTGGTCAACAGGGTTTCCTGGCGACGCGCCGGCCAGTACATCGGGTTGAGGGTCACCCCGCCGTAGATCCAGCAGGTGGTGTCGCGAGTGAACTGGGTGTTGGGCAGCGGTGGCAGGATGAAGCTGGCGTGGCCGAGGAAGTCGCAGAGCATCTTCACCGCGCTGCTGTCGCCGAGGCCCTTCTGCAGGTCGGCGGCCGCCACCCCGCCGATCAGGAAGTCGGCCAGCTGGCGCGCTTCCAGGCCCTCCAGCCAGCTGCGCATCTCGTCGCCGAAACCGACGCCGACCTGGTTGGCCGACAGCTTGCGGTCGAGGATCCAGCTCATGGCCTCCGGATTGTGCAGGGTTTCGGCCAGCAGCTTGTGCATCTCCACCACCTCGACGCCGCGGTCCTGCATCTTGGCGACGAAGTCGAAGTGATCGCGCTTGGCCTGGGACACCCAGATCACGTCGTCGAACAGCAGTTCGTCGCAGTTGCCCGGGGTCAGGCGCAGGTGCGCCAGGCCCGGCGAGCAGACCATCACCTTGTGCAGCTTGCCGGCTTCGGAATGAACGCCGAGTTTGATCTTGGCCATCGGGAACTCCTTGCGTGAATGCTGTTGACTCAGTGTAGAAATTGCCGGCGGCCTTGCAGGCGGCCGCCGGTGAGCCGGAGCGGTCTGCGGGCAGCCGCCGGGGCAATGGTCGTGCTCATGGCGTCCAGTCCACTCCGTGATCGGCCAGGTAGTCGTCCACGCCGGCGCCCACGGTGGGCTGGAAGACGTTGTCGCCGAACACTTCCAGCAGCCCGAAGCGCTTGAACTTGTCCTTGACCGGGTCCTTCATCTCCGCGAAATGCAGCTCGACGCCGCGCTCGCGCAGGGTCTGGCACAGCTCGGCGAGCATGTCGGCGGAGGTGACGTCGATACTGGTGACCGGCTCGGCGGTCACCACCACCCGGCGCACCGCGGTGGGCGACTCCGCGATGGCCTCCATCAGGCATTCGCGGAACAGCTCGGCATTGGCGAAGAACAGCGGTGCGTCCCAGCGGAACAGCACCAGGCCCGGTACCCGGCGGGCATGCGGATAGCGCTTGACGTCGTGATAGCCGCGTATGCCGGTGACCCGGCCGAGAATGGCGAAGTGCGGGCGCCAGCCGTCCCACAGGTACTCCAGCACGGCGATGGCCACGGCCAGGCAGATGCCGGGGATGGCCCCGAACACGGCGACTCCGGCGAAGCAGGCCATCGACAGCCAGAACTCCCAGCGCTGGATGCGGAAGATGCGCTTGAGGTCGGCGAACTCGAACAGGCCGAGTACCGCGGCGATCACCACGGCAGCCAGTGCGCTGCTCGGCAGGTAGCGCATCAGCTGCGGGGCGACCAGCAGCAGCGCCGCTACCGCCAGGGCGCCGACCACCCCGGTCAGCTGGGTCTGCGAGCCGGCGGCTTCGGCGACCGGCGTGCGCGAGGAGCTGCTGCTGATCGGGAAGCCCTGGAACAGCCCGGCCGCCAGGTTGGCGGCGCCGAGGCCGACCATCTCCTGGTTGGGGTCGACCTGGGTGCGGGTGCGCGCGGCGTAGGTGCGCGACAGCACGCTGGTGTCGGCGAAGGAGACGATGGCCACGGCGCAGCCGCCGAGCACCACGGTGGCGATGTCCACGCCGCTGAGCCAGGGCAGGACGAAGCCGGGCAGGCCTTGGGGCAGGTCGCCCAGCACCTTGACGCCGTGGGCGTCGAGGTCGAGCAGGCCGACCAGTACGGTGGCGAGGATCACCACGATGAGAATGCCCGGCAACTGCTTGAACGGCTTGAGCAGCAGGATCAGCGCCAGGCTGCCGCCGCCGACGGCGAAGCTGTACCAGTTGGCCTGGCCGGCGGCGATGGCCTCGACCAGGTGCCAGAGGTCGAGCAGGGGGCCTTCGCCGTCGATGGAGATGCCGAACAGCTTGGGCGTCTGGGCGATCAGCACGACCAGGGCGATGCCGTTCATGTAGCCGTAGCGGATCGGCTTGGACAGCAGCTCGGTGATGAAGCCCAGGCGCAGCAGGCCGACGACGATGCACACCACGCCGGACACCACCGCCATCATGCTCGCCAGGGTGATGGCGCGCAGCGGATCGCCGCCGGAGAGCGGCAGCACCACGGCGAGGATCGGCGCGGCCAGCGAGGAGTCCGGGCCGAGCACCAGGATGCGGCTGGGGCCGAACAGCGCATAGGCCAGCAGCGGCACGATGGTGGCGTACAGGCCGTAGATGCCCGGCACCCCCGAGGCTTCGGCGTAGGCGATGCCGACCGGCACCAGCATCGAGGTCAGCACCAGGCCGGCCGCCAGATCCTTGGGCAACCACTCGCGCTGGTATTGCCTGAGCATCAGCAGCCCCGGCAGCCAGCGCAGCCAGGCGGAGGTTCTGGTCGGGCTTGCAGGGCTCTCGGGCACTGGTGGCACGGGCATGGTGGGTCGTCCTTGCTGATGACTGGGGACTGCTCGACGGGATCGCTTGTTGAAAGCCAACACCAAGAGTAGGTCCGGACTGGCGGGCATGCCCGGTTGGCCAGCGTTATCCGGGCGAAGCCTGCGCCAGATAATCGTCGTTGCTAATCGGATGTCGTCAATTGACAAAAATCAATGATGTTAGATTGACGTAATCGCGCCTCTTGCCGGCGTTCCGGCGGCTACTACGCTGGAATTGCCGGGCTCGGAAGTTGAGCGCTGTCATCAGTTGCTTCTTGTCGTCTCCCCCGTCCTTGCCTGTCTGTCGCCACTCCAGGGTCACGCCCGTATTTGCGCACGGGGAACGGACGTGGGGAGCTGCAGACAGGCCCGAGGCGAGCCGAGTGCTGCCCTCGCGACGGTAGTGCCCCGAAAGGAAAGTTGCCGCCAGTCTTCAACAAGGAGCTCTGCAATGAGTCATTCGCAAACGCCGCTGCCCCCGTCGCTGGCTCAGCGCTTCCCGGTGCTGGTCGTAGTCGGCAACCATGGCCAGGAAGCCGACGGCCTCCTGGCGCGAAGCGCCCGGGCGGTCGGCCAGGCCCTGCGGGCCCACGATCTCGGTGTCGAACTGGTGGGGTCGCTGGAGGACGCGGAAGTCGCCTTCAGCGCCCAGCCGGCCTACAGCTGCGTGATCCTCGGCTGGGCGTCGTGCGAGCAGAACCTCGACAAGGCGCAGCAGGTGATCCGCCTGATGCGTCGGCGCACCGCGCAGTTGCCGATCATGCTCGGCATGAGCAAGGCGCACCATGGCCAGGTGCCGCTGGCGTTCATCGAGGAGATCGACGGTTTCATCTGGCTGCCGGAAGACAGCCCCGAGTTCATCGCCGGACGCATCGCCGCAGCCGCCAGGCGCTACCTCGACACCATCCTGCCGCCATTCTTCGGCGCGCTGGTCAACTTCGCCGACACCTGCGAATACTCCTGGCACACCCCGGGCCACACCGGTGGCACAGCCTTCATGAAGACCGCGGTAGGGCGCAGCTTCCTCGACTTCTACGGCGAGCAGATGTTGCGCTCCGACCTCAGCGTGTCGGTCGGCGAGCTGGGCTCGCTGAACGACCACTCCGGGCCGGTGGCGGCGGCCGAGCGCAATGCCGCGCGGGTGTTCGGCGCCGACTACACCTTCTTCTCGGTCGGCGGCAGCTCGGCCAGCAACCAGATCATCCTGCACTCGGCGGTCACCGATGGCGACGCCGTGCTGGTCGACCGCAACTGCCACAAGTCGCTGAACTACGCGCTGAACCAGTCCGGCGCGGTGCCGCTGTACCTGCGCCCGCGGCGCAACGCGCGCGGGCTGATCGGCCCGGTGCCGCAGGGCGAGCTGACCCCCGAGGCGGTGGCGCAGAAGCTCGCCGAGAGTCCGCTGGCGCGCGACAAAAAGGCCCGCCCGGTGCTGGCGGTGCTGACCAACTCGACCTACGACGGCCTCTGCTACAACGTGCAGACCACCACCCGCGAGCTGAGCCGCAGTGTCGACCGCATCCACTACGACGAGGCCTGGTACGCCTATGCGCGTTTCAACTCGCTGTACGAGGGCCGCTACGGCATGCACCGCGGCGAGCGGCACGCCGACGACGCCACGGTGACCGTGACCCACTCGACCCACAAGCTGCTCGCCGCGCTGTCGCAGGCGTCGATGATCCACATCCGCTCGGGCAAGGTGCCGGTCAGGCCGGCGCTGTTCAACGAGGCGTTCATGATGCACACCTCGACCTCGCCGCAGTACAGCATCATCGCCTCCATCGACGTTTCGGCGAAGATGATGGACGATGCCGGCGAGTACCTCACCGAAGACTCGATCGGCGAAGCCATCGCCTTCCGCCAGGCGATGGTGCGCCTGGGCAACGAGATACGCATGCGCGAGGCGCAGGACTGGTGGTTCGGCGTGTGGCAGCCCGACGTGGTGGACGGTGTGCCGTTCGGCGACATCGACCCGCAGCGCCTGCGTCATGGCGATGCCTGGGTGCTCAGGCCCGGCGCCACCTGGCACGGCTTCGGCGACCTCGGCGCCGACTACTGCATGCTCGATCCGATCAAGGTGACCGTGCTGACCCCGGGGATGACCCTCGAGGGGCAGATGGAGGGCAGCGGCATTCCCGGGCCGCTGGTGTCGTGCTTCCTGTCCAGTCGCGGCATCGTGGTGGAGAAGACCGAGCCGTACTCGCTCCTGCTGCTGTTCAGCGTCGGCGTGACCCGCGGCAAGTGGGGTTCGCTGGTCGCCGGTCTGCTGGAGTTCAAGCGCCACTACGACGCCAACACCCCGCTGGATCAGGTACTTCCCGACCTGGCGAGCGACCATCCCGCGCGCTACGCCGGCATGGGCCTGCGCGACCTGGCCGAGGCCATGCATCAGGACATGCTCGCCACCGGGATGCTGCACAACATGGATGCCGCCTTCACCCTGCTGCCCGATCCGGTGTCATCGCCGCGCGAAACCTATGCGCGCCTGGTGCGTGGCGAGGTCGAGCAGATCCCGGTGCGCGACATGCAGGACCGTACCGTCGCCGTGCAGCTGGTGCCGTACCCGCCGGGCATCCCGCTGATGATGCCGGGCGAAAAGGCCGGCGCCGACAAGCGCGCGATCATCGACTACCTGCTGGCGATGGAAGCCTTCGACGGGCATTTCCCCGGTTTCGAGCACGACAACCACGGCGTCGAGATCCATCGCGACGCCCAGGGGCATCCGGTCTACATGATCTATGTGGTCAAGCAGTAACACCTGAGCAGACCCGGCCGGCGGCGCGGTTGAGGTCGCCGGGCAACGGGTGGCGTCGCACTACAGCGCAAGGAGTCTTGTATGGCTGAGTCAAGCAAGAAAATGGGCCTGGTCGGCCTCACCACCCTGGTGGCGGTCAACATGATGGGCTCGGGCATCATCATGCTGCCGGCGAACATGGCGCAGCTGGGTGCCGTTTCGCTGCTGTCGTGGATCATCACCGCGGTCGGCTCGATGGCCATCGCCTTCTGCTTCGCACAGTGCGGCATCTACTGCAACAAGTCGGGCGGCATGTCGGCCTACAGCGAGGAGGCGCACGGCAAGTCGGAGTTCTTCCTCTGCTCGTTCCTCTATTTCCTGTCGCTGGCGATCGGCAACGTGGCCATCGGCATTTCCGCGGTCGGCTACCTGACCTCGTTCATCCCCTGGCTGGGCAGCGGCGCCATCCCGCTGTGCATCGGCACCATCGCCCTGCTGTGGATCACCACCTTCGCCAACTTCGGCGGGCCGAGCATCACCGGCAAGATCGGCACCATCACCGTGTGGGGGGTGATCATCCCGGTGGCCGGGCTCAGCGTGATCGGCTGGTTCTGGTTCAAGCCGGAGGTATTCGCCGCCGCCTGGAACCCCAACGGCATCGCCGTCGGCGACGCCATCACCCAGAGCATTCCGCTGACCCTGTGGGCCTTCCTCGGCATGGAATCGGCGGCGCAGAGCTCCGATGCGGTGGAGAATCCCAAGCGCAACGTGCCGCTGGCCTGCCTGTTCGGCACCCTGGGCGCCGCGGTGGTCTATGTACTGTCGACCACGGTGATCCAGGGCATCGTGCCCAACGCCGAGCTGGCCAACTCCTCGGCGCCGTTCGCTTACGTCTATGCGCAGATGTTCAACCCGCTGGTCGGCAACATCATCATGGTGCTGGCGGTGATGGCCTGCGTCGGCTCGCTGCTCGGCTGGCAGTTCACCCTGGCGCAGACCGCCAAGATGACCGCCGACCAGGGCATGTTCCCCAAGCTGTTCTCCCGGGTCACCGCGGCCGATGCGCCGATCGTCGGCATGATTGTCTGCGGCGTGATCCAGACCCTGATGGCGCTGTCGACCATCTCGCCCAACGCCAGCGAGCAGTTCGGCAAGCTGGTCAGCCTGGCGGCGGTGACCAACCTGATTCCCTACGTGACCGCGCTCACCGGCCTGCTGGTGATCATGCACAAGTCCAACGTCAGTGGCGCCGTGTACAGCCGCAACGTGTTCGCCCTGCTGATCGCGATGGCCTACTCGTACTATGCGATCTACGCCTCCGGCAAGGACGCGGTGTTCGGCGCCACCATCGTGCTGGCCATCGGTTACCTGCTCTACGGCTTCATCGCCAAGAACTTCGTCGAAGTGCGCCCGGCCGCCATGGCCACCAGGACCTGAGCGTCGATTCCGGGATTGCCATGACCTCCGAATGTAGGGACCAGGATATGAACATGAAGCCAAACAAACCCGTCAGTCTGCTGCTCGCCGGTCTGTTCGCGCTGCTGCCGCTGCTCGCCGGTGCCGACACGCTCGAGCGCGTGCGCGCCAGCAACACCTTGAACATGGGCTACCTGCCCGATCTGGCGCCATTCAGCAGCGAAGAGGCGGGAAAGCCCAGCGGCTACGCCATCGAGATCTGCCAGATGATCGCCGAGCGGGTGAAGACCGGCCTGGGGCTCACCGACATGCAGGCCAACTACAAGGCCCTGGGCATCGGCAAGGTGATCGAGGCCATCAACGGCGGCGAGATCGACCTGTTCTGCAGCCCGATGCCGGAAACCCTGGAGCGGCGCAAGTCGGTGAGCTTCTCGCGGCCGGTCTACACCGCCGGCCTCTCGGTGCTGGTGCGCAAGGATGCCGCGCCGTCGCTGATCAACGTGCTCAACGGCGAGGCCGTCCATAGCGGGCCGACCTGGCGCGCCACCATCAACCAGGGGCTGGCCAGCCACACCTTCGCCGCCATGAAGGGGGGGATCACCAAGGACTGGCTGCACGACAAGATGCGCAAGCTCGGAGTGATCGCCACGCTGGTCACCGTCGACAGCCACGAGGAGGGCGTGCAGATGGTCGCCGAGGGCAAGGCGAGCGCCTTCTTCTCCGAACGCATGCTGCTGCAGAACTACCTGGAGGCGCACCATGCCGCCGGCGACATGCGGGTGCTGGAACGCATCTTCGACATCGCGCCGGTTTCCATGGCGCTCGTTCGTGGCGACGAGGACTTCCGCCTGCTGGTGGATACTGTGATCAGCGAGATGTACCGCTCGCCCGAATACGAGCGGCTGTACACCAAGTACTTCGGCGCCCCCGGTGACATGGTCAGGCTGCTGGTGCCCGTCTATGCGCTGCCGTAGGAGGGAACGGCCGGCCTGAGCCGTGCCGTCGGTGTGTGTGCATGAGGCCCGCAGTCGCGGGCTTCATGCTGTGTGAGCCGTGCCGATCGGCAGGCAGGAGCCAGAGCGACGGCTGAGTCGGGCGAAGCGCGCCGCTCAGCCGTGCGTGTCGCCGGCCAGGTCCGCCTCGCCGCAGTGGGCGAGTATTGCGCGTCTGGCCCGCTCGCGCAGGGCGAGTGCGGCATGCCAGTCCGCGCCCTCGGGGGCGAGCGGCGGGCAGACGGTCACCGCCAGCGGGCCACGACGGGGCCGCCAGGAGCCGTCCGGCAACACCCGGCGACTGCCGGCCAGCGCCACCGGCACCAGCGGCAGGCCCTGCTGCACGGCGATCAGGAAGGCGCCGAGGCGGAACGGCCGCAGCCCCGGCTGCGCGCCGAAGGTGCCTTCGGCGAAGAACAGCAGCGCCGACTCGTCGCTGGCCCGGGTGGCCAGGGTCTGCACGTCCTCGACGCCCTGCCGCGCGTCGTTGCGCTCGACGAAGTGGGCGCCCATGCGCAGGAGCAGCCGGCGCAGCAGTGGTCGCTGCGCCAGTTCGGCCTTGGCGACGAAACCGACCGGCTGCGGCAGGGCGGCGGTCAGCAGCAGGGCGTCGACATAGCTGGCGTGGTTGGCCACCAGCACGCAGGGTTGCCGGGGCAGGTGCTCCAGCCCGGCGACCCGCAGCGGGCAGGCGCAGAGCGTCGCCAGCAGGCGCAGCAACAGGCGGTTGGCCGCCCAGCGCTGGCGCAGGTTCGGCAGCAGGAGCACGGCCAGCACCGCCAGCGGCGCCAGCGCGGCGAAGCAGCTCCAGGCCCAGGCGCCGTAGAGCCAGGCGCGCAGTGCCGCGCCGGCGTTGCCCAGGCGCCCGCGCAGGCTGGCGCCGGCCAGGTGCAGCAGTTGCAGCCAGGGCGCCTGCGCCGAGGCGCCGAGTTCGCCGCGCTCGAACACCTCGCGGATCGCCGCGCGGCGGATCTTGCCGCTGGAGGTCTTCAGCACGCTGTGCGGCGGCGCCAGCACCACCTCGTCCGGCGGCAGTCCGAGCTGGTCGGCGGCCAGGGCGACGATGCGCCGCTCCAGCGCCGCGCGGGCACCGGCCTCGCGCTCGCGGGTCTCGGCGACCACCACCAGCCGTTCGCCCGCGCTCGCCGTGGCGGCGATGCCGAACACCGCCACGCAGCCGCGGCGCACCCCGGGCAGCTCGCCCACCGCCTGTTCCAGGTCGTAGGGATAGAAGTTGCGCCCGCCACGGATGATCAGGTCCTTGCTGCGCCCGGTGATGTGTACCTCGCCGTTGGCCAGGTAGGCATAGTCGCCGGTCTTCAGCCAGTCGCCGTGCATCAGCTCGGCGGTGGCCGCCGGGTTGTGGTAGTAGCCGCGCGTGGCCGAGGGGCCGCGAAATTCCAGATGGCCGACCCGGCGCTCGGCCAGCGGCTGGCCGGCGTCGTCGACCACACGCAGCGCGTGACCGGGCAGCGGCGGCCCGCAGGAGACGAAGCGCAGCGCCTGGCCATCGTCGGCCGCCGGCTCGGCCAGACCACGGGTCATGAACGGCTCGCGGGCCACCCGGTCGACCTGCACCCCGCGCCCCGGCGGCGGCACGGCCAGGCCCACGGTGGCTTCGGCCAGGCCGTAGGCCGGGGTGAGGATCTCGCGGCGCAGGCCGTAGCGGGCGAAGCAGGCGGCGAAGCGCTCGAAGGTGTCCGGGCTGATCGGTTCGGCGCCGTTGGCCGCCAGCCGCCAGGACGACAGGTCCAGGCCGCTCAGCTCGCGGTCTGCGAGGCGGCGCACGCAGAGGTCGTAGGCGAAGTTGGGCGCCGCCGCGACCGTGCCGCGATGGCGGTGGATCGCCCACAGCCAGCTCTCCGGGCGGGCCAGGAAGTCCAGCGGCGAGAGCAGCACCAGCGGGCAGGCGTGATACAGGCTGCCCAGCCAGGCGACGATCAGGCCCATGTCGTGATACAGCGGCAGCCAGCTGACGCAGACGTCGGTCGAGGACAGCGCCACCGCGCCACCCCAGGCGCGGATGTTGGCGAGCACGTTGTGGTGGCTGAGGGCGACGCCCTTGGGGTCGCCGGTCGAACCCGAGGTGTACTGGATCAGCGCCAGGTCGTCGCTTCCGGCCGCATGCGGCGCCTGCGGCGTGGCGTGCTGCAGCTGCTCCGGCAGCAGCACGTGCCTGAGCTCCGGGGCCAGGCCGGTGAGCAGGCGGGCCAGCGGACGCACCAGCTCGGAGGTGATCAGCAGCGGCGCCTGGCAGTTGCGCAGGATGCCGGCCTGGCGGCGCAGGTGGTCCTCGAGCTGCGCCGGGCGCGCCGGCGGGTACATCGGCACCGGGACGCCGCCGGCGTAGAGGATGCCGAAGAAGCAGCGGAAGAAGTCCAGGCCGGACGGCAGCATCAGCGCCACGCACTGCCCCGGCTGCAGGCCGCCGGCCAGCAGCGCGGCGGCGATGCGCCCGGCGGCCTCGGCGAGTTGGGCGTAGGTCAGGGTCTCGCTGTGCTGCTCGTCGCGGTAGAAGATCACCTGCGGACGCTCGGGGTGGCGGGCGACATGCCAGTGCAGCACCTCGAGCAGCGTCGCCTGGGTGTCGGGCTGGCCTGCCGAGCGCTGCGGGGCGGATTCTCGGCGCTGCGGCGTCGCGGCGGGGGCGGGGGGCAGCCCGGCGCTGGCCAGGGCGGCGAGCAGTTGGCGCGGGGTGAGCGCCGTGGTCAGGGTGGCGCTGGGCAGACGCAGGCCGTACTCGGCCTCGACGCGGGCCAGCAACTCGACCCGGGCCAGACTGTCGAGGCCCAGATCGCGATCGAGCACGCTGTCTAGCGTGGCGCGCAGCGGTGTGCCGGGCTGTACTTCCTGGATCAACTGATCGACCAGCGCCAACAACCGGGCGGCCTCGGACGGTGGAGCAGGAGAGCGAGGCATGCTTCCAGTGTGGGGAGCGGGCCGGGGCTTGGCAATAGACTGTGTTGCCCGAGCGGACGCATGGGGCCGAGCTGCCGCCGTGCGGCGCACGCCGCGCGCACCATCAAGTGCAAATCTGTCAGCCATTTAGCGCCGACAGGTAAAGTGCTGGTAAAGAACCTTTGCGCTACAACTGAGAAGCCTTATCGTTCAGGCTCCCAAGGAAAGTGACCTGCACCATGTCCGAAATCAATCTCCCAACCCGTTCTTCCCGTAACCGCTGGCTGGCCGGCGGGACAGTAGTGCTGCTGGCCGCCGCGCTGGCCTGGTGGCTGTGGCCGGCTGACGAGCAGGGGGCGCAACCGGGAGGTGCCCGCGGACCCGGGGGCGGCGGCAGCCTGAGCGCGCCGCCGGGACGGCCGCGCTTCCGCGACATGGCCGGCGGCACGGTGCCGGTGCGCCTGGCCGAGGCGCAACTCGGCGCATTCCCGGTGGAACTCAAGGCCCTCGGCACCGTCACCGCCTACAACACGGTCAACGTGCTGCCGCGCGTCGACGGCCAGCTGGTCAAGGTGCTGTTCGAGGAAGGCCAGCAGGTCAAGGCCGGCCAGGTGCTGGTGCAGATCGACCCACGTCCGTACCGCGCGGCGCTGGACAAGGCCGAGGGCGACCTCGCCGAGCGCCGCGCCGAGCTGAAGAACGCCGAGCTGGATCTGGCGCGCTACCAGGGCCTGTACGCCGAGGACTCCATCGCCAGGCAAACGCTGGACAGCCAGCAGGCCACGGTCGAGCAGCTGCGCGGCAGCCTGCAGAGCCTGCAGGCGGCGGTCGCCGAGGCGCGCCTGAACCTCGAATTCACCGAGGTCAGGGCGCCGATCGCCGGCCGCCTCGGCCTGCGCCAGGTGGACGTCGGCAACCTGGTCACCTCCGGCAATGCCACGCCGCTGGTGACCATCACCCAGACTGCGCCGATCACCGTCAGCTTCACTTTGCCCGAGGCCGAGCTGCCGGCGCTGCTGGCCCGCCACCGCGCCGGCGAGCCGCTCAAGGTCGATGCCTGGGACCGCGGCGAGCGCCAGCGTCTGGCCGAGGGCGTGCTGGCCAGCCTGGACAACCAGATCGACACCGCCACCGGCACCGTCAAGCTCAAGGCGCGCTTCGAGAACGGCGACGAGCGCCTGTTCCCCAACCAGTTCGTCAACGTGCGCCTGCTGCTGGAGACCCGCCGCGACGCGCTGCTGCTGCCGGCGGCGGCGGTGCAGTTCGGCTCGGCGGGCACCTTCGTCTACGTGGTGGATGCCGAGAACAAGGTGAAGATGCGCCCGGTCACGGTCGCCGCCAGCAATGGCGAGCAGAGCCTGATCGGCGCGGGCCTGGCCGCCGGCGAGAAGGTGGTGCTGGAAGGCACCGACCGCCTGCGCGAGGGCAGCACGGTCGAGGTGGTGGAGGGCGCTTCCAAGGAGGCCACGCCGCCGGTGGCGCCGGGCAAGGCCGAGCCGGGCAGCAACCCGCAGGGCGAGCGGCCGCTGCCGGCCGACGGCGCGCCGGCACGGAAGCCTACCGCATGAGCCTGTCGCGCCCGTTCATCCTGCGCCCGGTGGCCACCACCCTGCTGATGGTGGCGATCTTCCTCGCCGGGCTGATCGCCTACCGCCTGCTGCCGGTGGCGGCGCTGCCGCAGGTCGACTATCCGACCATCCGCGTGCTGACCCTGTACCCCGGCGCCAGCCCTGAGGTGATGGGCAGCGCGGTGACCGCGCCGCTGGAGCGCCAGTTCGGCCAGATGCCGGGGCTCAAGCAGATGTCCTCGACCAGCTCGGGCGGCGCCTCGGTGATCACCCTGCGCTTCGGCCTCGACGTCGAGCTGGACGTCGCCGAGCAGGAGGTGCAGGCGGCGATCAACGCGGCCAACAACCTGCTGCCCAATGACCTGCCGGCACCGCCCGTGTACAACAAGGTCAATCCGGCCGACACCCCGGTGCTGACCCTGGCGATCACCTCCCGGAGCCTGCCGCTGCCCGAGGTCAACGACCTGGTCGACACCCGCATGGCGCAGAAACTGGCGCAGATCAGCGGCGTCGGCCTGGTCAGCCTCGCCGGCGGCCAGCGACCGGCGGTGCGCATCCGCGTCAACCCGCAGGCGCTGGCCGCCTACGGCCTCAACCTGTCCGACGTGCGCAGCCTGATCAACGCCGCCAACGTCAACCAGCCCAAGGGCAACTTCGACGGCCCGACCCGCGTTTCCCAGCTGGACGCCAACGACCAGCTGAAGTCCGCCGCCGAGTACCGCGACCTGGTGCTGACCTACAGCGCCGGCGCCACCCTGCGCCTGGGCGACATCGCCGAGGTGGTCGACGGCGCCGAGAACGAGCGCCTGGCCGCGTGGGCCGACCAGAACGCCGCGGTGCTGGTCAACGTGCAGCGCCAGCCGGGCGCCAACGTCATCGAGGTGGTCGACCGCATCCAGGCGCTGCTGCCGCAGATCAGCGCCAGCCTGCCGGCCGGGGTCGAGGTGGCGGTGCTCAGCGACCGCACCCAGACCATCCGCGCCGCGGTGCGCGACGTGCAGTTCGAGCTGCTGCTCGCCGTGTGCCTGGTGGTGCTGGTGACCTTCCTGTTCCTGCGGCGCCTGGCCGCCACGGTGATCCCGTCGATCGCCGTGCCGCTGTCCTTGATCGGCACCTTCGCGGTGATGTACTTGGCCGGCTTCTCGATCAACAACCTGACCCTGATGGCGCTGACCATCGCCACCGGCTTCGTGGTCGACGACGCCATCGTCATGCTGGAGAACATCGCCCGTCACCTGGAAGAGGGCGAGACGCCGCTCAACGCCGCGCTCAAGGGGGCGAAGCAGATCGGCTTCACCCTGGTGTCGCTGACCTTCTCGCTGATCGCCGTGCTGATCCCGCTGCTGTTCATGGCCGATGTGGTCGGCCGACTGTTCCGCGAGTTCGCCATCACCCTGGCGGTGGCCATCCTCATCTCGCTGGTGGTGTCGCTGACCCTGACGCCGATGATGTGCGCGCGCCTGCTCAGGCATCAGCCCGAGGGCGAGCAGGGCCGCTTCTACCGGGCCAGCGGCGCCTGGATCGACTGGCTGATCGCCCGCTACGACGCCGGCCTGACCTGGGTGCTGCGCCACCAGGGCGCCACCCTGCTGGTCGCCGTGCTCACTCTGGGTCTCACCATTGTCTTGTATCAGGCTGTTCCCAAAGGCTTTTTCCCGGTGCAGGACGTCGGTGCCATCCAGGGCATCAGCCAGGCGCCGCAGAGCATTTCCTTCAAGGCCATGAGCGAGCGCCAGCAGCGCCTGGCCGAGGTGATCCTGCGCGATCCGGCGGTGGCCAGCCTGTCCTCCTACATCGGCGTCGACGGCGACAACGCCACCCTCAACAGCGGACGCATGCAGATCAACCTGGTGCCGCACGGTGAGCGCGACCTCACCGCCGCCGAGGTGATCGAGCGCTTGCGCCCCGCGCTGGCGCAGGTGCCGGGCATCGAGCTGTTCCTGCAGCCGTTGCAGGAGCTGACCATCGAGGACCGCGTCAGCCGCACCCAGTACCAGTTCAGCCTGGAGTCGCCGGACGCCGCGCTGCTCGAGGAGTGGACGCCACGCCTGGTCGAGGCGCTGGAACCGCTGGCCGAGCTTGCCGACGTGACCAGCGACCTGCAGACCCGCGGCCTGCAGGCCTATCTGCAGGTCGACCGCGACCTGGCCGGGCGCCTCGGCGTGACCATGAGCGCCATCGACAGCGCGCTGTACGACGCCTTCGGCCAGCGGCAGATCTCCACCATCTTCACCCAGACCAGCCAGTACCGTGTGGTGCTGGAAAGCCAGGGCGCCCGCGACCGCGGGCTGGATGCGCTGCGCGAGATCCACGTGGCCGGCACCGATGGCGTGCAGGTGCCGCTGGCCAGCCTGGTGCGCGTCGAGGAGCGCGCCACCGCGCTGCAGGTCAACCGCATCGGTCAGTTCCCGGCAGTGACCGTGTCATTCAACCTGGCGCCGGGGGTGGCGCTGGGCGAGGCGGTGGCGCGCATCGAGCAGGTCAAGGCCGAGATCGGTCTGCCGCAAGGCGTGCAGAGCCGCTTCCAGGGCGCCGCCGAGGCGTTCCGCGCCTCGCTGTCCAGCACCCTGTGGCTGATCCTCGCCGCCATCGTCACCATGTACATCGTGCTCGGCGTGCTCTACGAGAGCTACATCCACCCGATCACCATCCTCTCCACGCTGCCCTCGGCCGGCGTCGGAGCGCTGCTGGCGCTGCTCGTCTCCGGCAACGACCTGGGGCTGATCGCGGTGATCGGCATCATCCTGTTGATCGGCATCGTCAAGAAGAACGCGATCATGATGATCGACTTCGCCCTCGAGGCCGAGCGCCACCAGGGCATGGACCCGCAGGCGGCGATCCACCAGGCGGCGCTGCTGCGCTTCCGGCCGATCCTGATGACCACCCTGGCCGCGCTGTTCGGCGCCATCCCGCTGATGCTGGCCTCGGGCTCCGGCGCCGAGCTGCGCCAGCCGCTGGGCCTGGTGATGGTCGGTGGCCTGCTGGTCAGCCAGGTGCTGACCCTGTTCACCACCCCGGTGATCTACCTGTGGTTCGACCGCCTGAGCCGGCGCTTTGCCGGGCGTAGTGCGGCGGGGGTGGCGGTATGAAGGGGGGAATGCTGGTGCGCATGGCGCACCCTACGCTATTGCACGCCTGCAGGGTGCGCCGTGCGCATCATGGCGACCTGGGGGCGGAACGCCTGATCGTAGGGTGCGCCATGCGCACCCGCGGCAGCGCAGCGCTGCGCATGGCGGCCGCAGCCGGAGCGGCGCAACGGGGTGATCTTGATGGTGCGCACGGCGCACCCTGCGGGAGTCAGGCATGAATTTGTCGGCCCCCTTCATCCTCCGCCCGGTCGCCACCCTGCTGCTGAGTCTGGCGATCCTGCTGGCCGGGGCGCTGAGCTTCGGCCTGCTGCCGGTGTCGCCGCTGCCGCAGATGGACTTCCCGGTGATCACCGTGCAGGCCAGCCTGCCCGGCGCCAGCCCGCAGGTGATGGCCTCCAGCGTGGCCACGCCGCTGGAACGCTCGCTCGGCACCATCGCCGGCATCAGCCAGATGACCAGCCGCAGCAGCCAGGGCTCGACGCGGATCATCCTGCAGTTCGAGCTGGGCCGCGACATCAACGCCGCCGCCCGCGAGGTGCAGGCGGCGATCAATGCGGCGCGCAACCTGCTGCCCAGCGCCATGCGCAGCATGCCCACCTACCGCAAGGTCAACCCGTCGCAGGCGCCGATCATGCTGCTGTCGCTGACCTCCGACGTGTTGGAGAAGGGCGCGCTGTACGACTTCGCCTCGACCATCATCGCCCAGAAGCTGTCCCAGGTGCCGGGCGTCGGCGAGGTGCAGATCGGCGGCAGCTCGCTGCCGGCGGTGCGCGTTGAACTGCAGCCGCGCCTGCTCGAACAGTACGGCCTGGCCCTCGACGACGTGCGCCAGACCATCAGCGACGCCAACGTGCGCGGTCCCAAGGGCGCGCTGGAAGCCGGCGCGCGCCACTGGCAGCTGGCCAGCAACGACCAGCTGGACAAGGCCGCCGATTACCTGCCGCTGATCATCCGCCACCAGGACGGCGCGGCGATCCGCCTGGGCGACGTGGCCACGGTGCGCGACAGCGTGGAGAACCGCTACAACAGCGGCTTCTACAACGACGAGCAGGCGGTGCTGCTGGTGGTCAACCGCCAGGCCGGCGCCAACATCATCGAGACCATCGAGGGCATCCGCGCCGAACTGCCGGCGCTGCGCGCGGTGCTGCCGGGCAGCGCCGAACTGGCGGTGGCGATGGATCGCTCGCCGACCATCCGCGCCACCCTGCACGAGGCCGAGCGCACCCTGCTGATCGCCGTCGGCCTGGTGATCCTGGTGGTGCTGGCCTTCCTCGGCCACTGGCGCGCCGCGCTGATCCCGGCGCTGGCGGTGCCGGTGTCGCTGGTCGGCAGCTTCGCCGCCATGCACCTCTTGGGCTTCTCGCTGAACAACCTGTCGCTGATGGCGCTGATCATCGCCACCGGCCTGGTGGTCGACGACGCCATCGTGGTGCTGGAGAACATCTCCCGTCACATCGAGGCCGGCGAGAAGCCGCTGGCCGCCGCGCTCAAGGGCTCGCGCGAGGTCGGCTTCACCCTGCTGTCGATGAACGTGTCGCTGGTGGCGGTTTTCCTCTCCATCCTGTTCATGGGCGGCATCGTCGAGCGGCTGTTCCGCGAGTTCTCCATCACCCTGACGGTGGCCATCGTCATCTCCCTGTTGGTGTCGCTGACCCTGACGCCGATGCTCTGCGCGCGCTGGCTGCGCGCCGAGAATCGCGAGCGCGCGCCCAACCGCCTGCAGCGCCTGGGCCACCGGGTGCAGGAAGGGGTGCTGGCGTTCTACCGCACCAGCCTGGAGTGGGCGCTGCGCCATTCGCTGCTGACCCTGCTCAGCCTGCTGGCGACCATCGCCCTCAACGTCTGGCTGTTCGTCAGCGTGCCGAAGACCTTCATGCCGCAGCAGGACACCGGCCAACTGATCGGCATGGTGCGCGGCGACGACGGCCTGTCGTTCCAGGTCATGCAGCCGAAGATGGAGGTCTTCCGCCGCGCGGTGCTCAGGGACCCGGCGGTGGAGAGCGTGGCCGGCTTCATCGGCGGCGACGGCGGGATCAACAACGCCTTCATGATCGTGCGCCTCAAGCCCATGGCCGAGCGCGGCGTCAGCGCCCAGCAGGTGGCCGAGCGCCTGCGCCGCAGCCTGCCCAGGGTGCCCGGCGCCCAGCTGTTCCTGATGCCCGACCAGGACCTGCGCTTCGGCGCCCGCGAGGGCGGCAGCTCGGAGAACGAGTACGTGCTGCTGGCCAGCGAGCTGGACGACCTGCGCACCTGGATGCCGAAGGTGCGCGACGCGCTGAAGACCCTGCCGGAGCTGACCGACATCGACGCCAACGAAGGCGAGGGCGCCCAGCAGATCACCCTGGTGGTCGACCGCGACGCCGCCAAGCGCCTCGGCGTGGACATGAGCATGGTCACCGCGCTGCTCAACAACGCCTTCAGCCAGCGCCAGGTGTCGACCATCTACGAGAGCCTCAACCAGTACAGCGTGGTGATGGAGATCGACCCGCAGTACGCCCAGCACCCCGAGGTGCTCGACCAGGTGCGCCTGGTCGGAAGCGATGGCCAGCTGGTGCCGCTGTCGAGCTTCGCCCGCTGGGAGCGCAGCCTGGAGGAGGACCGCGTGCAGCACGACGGTGCCTTCGCCGCCGAGAGCATCAACTTTTCCCTGGCCGAGGGCGTGAGCCTCGAGCAGGCCAGCACCGCCATCGACCAGGCGGTGGCGCGCATCGGCCTGCCCACCGAGGTGCAGGGCAAGATGGGCGGCACCGGCGGCGCCTTCCAGCAGAGCCAGCAGTCGCAGCCCTTGATGATCCTCGGCGCGCTGCTGCTGGTGTACATCGTCCTCGGCATCCTCTACGAGAGCTACATCCACCCGCTGACCATTCTCTCCACCCTGCCGTCGGCCGGGGTCGGCGCGCTGCTGGCGATCCAGCTCACCGGCGGGCAGTTCAGCCTGATCTCGCTGCTCGGCCTGTTCCTGCTGATCGGCGTGGTGAAGAAGAACGCCATCCTGATGATCGACCAGGCCCTGCAGCTGGAGCGCAGCGAGCGGCTCAGCCCGCAGGAGTCGATCCGCCGCGCCTGCCTGCTGCGCTTCCGGCCGATCGTGATGACCACCCTGGCGGCCATCCTCGGCGCGCTGCCGCTGCTGCTCGGCGCCGCCGAGGGCGCGGAGATGCGCCAGCCGCTGGGCCTGACCATCGTCGGCGGGCTGATCCTCAGCCAACTGCTCACCCTCTACACCACCCCGGTGGTCTACCTGTACCTCGACCGCCTGCGCCACCGCGTCAACCGCTGGCGCGGCGTGCGCAGCGATGCCGCATTGGAAGCTCCGTTATGACCGTCCCCGTCTACAGATTTGCCACCCCTGTTGGGGCGAATTCATTCGCCCGCCGGATCAAGGCGAACAAATTCGCCCCTACGTTGCTGCTGGCGCTCGCCATGAGCGGTTGCGCCATCGGCCCGGACTACCAGCGTCCCGAGCTGAACACCCCGGCGGCGTTCAAGCAGGCCGCAGGCTGGAAGGCCGCCGAGCCGGCCGACGCCCTGGCGCGCGGCGCCTGGTGGGAGCTGTACGGCGACGCCACCCTCAACGCGCTGCAGCAGCGTCTGCAGCAGTCCAACCAGAGCCTGGCGCAGTCGCTGGCGCAGTACCGCGAGGCCCAGGCGCTGGTGCGCGGCACCCGCGCCTCGTTCTTCCCGTCGCTGAGCGGCAACGCCAGCAAGACCCGCTCCGGACAGGGCACCGGGCAGAGCACGGTGCGCCTGGCCGACGGCTCGACGGTGACCAGCGGCGTCAGCGGTGGCGGGATTTCCAAGAGCTACGACCTGACCTTCGGCGTCAACTGGGAGCTCGACCTGTGGGGCAAGCTGCGCCGCCAGCTGGAAGCGGACAACGCCAGCCTGTCGGCCAGCGCCGCCGATCTCGCCGCGGTACGCCTGAGCCTGCAGTCCGAGCTGGCGCAGAACTACCTGCAATTGCGCGTGCTCGACGAGCAGCAGCGCCTGCTGGACGCCACGGTGGCTGCCTACGCCCGCTCGCTCAAACTCACCGAGAACCAGTACCAGGCCGGCATCGTGCCCAAGTCCGACGTCACCCAGGCGCGCACCCAGCTCAAGAGCACCGAGGCGCAGGCCATCGACCTCAGGTACCAGCGCGCCCAGCTCGAGCACGCCATCGCCGTGCTGGTCGGCGTGCCGCCCGCCGAGTTCGAGCTGGCCGCGGTGGACGGTGTGCCGTCGCTGCCCGAGGTGCCGGTCAGCGTGCCCTCGGTGCTGCTCGAGCGGCGTCCGGACGTGGCCAGCGCCGAGCGCGCGGTGATGAGCGCCAACGCCGAGATCGGCGTGGCTCGGGCCGCCTGGTTCCCCAGCCTGAATCTGAGCGCCGCCGGCGGTTATCGCGGCGACACCTTCGGCCAGTGGATCAACACGCCCAACCGCTTCTGGTCGATCGGCCCGGAGTTCGCCATGACCCTGTTCGACGCCGGACTGATCCGCTCGCAGGTCGACCAGGCCGAGGCGCGCTACGACCAGACCGTCGCCGCCTACCGGCAGACCGTGTTGGACAGCTTCCGCGAGGTGGAGGACTACCTGGTGCAGCTGCGCGTGCTGGAGGAGGAGAGCGGCGTGCAGCAGGAGGCGCTGGACGCCGCCCGCGAGTCGCTGCGTCTGATAGAGAACCAGTACAAGGCCGGCACCATCGACTACAACAGCGTGGTCAGCGTGCAGACCGCGGCGCTGTCCAACGAGCGCAGCCACCTGACCCTGCTCGGCAGCCGGCTGACCGCCAGCGTGCAGCTGATCGCCGCGCTGGGTGGTGGCTGGCAGGGCGTCGCGGCGGAGCAGGGCGTGACTGACTAGCAGGGGAAATGCATCCGGCCCCGCTGAACGGCGACTTCCGCGCAAAAAAAATGATAAAACTGCCGTTCAGCACAAAAAATCCTGGCGAGGCACAAAAAATCCGCTGTGCTGGCCGGCATTCAAGAGGGAACTGAACCATGCAACCCGTCGGTTACAGCCGCTTGCTTCAGGAGCCGACAGTCAGGGCGCTTGCGCCCGTGCGCCTGGCCGAGATCCGCACGGTCACCCGCAAGGAAGTGATCGGCCAGACCATGGCCATTCCGGCCAGCATGGCACCTGCGGCCGACGACCTTCTCGGGCACCTGCTGTTCGCCCTCAAGCACGAGGGCATCGACCTGGCGATCCTGGCCCAGGCCCTGCCGCTGATTGCCGAGCCGGTGATCCGCGCGGCCATCGACGCCAGTCCCTCAAGCCAGTACCTGCGCAAGGCCTGCTACCTGTGGGAGCACTTCACCGGCCAATGCATCCAGCGCCACAGCGACAGCCTGCGTACCGCCTATGTGCCACTGTTCGACCCCGCCCAGTACATCACCGCCGCTGGAGAAAAGAACAGCCGCTGGCGGGTGCTGTTCAACGGCATCGGCAACCTCGACTACTGCATCACCCTGCGCCGCACCGACGAGTTGCAGGCACTGCTCGACCGCAACCTGCTGCAGCAGGCAACCGAATTCAGCGAATCGCTGCCTCGCGACATCCTGAGCCGTGCCTTGGCCTGGGCGTACCTGCACGAAACCCGTGACTCCTACGCCATCGAAAAAGAAAGCCCCAGCGAGGACAAGGCCAGCCGCTTCGTCAACCTGCTGAAGCAGGCTCACCAGCCCCGTTCGCTGGACGAGGAGTACCTGGTCGAGCTGCAGAATGCGGTGATCAGCAACGTCTATGCCCTCGCGGCGGCCTTCCGCCACGAACAGAATTACCTGAGCAACGGCCTGCGCGGTGCGCTCGGCGTCACCTATGTGCCGCCAGCGCCTGAACTGGGGCGCGAACTGATGGTGCAACTGATGCAACTGGCCAATCAACCGCCAGAGGATCTCGATCCACTGCTGCTGGCCAGCGTTGTGTCCTTCGGTTTCGTCTTCATCCATCCCTTCATGGATGGCAACGGCCGCCTGTCACGCTTCCTGTTCCATCAGGTGCTCTGCCAGCGCGGTGCGCTCAAGCACGGCCTGCTGCTGCCGGTATCCGTGGTGCTGCGCCAGAACGAGGCCGATTACCTGGCTACCCTGCAGGGCTTTTCCGAACCGGCACGGCGTTTCTGGGAGGTGACCTTCATCGACGAGGGCCAGTTCGCCTTCGATTTCACCGGCCACCCCGCGTTGTACCGCTACTGGGATGGCACTGCCTGCGCCGAATTCATGCTGCGCGCCACCGAGCAGGCACTCGAACGCCACCTCAAGGAAGAAACCCTGTTTCTCAACCGCTACGACGCCATATACCGGCGTATCGATCAGCAGTTCGACATTCCCAACAGCGTCCTGTCGCGGCTGGTGATGTTCTGCCTTGACCAGAACGGCAAGCTCTCGCTGAACCGCCGCAAGCAATACCAGTACCAGGTGCCCGAAGCGGTCTTCGATGCCCTGGAATCTGCCTGGCGGGAAGTGCTGGACCAGCCTTGAAAACAGGGCAGTCATCGATGCCTTGAACTGCCGGTTGGTGCGTGCGGAAGGAGGCTCAGCTGCTCCCGGCCGCGCCGGGCCTGTTCAGGAGCGGGTCATGTCGAACTGAAGACGCTTCGGCAGTCGCGTGCTTTCTGCGCTAGCTTTGATGGCGGAGGTGGTGTCTGGCTGCCGCCCCGGCGATGACTTGCAAGGGCGCCGCGTCCGCAACGGAGCGACCATGAAAGAGAAAGAACTCCGCCTGGCGCTGGTGTTCTTCGGCGGGGTGTCCCTCGCGGTGTACCAGCACGGCATCAACCGGGAAATCCTCAACCTGGTGCGCGCCTCCAAGCTCTATCACGGTGCGCGCGACGGCGAGGAGGCGGACGCCGCCGCGCGCAGTTTCCACGACCATTACCCCGACGAGCCGGAGCGCTCCACCGGCGACATCTACCGCGAATTCCTCGAGATCCTCGGCAAGGACATCGCCCTGCGGGTGATCGTCGACGTCATCGCCGGCTCCTCGGCCGGCGGCATCAACGGCATCACCCTGTCCGCCGCCCTGGCCCATGACCGCTCGCTGATGCCGATCACCAGCATGTGGCTGGAGCAGGCCGACATGCTCGGCCTGCTGGCCCCGGAGGCCAGGGCGCGGATGTGGAGCAAGTGGTATTTCTGGCCGCTGCTGCGCCCGCTGCTGGCCCGCCTCGGCCGCGAGGGCCTGCTGCCGGGGCAGGCCGACGCAGAGATGGCCAAGCGTATCTCGGTGTTCCTGCGCTCGCGCTGGTTCAAGCCGCCGCTCGACGGGCGCCGGCTGAGCACGGTGATGCTCGACGGCCTGACGGCGATGAACAGCGCGACCACCACCTGGGAGTCGCTGCTGCCCAAGGGCGAGCGGCTCGACCTGCTGGTCACGGTAACCGACTTCCGCGGCCTGGAGCGGCCGATCTTCATCCACGACCCGCCGGTGGCCTACGAGCGCGAACACCGCCACCTGCTGCGCTTCGCCCTCGAGCACCGCAAGACCGGCCACCTGCTCAGCGACTTCGACGCCGACAGCTTTCCCTCGCTGGCCTTCGCCGGACGGGCCTCGGCGTCCTATCCCGGGGCGTTTCCGCCCGCCCAGCTGCGCGAGCTGGACGACCTACTGGCCGAGCGGCACATGCCCTGGCCGGCGCGCTCGCGCTTCGTGGCGAACAACTTCCGCGACTATCAGGAACGCGGCGAGAACCCCGAGGACGCGGTGCTGGTCGACGGCAGCGTGCTCGACAACAAGCCGATCATGGCCTGCGTCGAGGCGATCCACACCCACGGCGCGCTGCGCGAGGTGGACCGTCGCCTGGTGTACATCGACCCGCATCCGAAAGGCACCCGGCGGCTGCCGGGGGCGGGGGTGCCCGGTTTCTTCGCCACCCTGCGCGGCGCCCTCAGCGACCTGCCGCGCCAGGACCCGGTGTACAACGAACTGGCGACGATCAGCCGCTACAACGTGCAGGCCCGCCGGCTCAAGGCAGCGATCCTGCATGCCCGGCCGCAGATCGCCCGGCTGATCGAGCAGGAAACCGCCGGCAAGCTCACCAGCGGCTTCAGCGTCGACGATCTGCGCCACTGGCGGCTGCTCTCGATCACCCTGCTGTCGGGCACGGCGATCGTCTACGACGCCTGGATGCGTGCGCTGATCTTCGAGGCGCTGGATTTCGTCGGCCGCCTGATCGCCACGGCCTGCCAGTACACCGCCGATTCGCCGCAGGCGCGTCGGGTGCAGGAGGTGATCGAGGCCTGGGCCGGCCAGCAGGGCATCATCGCCGAGTCCTACAAGATGCCCGAAAAGCTCTACAGCAACCTCGACCTGCCGCTGTTCGCGCGGATGATCCTCGACTTCGGGCTGATCTACAAAAGGCGCCGGCTGAACTTCGTCCTCCACGAGATCAACGACCTGTATCCCGACCTGAGCAGCGGCAAGGGCGCCGAGGCCGCCTCCGAGGCGCTCGACCTGCTGAAGATCAAGATCCACAAGTGCGTCGGCGAGCTGGCGGTCTACGATGACCTCGACTTCCTCAGTCGCCACGCGGTGAGCGCCTGCCGCGAGCTGTTCATGGCCGAGGAGGGCGAGGGGGCGGCGCTCACGGCAGAGACCATGGCGACCGATCCCGAGGCCTGCGCCGAGGTCTCCCGCCTGGTCGAGCGTCTGGCCCAGGAGTGCGACATGGCGCGCACGGTCGACAACGTCGACGCGGTGCTGGCTTCGCCGCTGGTGCAGAACCTGCCGGAGGCGAGCCGCATCGCCATCCTCACCGGCTACCTGGGCTATTTCTTCTGGGACATCATCCTGCGCCCGACGGCCAGCGCGCTGGCGCTGGAGGCCGGGCCGATCGAGGAGATCCTGGTCGACCGCATCAGTCCGGAGGACGCCAGCAGCATCGTGCTCGACGACGGCAAGCCGGTGCTGCTCGGCAGCTCCTTCGCCGGCTTCGGCGGCTTCCTCGGCCGCGCGGTGCGCGAGAACGACTACCTGTGGGGGCGCCTGCACGCGGTGGACCGCCTGTTCGACATCCTGCTGAGCACGGTGCCGGCCAACCTGCGCGCCAACCTGGCGGTCGATGCGCTGAAGAAGCGTGCCTTCGAGCGGGTGCTGGAGGAGGAGCGGCAACGCCTGGGGCTGGTGCGGGGCCTGGTCGACCGCATCGGCGAGGTGGTCGGGCGGCTGTAGCCCGTGGCGCCGCTGCGCGCCGGGGCCGGGTTCCGGGTGCGCTGGTTGTGGGTGGGTTCGATTGGCAGTGCTGGTTTCCGGCGCCCTGCGGCGCACGCTTCACCCGGTGCTCGAGCATGAAAGAGAAAGAACTGCGGCTGGCCCTCGTGCTGTTCGGTGGCGTCTCGCTGGCGGTGTACCAGCATGGCATCAACCGCGAGATCCTCAACCTGGTGCGCGCCTCCAAGCTGCATCATGCGCCCGCCGGCGGCGATGCTGCCGGTTTTCACCAGCGCTATCCCGACGAGCCGGAGCGCTCGACCGGCGATGTGTATCTCCAGTTCCTGCAGATCCTCGGCAAGGACGTGGCGCTGCGGGTCATCGTCGACGTGATCGCCGGCTCATCGGCCGGGGCGATCAACGGCGTGAGCCTGGCCGCGGCACTGGCGCACGACCGCTCGCTCAAGCCGATCACCGACCTGTGGCTGGAACAGGCCGACATGCTCGGCCTGCTGGCGCCGGAAGCCCGGGCGCGGTTGTGGAGCAAGTGGTACGTCTGGCCGCTGATGCGTCCGCTGATGCGCCGGCTCGGCCGCGAGGGGCTGCTGCCCGGCGCCAGCAACCCCGACATCGCCAAGCGCATCTCGGTGTTCCTGCGCTCGCGCTGGTTCAAGCCGCCACTCGACGGCGCCCGCCTGGCTGGCCTGATCCTCGACGGTCTGCGGGCGATGGACGTCTCCACCGCGAAGTGGGAGTCGCTGCTGCCCAAGGGCGGCAGGCTCGATCTGCTGCTGACGGCGACCGACTTCCACGGCCTGGAGCGGCCCATCTTCATCCATGACCCGCCGGTGGCCCACGAGCGCGAGCACCGCCATCTGCTGCGCTTCGGCCTCGAGCATCGACGGACCGGGCATCTGCTCAGCGAGTTCACTGCCGACAACTTCCCCTCGCTGGCCTTCGCCGCCAGGGCCTCGGCCTCCTATCCGGGGGCGTTCCCGCCGGCGCGGATCCGCGAGATGGACGATCTGCTCGCCGCCCGGCACCTGCCCTGGCCGGCGCGCTCGCAGTTCCTCGAGAAGAATTTCCGCCACTACCGCGAGCGTGGCGAGAATCCCGAGGACGCGGTGCTGGTGGACGGCAGCATCCTCGACAACAAGCCGATCATGGCCTGCGTCGAGGCGATCCGGGTGCATGCGGCCTTCCGCGAGGTGGATCGCCGCCTGGTGTACGTCGATCCGCGGCCGAAGGGCCGGCGCAGAGCGGCCGGCTCCGGGGTGCCCGGCTTCTTCGCCACCCTGCGCGGGGCGCTGACCGACCTGCCCCGGCAGGATCCGGTGTACAACGAGCTGGCCATGCTCAGCCGGCACAACGTACAGGCCCGCCGGCTGAAAGAGGCGATCCTCAGCGCGCGCCCGCAGGTCGTCGAGCACCTCGAGGAGCAGACCCAGGGGCGTCTGAGTGGCAGCTTCACCCGGGATGACCTGCAGCACTGGCGGATGATCGGCTTCCGCCCGGTCCCCGGGCTGTTCATCGCCTATGACACCTGGATGCGCTCGCTTGCCTTCGAGGCGCTGGACTTCATCGTGCAGGTCATCTGCTGGGCCTGCCAGTACACTCCCGATTCACCCGAAGCGCGGCGCGTGCAGGAGATGATCGAGGCCTGGGCGCGGCAGATGGGCGTCATCAGCGCCACCTACCGGATCCCCGAGAACGCCTACAGGAACGAGGATCTGCCGCTGTTCTCCCGGGTGGTCACCGATTTCGGGGTGATCTACAAGCGCCGGCGGCTGAACTTCGTGCTGCACGAAATCAACGACCTGTACGCCCGGGTAGCCGAGGACGCCAACGCGGAGGCCGAGTCGGAAACCCTGGATCTGCTGAAGATGAAGATCCACAAGTGCTTGAGCGACCTGGCCTTCTGCGACGATCCGGACTTCCTCAGCCACCAGGCGGTGAGCGCCTGCCGGGCGATCTTCCGCCAGGACGAGGCCCGGCGGCAGTACTCGCCCGAGCTGATCCAGGGCGATCCGCTGGCCTGCGCCGAGCTGTCCCGGCTGATCGAGCGTCTGGCCGAGGAGTACGACCTCGCCCGGCATATCGACAGTTCCGACGCCGTGCTGGCCTCGCCGCAGTTCATGAAGCTGAGGCAGGCCAGCCGCATCGCGATCCTCACCGCGTATCTCGGCTACTTCTTCTGGGACATGATCCTGCGTCCGACCGCCACCGTCCTGTCGCGGGAGGCCGAGACCATCGAGGAGATCCTGGTCGACCGCATCAGCCCGGAAGATGCCCGCAGCATCGCCTTCGACGAGCGCAAGGAGGTGCTACTGGGCAGTTCCTTCGCCAGCTTCGGCGGTTTTCTCGGCCGCTCGATCCGCGAGAACGACTACCTGTGGGGGCGGCTGCACGCGGTGGACCGCCTGTTCGACATCCTGATCAGCACGGTTCCGGTCGCGCTGCGCGCGGGCTTCGACGTCACCGCGCTGAAGAAACGCGCGTTCGAGATCGTCCTCGAAGAGGAGCGCGCCGCGCTCGGCGGCGTGCAGGAGCTGATCGACCGGCTCGGCGAGTCGGTGAGCCGGCTGTAGCAGCCAGCGGGGGATTGCGAACGTGCGGGGCGCCCCGGTCTGGCCGGGGCGCCGCGGTCACAGCGAGCGGTTGGCCGCCTTGGCGGCGCGCATCACCACCGGGCCGATCTCGTCCTCGTAGCGCTGCCACACCGGCTGCATGGCGGCGCGCCAGGCGCTGCGCTCGGCGTCGCTGAGGGCGATGATCTGGCTGGTGCCGGCGGCGGCGATGCGCTGGCGGTGCTCGGCGTTCAGGCGCGCCGCCTCGCGGTTCACCGCAAGGGTCACTTCGTCGATGATGGCTTCCAGTTCGCTGCGGATCTCGTGGGGAATGCCGTACCAGAAGCGCGCGTTGCTGACCAGCATGTAGTCCAGCACGCCGTGGTTGGTCTCGCTGATGTAGGGCTGCACGCTGTGCAGCTGCTGGCTGTAGATGTTCGACCAGGGGTTCTCCGCCCCCTGCACCTGGCCGTTCTTCAGCGCGCCGGCGACCTCGGCGAACGGCAGCTTGACGCTGCGCGCCTGCAGCGCGGCGAACTGCGCTTCCAGCACCTGCGACGGCTGGATGCGGAAGCCGAGGCCCCTGGCGTCCTGCGGCAGCCGCAGCGGCCGGGTGGCCGACAGCTGCTTCATGCCGTTGTGCCAGTAGGCGAGGCCGACGATGTTGTGCTCGTGCATCGACATCAGCAGGTCGCGGCCGGTGGGCTTCTGCTGGAAGCGCGCCACCGCATCATGGTCGTCGAACAGGAACGGCAGGTCGAACACCTGCAGCTTGGGTGTGTACTGCTGGAACTTGGCCAGCGACGGCGCGAGCAGCTGCACCTCGCCGCGCTGCAGGGCGGCCAGCTCCTCGGCGTCGCCCAACAGCGAGGAGTTGCCGTGCACCTCCACTTTCACCCGGCCGGGCAGGCGTTGTTCGGCGAGCTGCTTGAACAGCAGGGCGCCGTGGCCCTTGGGGGTTTCGTCGGCGACCACGTGGGAGAAGCGGATGAGGATGGGTTCCTGATCGGCCGCCCGGGAGGCGCTGGCTGGCAGGAGTAGTCCCATGGAGAGGCACGCGGCTAGGATTGTCTTGAGCATGGTGGTTTCCCTGTTGTTCTGGTTGGTGCCCTTCGGGGCGGCCGCCGTGATCGCAATAGCTGTGCCAGACGGCCTGCCGAGGCCCGGGCGAGGGGGGAAAGGTGATGGGGATCACAAGCGGGTGGCGGATTCTCGCCATCGCCGCTCGCGGGCATGGCGGGAATCCGCCGCCTGTGACGCGACTCGGGCACGCCGCGCAGGCCGTGCTACGATCGGTCGCATGAAGAGGATGTTCATACCCGCGTCAGCCCTGCTGCTGGCCTTGGTCGCCGGCACTGCCGCGGCGGCCGAGGCGGAGCTAGAGGTGCTGCTCAGCCCCAGGCAGAAGGCCCTGCGCGAGAACGTCGAGGCCCACATCGGCACGCTGAACGGTCGGGATGCCGCCGCGCTGCGGCGCTTCGCGCGTTCCGCCGAGCGTTCGGCGGTCCAGGCACTGCAGGCGCTGGGCTACTACCACGGGCGGATCCGCAGCGAAGTGGTCGAGGAGGGCGACACGGCCGTGCTGCGCCTGCACATCGAGCAGGGCGAGCCGGTACGCCTGCGCAACGTGGAGGTCCGCGTGGAGGGCGAGGTGACCCGGCTGAAGAATTTCCGCCAGCCCGACAGCCCGCTGCTGCGTCCCGGTGCAGTGCTCAACCACGGCGCCTACGAGGACGCCAAGCGGCTGATCCGCAACCAGGCGCTGCGCTATGGCTTCTTCGAGGGCCAGTTCGTCGAGCAGAGCCTGTCGGTCGACCCCCAGGCCGGCGTCGCCGATATCCGCCTGGTCTATCGCAGCGGGCCGCGCTATCGCTTCGGCGCCATCAGCTTCAGCGGCGACACGCCGTTCGACGACCGGTTGCTACAGCGTCTGGTGCCGTTCCAGGCCGGCGAGGGTTACGACTCCGACCGTCTCGGCGAGCTCAACCGCGCGCTGGTCTCCACCAACTACTTCAGCGACGTGCGCATCGACGCCGCGCCTGAGCATGCGCAGGGCCAGGTCATCCCGGTGCAGGTCCAGCTGCAGGCGCGCCAGCCGCGCACCCTGGCCGCGGGCCTGGGCTATTCCACCGACGTCGGGCCGCGCCTGCGCGGAACCTGGACCCGCCACTGGCGCGGCGACCAGGGGCATCGCCTGGGGGCCGACTTCGAGTTCTCCAGCCCGCGGCAGAACCTCGGCACCTGGTACGAGATTCCCCTCGATCCGCCGCTCACCGAGAGCCTGCGCTTCACCACCGGCTACCAGATGGAAGACCTGGTGGACACCGAGAGCGAGCGCTTCACCCTCGGCACCCAGTGGCAGCACCAGCCGGAGAACGAATGGCAGCGCACCCTGTCGCTGCGCTGGGAGCAGGAGAACTTCCGCACCGGCGACGACGAGGGGCAGAGTAACCTGCTGCTGCCGGGCATCGCCTTCAGCCGCCTGCACAGCGACAACAAGGTCGATCCCAGTCGCGGCTACCGCCTGCAGCTGGACCTCACCGGTGCCCATCGGACCCTGCTGTCGGACGCCGACCTGTTGCACCTCAACCTGCAGGCCAAGGGCCTGATCACCCTGGGCGCCGGCCACCGCGTGCTCAGCCGGGTGCAGCTCGGCGGCATCGCCACCAACGCCTTCGAGCTGATTCCGCCGTCGCTGCGTTTCTTCGCCGGTGGCGACCAGAGCGTGCGCGGCTACGACTACCAGACCCTGTCGCCGCGCGACAGCGAGGGCGATCGGGTCGGTGGCCGCTACCTGGTGATCGGCAGCCTGGAGTACCAGTACCCGCTGCTCGAGCGCTGGCGCCTGGCCACCTTCGTCGACCACGGCAACGCCATCGACGGCTTCAGCGACCCGCTCAAGACCGGCGTCGGCATCGGCGTGCGCTGGGTGTCCCCGGTCGGCCCGATCCGCCTCGATCTCGCCCACGCCCTCGACCAGGACGAAGGCTCGGGCTTTCGCATCCACTTCTCCATGGGGCCCGAGCTGTGAGGCGCGGGCTGCGTTACGGCCTGCTGGCGCTGCTTCTGGCGCTGCTCGCCGTGCTCGCCGTGCTCGCTCTGCCGGCCAGCGAGCCAGGCAGCCGCTGGCTGCTCGCCCGCGTACCCGGGCTGACGGTCGAGGACTTCCGCGGGCGGCTGTTCGGCGACTGGACGGCCGCCAGCCTGCGTTGGCAGTCCGGCGCCAACCGCGTGCAGGTCGAGCAGGTGCGGGTGGTCAACCGCCTGGCCTGCCTGCGCGAGGGGGCGCTGTGTCTGGACGAGCTGGGCGCCGCGCGTCTGCAGCTCGACCTGCCGCCCGGCGAGCCGCCGGCCGCTGCCACCCCGCTGGCGCTGCCGGACATCCGTCTGCCGCTGGCCGTGCGCGTCGCCCGTCTGCAACTGGGCAGCCTGGTGGTCAACGGTGTCGAGCAGCTGCACGAGCTGGCGCTGTCGGCCAGCCTCGACCGCCAGGGCCTGCAGCTCGGCGCCGTCGACCTGCAACGCCCCGGCGTGCGTCTGAGCGTCAGCGAGCTGCGCCTGCAGCCGCATGGCGACTGGCCCCTGCAGGCGCGTGCCGGTCTGCAGCTGCCGGAGGTGGATGGCCGCCCCTGGCAGCTCGAGCTGACCCTGGACGGTCCGCTGCTGGGGCGTCTCGGGGTCGAGGTGCTCAGCCAGGGCTATCTGCCGGGGCGTCTGAGCGGCTGGCTGAGTCCGCTGGCCGAGGAGCTGCCGCTGCAGCTGACGCTGCAGGCCGATGACTTCCAGGCGCTCGCCAGTCTGCCGGCCAGCCTGGTGTTCCGCAGTCTGACCCTCGAGGCCAGCGGCAGCCTGCGCGCGGGCAGCGCGATCAGCGCTCGGGCGCAGCTGGCCGGTGCCGGGCAGCCGGTGGCCGTCGAGCTGCGGGGACGGGTCGAGACCACCCGCGCGCGGGTCGAGACGCTGCGCCTGACCGATGTTCGCGGCGAGCAGCTGACGCTTGCCGGCGACCTCGCCTGGGACGAAGCCTTCGCCGCCGACCTCGCGCTGCAGGGCAGCGCCTTCGACTGGCAGCAGCTGTATCCGCAGCCCGACGTGACGCTGGGGCTGCAGCAGTTGCAGGCCGCGCTGCAGTACGCCGACGGGCGCTACCGGGGCGATATCGATCTGCGCCTGCAGGGGCCGGCCGGCCCGCTGCGCCTGCGCACGCCGCTGCAGGGCGATCACGGCAGCCTGCGCCTGTCCGAGCTGCGTCTCGACGCCGGCCAGGGCCGCGGCGAAGGCGCGCTGGCGCTGCAGTTCGCCGAGGCGCTGGCCTGGCAGGCGCAACTGCGCCTGAGCGAACTCGATCCGGGCTACTGGCACAAGGACCTGCCCGGGCGCATCGGTGGCGAGCTGGCCAGCCAGGGCGAGGTGAAGGCGGATGGTCTGCACCTGAATGCCGACTGGAACCTCGGCGGACAGCTGCGGCGCCAGCCGCTGACGCTCAAGGGGCGCGTGCTCGCGGACGGTGCGCACTGGCAACTGCCGGAGCTGGCGCTGCGTCTGGGCGACAACCGTATCGACGGCGAAGGCGAATGGAATGGACGACTGGCCGCGCGCGCGCAGCTGGCCCTGACGCGGCTCGACCAGCTCTGGCCCGATCTGCGCGGCCAGCTGGAGGGCAACCTCCGGCTGGCCGGCAGCGTGCAGGCGCCGCAGGGCAGCCTGGCGCTCAGCGGTCAGCGCATCGGCTATGGCGAGCAGGCGCTGGCCGCCCTGCGCGTCGAGGCCGGCGTGGATGCCGGCCAGCGCGGCGAGTTGCGCATCTCCGCCAGCGGTCTGCGCAGCGGGAATACCGCCTACGGCCAGCTCGAGGTCAACGGCAGCGGCACCCTGGCACGCCATCAGCTCGCTCTCGGGTTGAGCGGCGAGCCCCTGCGCGTCGAGCTGGCGCTGGCCGGCGGGCTGCGCGGCGCGGACTGGCGCGGCAGCCTGGCGCGCGGCGATCTGGCCGTGGCCGGCATGGCCTGGCGGCTGCAGCAGCCGGCCAGCATCGAGCGCAGCGCCGCCGGCCGCCTGACCCTCGGCGCGCACTGCTGGCAATCCGAGCAGGCCCGCCTGTGCGCCGAGGCCCAGCGCCTGCAGCCCGAGCCGCAGCTGCGCCTGAGGCTACGCGACTTCGCCCTGGCCCGTCTGGGCGATGCCCTGCCCGATGGTGTTGCCCTGGCCGGCCAGTTGAACGGCGACCTGCGCGTCGATCTGCCCGCCGCCGGGCCACGAGGCGAAATCCGTCTGGATGCCGGCAGCGGGCGCCTGCGCCTGCGCGACCCGGCCAACGCCAACGGTGCCTGGCAGGAAATTCCCTACGAGAGCCTGCGCCTGACCAGCCGCCTGCAGCCCAGGCGCGTCGACAGCGAACTGCTGCTGGCCGGCCCGGGGCTCGGCACCCTGGCGCTGCAGGCCAACATCGACCCGCTGGCGGCGGGCCGGCCGCTGTCCGGCAGCTTCCGCATCGCAGGGCTCGACCTGGCGCTGGCCCGGGCGTTCGTGCCGCAGGTCGAGCGCCTCGACGGGCGTCTCGACGGTGATGGACGGCTGTCGGGCAGCCTGCTGGCGCCGGTGGTCGATGGCCGTCTGGCGCTGCGCGACGGCCACGTCGCCGGTGGCGAACTGCCGCTGAGCTTCGAGGCGTTGCAGCTGGGCATGACCATCGCCGGCCAGCAGGCCCAGCTCGATGGCCGCTGGCGCAGTGGCGAGCAGGGGCAGGGCAGCCTGACGGGCAGCCTGGACTGGAGCGGCGAACCACGCATGGACCTCAAGGTGCGCGGCAGCCGTCTGCCGGTGCAGGTCGAGCCCTATGCCAAGGTCGAGGTCGAGCCGGACCTCGAACTCGGCCTGCGCGGGCGACAGCTCGAACTGGGTGGCCAGCTGGCCATTCCCCGTGGCCAGATCAAGGTGCGCGAGTTGCCGGCCCAGGCGGTGACGGTTTCGGGGGATACGCAGATCGTCGGCGAGCAGCCGCGCGAGCCGGGCATGCCGGGGCTGAAGATGAACCTGCGCCTGCTGCTCGGCGACGACCGCCTGCGCTTCTCTGGCTTCGGCCTCACCGCCGATCTCAAGGGCCGCCTGCGCATCCGCGACAACCTCGACAGCAGCGGCTCCCTGCAACTGGAGAACGGCCGCTACCGCGCCTACGGCCAGCGCCTGACCCTGCGCCGCGCCCGGCTGATCTTCGCCGGGCCCATCGACCAGCCGCTGCTGGACATCGAGGCGATCCGCACCGTCGACGAGGTCACCGCCGGCCTGCGCCTGACCGGACGTGCCGACGCGCCGCTCAGCGAGGTGTTCTCCGAGCCGGCGATGAGCCAGGAGCAGGCGCTGTCCTACCTGGTGCTCGGCCGCGCTCCGGGCACCAGCGGCGAACAGAACATGGTCAGCCAGGCCGCCCTGGCCCTCGGCCTGGCCGGTGGCGGGCAGGTCGCCGGCGCCCTGGCCGAGCGCCTGGGCATCAAGGATTTTCTGCTCGACAGCGAAGGCAACGGCAGCGACAGCAGCGTGGTGGCCAGCGGCTACCTGTCGGACCGCCTGAGCCTGCGCTACGGCGTCGGCGTGTTCGAGACCGGCAACGTGTTCGCCCTGCGCTACGAGCTGAGCAAGAAGCTCTACCTGGAGGCCGCCAGCGGCCTGGCCAGCTCGCTGGACATCTTCTACAAGAAGGACTTCTAGTCGCCGAGGGGCTGGCCCGCATGCAGCGGGCACTCCGCCCGGGCGTCGGCGATTCCGTGCTCGAACTCCTCCAGGCCCCGATGGAGCGTCTGCAGCTCCGCGATCCGGCTGGCCAGCTGCTGCTTCTTGCGCGCTATCGCCTGCTGCGCCAGTTCCCAGGGAAAGTCCGGAGCCGGGGTATCGCCGAGGATCTCCCGCAGCTCCTTCAGCCTGAAGCCCAGCTGCTGGGCGCACTTGATGAAGCGCAGGGTGTCGATGCCGGCCTGATCGTAGATCCGGTACTTGCCCTGGCGCCGGGGCGGCGGTAGCAGGCCGAGCTGTTCGTAATGCCGAATGGTCTTGACCGTGGTGCCGGATAACTCGGCGGCCCTGCCGATGTACATGCTGCTGATCTCCCTGGAGTGCTTGACTCTGCCGCAAGGGGCCGACTTTACCCTGCCCAGCTTATTCCGGCAGCACAGGCAAGCGACCGCATGAGCAAGAGAGTCCTCCTCATCCTCGGCCACCCGGCCGGCGACAGTTTCTGTTCCCATCTGGCTGAGGCCTACCGCGCCGGCGCGAGCGAAGCCGGCTGCACGGTGCGCCAGTTGCGACTGGGCGACCTGCGTTTCGACCCGATCCTGCACGAGGGCTACCGGAAGGTGCAGCCGCTCGAGGAGGATCTGCTCAGGGCCCAGCAGGACATCCTCTGGGCCGAGCACCTGGTATTCGTCTACCCCACCTGGTGGGGGGCGATGCCGGCGTTGCTCAAGGGCTTCATCGATCGCGTCTTCCTGCCCGGTTTCGCCTTCAGCTATCGGCGCGACTCGACGTTCTGGGATCGCCTGCTGGCCGGACGCTCCGCGCACCTGCTGGTCACCATGGACACGCCGCCCTGGTACTACCGCTGGGGGTTCCGCATGCCCGGCCACCAGCAGATGAAGCGCACTATCCTCGAGTTCAGCGGCATCCGGCCGGTGCAAGTGACCAGCTTCGGCCCGATCCGCGGGGCTACGCCACAGCAGCGGGCGGTCTGGACACGCAAGGCGGCCAGCTTCGGACGTCGGGCCGCCGGATGAGAGCCACGGCGGGGTCCACCGGGTGGCGCTCGACTATGCTGGATTCATCCAGCACATATCCTCGCCGCGCCCTTCAAGGAGAGAGACGATGGTGGCCATCTTCCCGTTTGCGCAGGTCGTTACCCGGCACCCCGGATCCTCAGCGTTCTGACGTTCGCAGGCGCGCGCGATGTCGGAGCGTCTGCGTCCTGGCCGCCTGCTCCTGCTCGGCCTGGCGGGCCTGAGCGGCTGCGTGCGGCTGGGGCCGGATTTCCAGCCGCCCGGCGAGGCGTGGCTGGAGGCGTGGCGCAGCCCGGCCATCGAACAGGCCAGTCGGCAGGTCGCCCAGCCCGATATCCGTGAGTGGTGGCGGGTGTTCGACGATCCCGTGCTCGACCGCCTGATCGCCGAGGCCGACAGCCACAACACCAACCTGAGGATCGCCGGCCTGCGGGTGATGGAGGCCCGCGCCCAGCTGGGCATCGCCCGGAGCGGGCGCTATCCGCAGCTGCAGCAGGCGAGCGCCGACAGCCTCTATCTGGAGCGCGACCAGTCCGGCGGGCGCAACCCGCAGGACAGCCAGTTCTGGCAGCACAGCCTGGGCGTCGACATCGGCTGGGAGCTGGACTTCTGGGGGCGCTTCAGCCGCGCCATCGAGTCGGCCGATGCCGCCTACTTCGCCGCCGAAGCCAACTATCAGGACGTGCTGGTGCTGCTGCGCGCCCAGGTGGCCGAGACCTATTTCGCCCTGCGTACCACCGAGGCGCGCCTGCGCGTCGCGCGGGCCAACGCCGAGCAGCAGAAGCGCAGCTAC
This sequence comes from Pseudomonas oryzae, assembly GCF_900104805.1. Classification (NCBI taxonomy): domain Bacteria; kingdom Pseudomonadati; phylum Pseudomonadota; class Gammaproteobacteria; order Pseudomonadales; family Pseudomonadaceae; genus Pseudomonas; species Pseudomonas oryzae. The sequence continues at coordinate 1,597,955 of NZ_LT629751.1, read as the reverse complement.
CAGATCACCGAGCGGCTGTTCGCCAGTGGCGAGAGCGACGAGCTGGACTTGCAGCAGGCCAAGACCCAGTACCTGGGCACCCTGAGCAGCCTGCCGGCATTCGAGGATCAGGTGGCGCGGCTGCGCAATGCCCTGGCCGTGCTGATCGGCCGGCCGCCCGGGCCGCTGACGGAGCTGGCCGCGCGCGAAGGGCTGATTCCGCTGGTCGACCGCGCCGTGCTGCAGGATGTGCCGGCCGAGCTGCTGCGGCGGCGGCCGGACATCCGCGCCGCCGAACTCGACGTCGCCGCCCAGTCGGCGCTGATCGGCGTGGCCAGGAGCGATCTCTATCCCTCGCTGAGCCTGCTGGGCAGCATCGTCTGGTCCACCAGCTCGCTGGACGGCGCGCCCGACACCCTCGACCGGGTCGCCGGGCCGAGCCTGCGCTGGAACATCCTCGACTACGGGCGGATCAGCAACAACGTGCGCGTGCAGGACGCGCGCCTGCAGCAGCTGATCGAGGTCTACCGCGCCAGCGTGCGCCAGGCCGCGCGCGAGGCCGACGATGCCGCCCGTGGCCTGAGCAAGGCGCTGGAGCGCGAGCGCATCCTCGGTGAGGCGGCGATCTCCGCCGAGCGCTCGCTGACCCTGGCCAGCGCCCAGTACCGCGAGGGCTACGCCGACTTCCAGCGCGTGCTGGATGCCCAGCGCGCGCTGCTCGTGCAGCAGGACAACTACCTGGTGACCCGCAACGATGCGCTCAGCAGCCTGATCGCCCTGTACAAGGCGCTGGGCGGTGGCTGGCAGGGCACCCCGGTGCAGATCGACCAGGCCAGCCGCGCGCAGATGCAGCAACGCACCGACTGGGGCGACCTGCTGGATGCGCCGGCTGCCGCCGAGCCTCCGAAGGAGCATGACGATGACTGACGATGCGCAGCCCGCCCCGCCGGCCGCGACGGCTCCGGCGCCCCGGCCGCCCGCCGACCCGGTGAACCGGGGGGTGAAGTGGGTGATCGGGGTGATCGCCCTGAGCCTGCTCTGGTATCTGCTGGCCGACCGCCTCACCCCCTACACGCAACAGGCGCGGGTGCAGGCCTTCGTGGTGCCGGTGGCCGCGGAGGTGTCCGGGCGGGTGACCCGGGTGCTGGTGCGCGACAACCAGATGGTCGAGGCCGGCGAGGTGCTGTTCGAGGTGGATCCAGGCCAGTACCAGATCGCCGTCGAGCGGGCGCGCGCCGATCTCGAGTCGACCCGCCGGCAGATCGCCGCCAGCACCGCCGGCATCGACTCGGCGCTGGCCTCCCTGCGCGCCGCCGAGGCCAACGAGCTCAAGTCGCAGCAGGACCGCGACCGCCTGGAACGCCTGTACCGCGAGGATCCGGGCACCATTTCCCTGCGCCGCCTGGAGGTGTCGCGCGCCACCCACGTGCAGGCCATCAGCCAGGTCGCCGCGGCGCGGGCCGAGGTGCAGCGGGCGCGCGAACAGCAGGGCGGCAGCGACGAGCAGAACGCCCTGCTGCGCAGTGCCGCCGCCGCGGTGGAGAAGGCCGAGCTGGACCTGGCCAACACCCGGGTGCGCGCGCTGTCGGCCGGCATGGTCACCGACCTGCGCACCGACGTCGGCCATTTCGCCGCGGCGGGCAATCCGGTGATGACGCTGATCACCATCCAGGACGTGTGGATCGCTGCGGAAATGACCGAGAACAACCTCGCTCGGGTCGAGCCGGAAACCCCGGTCGCCATCGTCCTGGACGTGCTGCCCGGCGAGGTGTTCGCCGGCAGGGTGCGCAGCGTCGGCTTCGGCGTCAGCGTCGGGCCGAGCACGCCCCCCGGGACCCTGCCGCAGGTGGAGAACAGCCGCGACTGGCTGCGTCCGGCGCAGCGCTTCCCGGTGATCGTCGAATTCGCTCCCGGCGAGGTGAGCCGGCTGGCGAAGTTGCGCGGGATCCGCGTGGGCGGGCAGGCCGACGTCATGGCCTTCCCCAGCGAGGGCAATCCGCTCAACCTGCTCGGTCGCCTGTTCATCCATCTGATGAGCTGGCTGTCCTATGCCTATTGAGCCGGCGGGTGGCTGGCCGGATCCGCGCGCCCGGCGCGCGCTGCGCCTGGTCTGCGGCTCCGCGCTGTGTCTGGCGGCGAGTTACGCCCTGGGGCTGCCGCTGCCCTTCGTGGCCCCGCTGTTCGCCCTGTTCCTGCTGGTCAGGCTCGAGCGTCCGTTGACGCTCAAGGCCGGGCTGGGGCTGACCCTGGTGGTGCTGCTCACCACCGGCAGCGGCCTGCTGCTGATTCCCTTGCTGCGTCATGCCGCCGTCAGTGGCGTGCTGCTGGTCGGGCTGTGCCTGTTCCTGGCCTTCCGCCACGGCCTGAGCGGCGGTAACAACCTGGTCACCACCTTCCTGGTGATCGGCCTGACCATGATTTCCGCCGCCGGCACCGCCGATTTCGCCCTGGCGCTGCTGGTCATCGGTGCGCTGGCGCAGGGCCTGCTGCTCGCCGTGCTGATCCTGCCGGTCAGCCACTGGCTGTTTCCCGAGCCCGCCGGCGCGCGGGCCCAGCCGCCGCAGCCGTTCCTGCCGCCCGAGGAGGCGAACTGGGTGGCGCTGCGCGCCGCGCTGGTGGTGCTGCCGACCTGGTTGCTGGCGCTGATCGATCCGTCCGGCTACATGGCGATCATCCTCAAGGCGGTCGGCCTCGGCCAGCAGAGCTGCAGCGCCACCGCGCGCGATGCCGCCCGCGAGCTGCTCGGTTCGACCCTGCTCGGCGGCCTGCTGGCGATCCTGTTCTGGTGGGCCCTGGGCCTGTTCGTGCACCTGTGGATGTTCTTCCTGTGGATGCTGCTGTTCGGTCTGCTGGTGGCGCGCAAGCTCTACGCCATCAGCCCGACCCGGCAGAGCCCCGGCTTCTGGCTGAACAGCCTGGTGACCATGATCATCCTGCTCGGCCTGTCGGTGCAGGACAGCGCCAACGGCCAGGATGTCTACAGCGCCTTCGCCCTGCGCATGGGGCTGTTCGTCGCCATCAGCCTGTACGCCTGGCTGATGGTCTACCTGCTCGACCGATACCGCCTGCACCGCCGTCCGCGGCAGGCGGGTTGCTGAGGAGATCCCATGCTGCTCAACCTGCTGGTCGGCCTGCCCGCGATGCTGCTCTGCCTGGTCATGGAGGCCTACATCGTGGTGCTTTGCCTGCGCTACTACGTGCGCTATCACGCCCGCACGGGGCCGGGCGAGGCTGGCGACCGCCGGCTGTCGCAGGATTTCCTCGTGCTGAGTCTGGTGATGCTGCTGATGATGCTCGGCTACTTCGTGCAGATCGCCCTGTGGGCCGGGCTGTTCATGCTGCTCGGCGAGTTCGACGAGTTCGCCACCTCGCTGTACTACTCGGGGGTGACCTTCGCCACCCTGGGCTATGGCGATATCGTGCTCTCCGACCGCTGGCGTCTGCTCGGCGCGCTGGAGGCCGGCAACGGCGTGCTGATGCTGGGTATCTCCACTGGGGTGATGACCGCGGCGGTGCGCGAGGTCATCAAGGACAACCTCGTCCGCCTGCGCGCCCAGGGGCAGGGCGGCGGCGACTGACGGCGGGCTGCTGCGGCCGGCGGCTCAGCGCCGCTGCCGCTCCTGCAGGTAGTGCTCCAGATCGGTGAACGGCATCGGCCGCGAGTACAGGTGGCCCTGGAACACGTCGCACTGGCTGCGGGTGAGGAATTCGGCCTGCTCGGGGGTCTCCACGCCTTCGGCGACCACCAGCAGATCCAGGTGGTGGGCCATGGAGATGATGCCCTGGGTGATCGCGGCATCGCGCGGGTCGCGGATCAGGTCCTGGATGAACGAGCGGTCGATCTTCACCTTGTCGATCGGCAGGTCCTTCAGGTAGCTGAGGCTGGAGTAGCCGGTGCCGAAGTCGTCGAGGGCGAGGCCGACGCCCAGCTCCTTCAGCTCGTGCAGCAGGCGGATCGCCCGCTCGGCGTCCTTGAGCAGCACGCTTTCGGTGATCTCCAGCTCCAGCAGGGGGGCGGGCAGGCCGCTTTCCTCCAGGGCTCGCTGCACGGTCTCGACGAAGTTGCTGCGCAGGAAGTGCACCGCCGAGATGTTCACCGAGATCGGTCCGTGGACCAGCTGGCGGTCGAGCAGCTCGCGGTTGTGCCGGCAGGCGGTGTCCAGCACCCACTGGCTGATCGGGATGATCTGCCCGGTGTCCTCGGCCACCGGGATGAAGCGCATCGGCGAGATCATCCCGCGCTCGGGATGCCGCCAGCGCAGCAGGGCCTCGCTGCCGATCACTGCGTTGCGCCGCGCATCCACCTGCGGCTGGTAGTGCAGCTCGAAGCTCATGCTGCCGATGGTCTTCTGCAGCTCGTTGCGCAGGGTCATGCGTTCGCTGACTTCCTGGTTGAGGTGCTCGGTGTACCACTGGTAGTTGTTGCGGCCGTGCTGCTTGGCCTGGTACATGGCCAGGTCGGCCTCTTGGATCAGCTTCATCGGCTGCTCGATGTCGCCGTCGCTCAGGGTGATGCCGATGCTGGCGGTGACGTGCAGCTCCAGCTCGTTGAAGCGGTAGGGGCGGGCGATGCTGCGGATCAGGCGCTCGGCCACCAGCAGCGCGTCCTCGCCGTGGGCGAGATCGGGCAGCAGGACGACGAACTCGTCGCCGCCGAGGCGGGCGAGGGTGTCGCCGGGGCGGATCTCCTCGTTCATGCGCTGCGCCACCTCGACCAGTACCTTGTCGCCGACCGCGTGGCCGAGGGTGTCGTTGATCGGCTTGAAGCCGTCCAGGTCGATCAGCATCACTGCCAGCTCGCGGCTGTAGCGGCGGGCGATTTGGCAGCCCTGCTGCAGGCGGTCCTCCAGCAGCGAGCGATTGGGCAGGCCGGTGAGCACATCGTGGCTGGCGTTGTAGGCCAGCTCCGACTCGAAGCGCTTGCGCTCGGAGATGTCGTTCTGCACGCCGATGTAGTGGGTGACCACGCCGCGCTCGTCCGGCACCGGGGCGATGTACAGGTCGTTCCAGAAGGCGCTGCCGTCCTTGCGGAAGTTGCGCAGCACCACGTGGGCCTCACGCTGTCTGGCCAGGCTGCGGCGGATGGCGTCGAGCCCGGGCTGCTGGGTTTCCCGGCCCTGCAGGAAGCGCACGTTGCGGCCGATCACCTCGCTCGGCGAATAGCCGGTGATGCGCTCGAACGCCGGGTTGACGTAGATGACCGGATAGTCGGGGGATTGCGCATCGGCGATGACCACGCCGTTGTAGCTGGCCTCCAGGCAGCGCTGCAGCAGGGTCGCGCGGTTGTTGCTGCCGCGCGGCTCGCCGCTGCCGCGGGCACGCTCGAGGGCGTAGCGAATGCTGCGACCGAGCTGGCGCCCGTCGAATTCGCCCTTGATCAGGTGATCGGCGGCGCCGATGGCGATGGCCTGGCTGCCCAGGTCGCCGTCCTCGGCGCGGCTGAGCAGGATCAGCGGCTGCGGCAGTTGCCGCGCGCAGGCATGGCGCAGCAGTTCGAGGCCCGAGTCATCGCCCAGCCGGTAATCGATCAGGAACAGGTCGTGGACGGGATTGTCCAGCGCCGCGAGGCCTTGGGCGAAGCTGTTGACCCAGTCCAGCTCGTAGTGCGTGATGCCCGCCTCGCGCAGCAGGCCGCGGATGATCAGGAATTCGCGCTCGTCATCCTCGATCAGCAGCAGGCGCAGCGGGCGAGCGGGCTGGCTCATGAGCAAGAGGCTCCAGTGGAAAAGTATGGATGCCAGCCAGTTGTCGGGGGCGGGCGCTGCCGCGCGGGCAGCCGTGGCTGGTCGGCTGCCCGCTGCCATTCAGCAGGGATGTGGGCCCTTGGTGCGATGCCCGACATGCCGGATTGGACCGCAATGTCGGACCGGAACTCCCGGATCGGGCGATTTTATCAGCCTTGCGCGCTCGGGCGCAGGGGGGGGAACTCATCGGGGGTGATGGTTTCGCGCTCCAGCAGCAGGCGCGCGCCTTCGTCCAGCTCGGCGCGGCGCTCCTGGAGGATCTCGCCGGCGCGCCGATAGGCCTTGTCGATCAGCTGGCGCACGGCCAGGTCGACCTCGCGGGCGGTCTGCTCGGAGTAGTCCTTCTCGCGCATGGCGATCATGTTCTCGCCGAGGAAGCTGTTGCTCTGCCGCTCGAGCACCGCCTGGCCGAGATCGCCGCTCATGCCGAAGCGGGTGACGATCTGCCGGGCGATGTCGGTGACCTTGGCCAGGTCGTCGGCGGCGCCGGTGGAGATCTCGCCGAACACCAGCTGCTCCGAGGCGCGCCCGGCGAGCAGGACCACCATGCGGTTCTTCAGCTCGTTGAAGGTGATCAGGAAGCGGTCGTCGGTCGGCCGCTGCAGGGTGTAGCCGAGCGCGCCGATCGAGCGCGGTATGATGGACACCTTGTGCACCGGATCCATGCCGGGGAGGGTGCTGGCGACCAGGGCGTGGCCCATCTCGTGGTAGGCCACCACCTCGCGCTCGTGGGGCAGCAGCAGGCGGCCCTTGCGCTCGGTGCCGGCGACGATGCGCTCCACGGCACGGGTGAAGTCGTCCATGGCCACCCGCTCGGCGCCGCGGCGGGTGGCGAGGATCGCCGCCTCGTTGATCAGGTTGGCGAGGTCCGCGCCGGTGAAGCCGGGGGTGATGCCGGCGATCTGGTCGAGATCGACGTCGGCGGCGGCCTGGATGCGTTTGATGTGCACCTTGAGGATGGCCACCCGGCCCTTGCGGTCGGGGCGGTCGACGACGATCTGGCGGTCGAAGCGGCCGGCGCGCATCAGCGCCGGGTCGAGGATCTCCGGGCGGTTGGTGGCGGCCAGCAGCACCACGCCTTCGCGCGGGTCGAAGCCGTCCAGCTCGGCGAGCAGCTGGTTGAGGGTCTGCTCCTTCTCGTCGTTGCCGCCGAAAGCGCCGACGCCACGCGCCTTGCCGAGCGCGTCCAGCTCGTCGATGAAGATGATGCACGGCGCCGCCTTGCGCGCCTGCTCGAACAGGTCGCGCACCCGTGCGGCGCCGACGCCGACGAACATCTCGACGAATTCCGAGCCGGAGATGGAGAAGAACGGCACGCCGGCCTCGCCGGCCACCGCCTTGGCCACCAGGGTCTTGCCGGTGCCGGGCGGGCCTACCAGCAGGATGCCCTTGGGAATCCGCGCTCCGAGGCGGCTGTAGCGGGGCTGGTCCTTGAGGAAGGAGACGATCTCCTCCAACTCGGCCTTGGCCTCGTCGATGCCGGCCACGTCCTCGAAGGTCACCCCGGTGTCGCGCTCGACGTACACCTTGGCCTTGGACTTGCCGACGCTGACCAGCCCGCCGAGACCCTGCTTGTCGGTCAGGCGGCGGAACAGGAAGCTCCAGAAGGCGAAGATCAGCACCAGCGGCAGCAGCCAGGACAGCAGGTTGGAGAGGGCGGTGTTCTCCCGGACCGCACTGAACTTGGCCCCGGAGGCGGCCAGTTCCTCGGCCAGGGCAGGGTCCACGCGGTTGGTGACGAAACTGCTGCGATTGTTGATCGGCTCCAGCAGTTTGCCGCTGATCTGCTGGTTGTTGATGCTCAACTCGCTCAGCTTGCCCTCGTTGAGCAGCTTGAGAAACTCGCTGTAGGCGATCGGCTCGACCGCCTGGCGCTCGGCCCACCAGCCTTGGAACATCAGCAGGAAGCTGAAGGCCAACAGGAAGTACCAGGCGTTCCATTGAAACTTCTTGTCCATGCATCACCCCAAAGCGCTTGTTCGGCCTGTGCAGGATAGACCCTCAAGGCCCGGGAAGGCTTGCCGGAAAGCAAGGCCCGCTGTCTGGAATGTGCCTGAAGGCGCAAGAATATGTATTCGCTATTTAACATAATGAAATTTGGAAATGGAATTTTACGCTACACCGCCGATCGGCCTAGTAATCAGCGGGAAGGGGTGGGGGCTGCTATACCGCGGCGTGGCGGCGTGACGCAGGGCCGACGGCGGCGATCAGCGTCCGAGCATGCGGCGCAGCTCGGCCAGCGGTCGCGTATTGAGCACGTCCCGCGCTTCCAGCCAGCCGCGCCGGGCCTGGCCGACACCGAAGCGCAGCCAGACGAAGTCGAGGGTGCTGTGCGCGTCGGAGCTGATGGCGATGGGCACGCCGGCTTCGCGGGCCTCGCGGCAGTGCAGGTCGTCGAGGTCGAGGCGTTCCGGCTGGGCGTTGAGCTCGAGGGCGCAGCCGCGCTGGCGGGCCGCTGCGAGCAGGGCGGCGAAGTCGTAGTTGATCGGCGGTCGCTCGCCGAGCAGGCGCCCGCCAGGATGGGCGAGGATACTGAAGTGCTGGTGCTCCAGGGCGCGCAGCAGGCGGCGGGTTTGCTGCTGCTTGCCGAGGTTGAAGGAACTGTGCACGGCGCCGACCACCAGGTCGAGACGGCCGAGGATGCTGTCCGGCAGGTCGAGGCTGCCGTCCTCGAGGATGTCCACCTCGATGCCCTTGAGCAGGGTGATGCCGTTCAGGCGCTCGTTGAGGGCGTCGATCTCGTCGATCTGCCGGGCGAGGGCGTCGGCGTCCAGTCCGTGGGTGATGGCCAGGTGGCGGGAGTGGTCGGTGATCGCCAGGTATTCCAGGCCGGCGGCCTGGGCGGCCGCGGCCATCTCCGCCAGGCTGTTGCGTCCGTCGCTGGCCCGGGTATGGGCATGCAGGTCGCCGCGCAGGTCGCGGCGCTGCACCAGTCGCGGCAAGGTGCCGGCCAGCGCAGCGGCGATTTCGCCGCGCGCCTCGCGCAATTCGGGGGGAATCCACGGCAGGCCGAGGGCCTGATACACCGACTCCTCGCTGGAGCCGGCGATGCGCTGCTGACCGTGATACACACCGTATTCGCTGATCTTCAGTCCCCGTTCCTGGGCCATGCGCCGCAGCTCGATGTTGTGCGCCTTGCTGCCGGTCAGGTACACCAGCCCGGCGCCCCAGGACGCGGCGGCAAGCAGGCGCAGGTCGACCTGCAGACCCGAGCGCAGCAGCACGCTGGCACGGGTGGTGCCGGCGGCCAGCACGGTTTCCACCTCGGCGTCGCCGGTGAAGCGAGGGATCACCGGGCTGCCGCTGCGCGCGCTGACCAGGATATCCAGATCGCCCACGGTATCGCGGCCACGGCGGTAGCTGCGGGCGGTGGCGACCTCCAGCACCCCCGGCACTTCGCGCAGCATGGCCAGCAGGCGCTCGGCGATGGGCGCGACATGGGCGAGCAGGCGGCGCTGCGGGGTGTGCAGGAGCTGATCGACTGCCTGCAGCAGACGCTCCTCGGTGTGCTCGCCGAAACCGTGCAGGGTGCGGATGCGTCCGCTGCGGGCGGCTTGGTGCAGCTCGGCGGGGGTCTGGATGCCCAGCTCGTGCCACAGCCGGGCGACGCGTTTCGGGCCGAGGCCGGCGACCTTGAGCAGCTCGCGCAGGCCGCTCGGAACCTCGCCGCGCAGACGCTGCAGCAGGGCGCACTGGCCGCTGGCCGCGATCTCGGCGATCTTCGCCGCGAGGTCGTCGCCGATGCCCGGCAGCTTGGGCAGCGTCTGGCCGCTGGCGAGCAACATGGCGATGTCCGGGGCGAAGGCCTGCACCACTCGCGCGCCGTTGCGATAGGCGCGGATGCGGAACGGGTTGGCGCCTTCCAGTTCGAGGATGTCGGCGATTTCCTCGAATACCGCAGCGATCTCGGCGTTGCTGACGCTCATGCCCGCCAGCCCAGGGCGAAGGCGCCGCCGTCCCTGGCCTGTACGCTGCAGCCCAGCACCGCACACTCGCGCGCCAGGGTGTCGTACAGCCAGCGGCGGTCGACGCCCTGGGCGAGGTTGATGCGCAGGCGCTCGAGGCGGGTCGGCACCATCTCCAGCGCCTGCAGGCGGCCGTCGTCGTGCAGATGGACGAAATACAGCAGGCCGAGTTCGCCGCGGAAGGCGGTGTGGCCCTCGATGCCCTCGTAGTCGTTGAGGCGGTCGCCACAGCCGTAGAGGATCAGTCGCCCGCGATGCACCTCGATGCCCTTGATGTGGTGCGAGGAGTGGCCGTGTACCAGGTCGACGCCGGCCTGCTCGATCAGCCCATGGGCGAAGGCACGCTGCTCGCCGGGTACCGCGAAGGCCCAGTTGTCGCCCCAGTGCAGCGATACCAGCACGCGATCGCCGCTCTGCCGGGCGGCGCGGATCAGCTCGACCACATGGCCCAGGCTGCGCGGCGACAGGTCGTCCAGGCGGGCCACCCCGGCCTGGTGCGGGCCGGCCGCCCACCAGGTGGGGATGCCGCTGTCCGGCAGGCCGAAGGCGAATACCAGCAGGCGCCGTCCGCCGTCTAGCGGCAGGATGGCCGGCGCCTCGGCGGCGGTGCGGTCGAGTCCGGCGCCGGCCCAGGGCATGCCGTGCGCGGTGAGGGTGTCGAGGGTATCGCGCAGGCCGATCTCGCCCCAGTCCAGCACGTGGTTGTTGGCCAGCGTGCAGCAGTTGATCCCCGCCGCGCGCAGGAAGGGGAAGTTCTCCGGGGTCATGCGGTAGTTGATGCCCTTGGGCTCCGGCCGGCCGTGACGGGTCACTGCGGTTTCCAGGTTGACCAGGCGCACCTGCGGGTGCCTGCGCTGCAGCTCGGCGAGGGCATCGCCCCATACGTAGGCGAAATCCACCGGGTGGGCGATGGGCCCGCAGCGCTGTTCGGCCAGCGCCACGTAGTCGCGGGCGTCGTGCACGTAGTCCTCGTAGATGCGCGGATCGCCGGGGTAGGGAAGGATCTGGTCGATGCCGCGGCCCGGCATGACGTCACCGAGAAGGAACAGGCTGAGCGGGCTCTGCTCGCTGGCCATGGGAACACCTGCCTTGCGCCGGTCAATCCGCCGCAGTGTCAGTGAAAGCGCTCCTTCCGTTCATTTTGCGGCCTGCCCGTTGCCGGCAGGTCCGTCCCGATCGGGATGAGCGAACCGCTGCCGCAGTTCGCTCAGTTCGTGCAGGCGCTGCTGCAGCGCGCCGTTGACCGTGCCCGCCGGATACTGTCCCTGGTCATCGGCGCTGCCGGCCGTCAGGCCGGTGAGCAGCTCCATGGCCTGGTCGACGTGGGCGATGGCGTAGACGTGGAAGCGGCCTGCGGCCACGGCGTCCACCACCTCCTGGCGCAGCATCAGGTGCTTGACGTTGCCCCGGGGGATGATCACCCCCTGGCGGCCGCTCAGGCCGCGGGCGGCGCAGAGGTCGAAGAATCCCTCGATCTTCTCGTTGACCCCGCCGATCACCTGGACGCGGCCATGCTGGTCTACCGAGCCGGTGAGCGCCAGGTCCTGACGCAGCGGCAGTTGCGCCAGCGCCGACTGCAGCACGCACAGTTCGGCGGTCGAGGCGCTGTCGCCGTCCACACCGCCGTAGGACTGCTCGAACACCAGGCTGGCGGCGAACGACAGCGGCGCGCGGCCACCGAAGCGGCTGGCCAGGAAGGCGGAAAGGATCAGCACGCCCTTGGAGTGCAGCGCGCCGCCCAGCTCCACCTCGCGCTCGATGTCGATCAGCTTGCCGTCGCCCAGGCGCGCGGTCGCGGTGATCCGCGCCGGGTGGCCGAAGGCATGGGCGCCGAGCTGCAGCACGGCCAGGCCGTTGATCTGTGCCAGGCACTGGCCGTCGGTCTCGATGTGGCGCAGGTCGCGCAGCGCCGCCTCGAGCATGCGCTCGCGGATCTGGTCGGCGCGGTGCACGCGCTCGCGCACCGCGCGTTCGACATCCTCGCGGCGCACCAGCGGGCGCTGCTGCTGGCCGGCCCAGTAGTCCGCCTCGCGCATCAGGTCGATCAGGTCCTGCATGTGCAGCGACAGCTTCTCGCCATCTTCCGCCCGCCGCGCCGCCTGTTCGATCAGCCGCGCCACCGCGCCACCCTGCAGCGGGCGCAGCTGTTCGCGGCGCTGCAGGGTGGCGATCAGCCGGGCATACAGCTGGGTGTTCTCCGCGCTGCGCGGCAGGTCTTCGGCGAAGTCCGCCTCGATCTTGAACAGCAGCGGAAAGTCGGGATCGTACTGGGTCAGGAGGTAGTAGAGCAGGCGATCGCCGATCAGCACCACCTTGACGTCCAGCGGGATGGGGTCGGGCTCCAGGGAGATGGTGCTGGCCAGGCTGAGAACCTGCTCCAGCGACTGGATGCGCAGCTCGCGGCCCTGCAGCGCGCGCTTGAGCGCCTCCCAGGCGAACGGCTGGGTCAGCAGCTTGCGTGCATCCAGCAGCAGGTAGCCGCCATTGGCCCGATGCAGGGCGCCGCCCTTGATCAGGGTGAAGTCGGTGTGCAGGGTGCCCATCTGCGCCTGGTGCTCGATGCGCCCGACCAGGTTCTGATAGCTCGGGTAGTCCTCGTAGACCAGCGGCGCGCCCTGGCTGTCGCGGTTGTCGACCAGCACGTTGACCAGATAGCGGTTGAACGGGGTCACCCGCTGGCGATCGAAGAGCTTTTCCGCCGGGGCGGCGCTGAACAGCTCGGAGCCCTTGGTGCCGATGTCGCGTTTCACCTCGGCGAGGAAGGCGGACACCCCGGGCAGGTGCGCGTAGCGCGCCTCCAGGTCGATGAACTGGCGCTCCACGGTGGCGTGGGTGACTGCCTCGTTGAGCCACTCCACTGCCTGGTCGTGCTCGCGGCTGGCGGTGGCGGCCTGCTGCAGCGTCTGGCGCAGCACCTGGCGGATACGCTCGCTGCGCTCCTCGATGTCCTGCTTCTCTGCGTCCGGCAGCTTGTCGAAGGCTTCGGCGTCGAGTACCTCGCCGTCCTTGAGCGGGGCCAGGGTGAAACCGGCCGGAGTGCGCAGCAGGATGATGCCGGCGGCACGCGCCTGGCTGTCGACCGTGCCGAACAGCTCCTCCTCGCGGGCCTTGAAGCGGTCCTTGAGGTTCTGCATGGCGTTGCGGTACTCGTCGCTGTCGAAGGCCGCCGGCAGGGCGGTGAGCAGGCTGCGCACCAGCGCGCGCATGTCGGCCTGCAGGCCGCAGGCGGTGCCGGCGGGCAGGCGCAGCACGCAGGGCTTGTGCGGCGTGCGGAAATTGTTGACGTAGCACCAGTCGCTGGGCGGCTCGACCGCGGCGGCCTGCTGGCCGAGCAGCTGGCGGACGATGGCGTGCTTGCCCAGTCCCGGCGAGCCCATCACGTAGAGGTTGTAGCCGTCGTGGCGGATGCCGACCCCGACGTGCAGGGCGCCGATGGCCCGCTCCTGGCCGAGGCTGGCCTCGAAGTCGGGCAGGTCGCTGGTGCTGTCGAAGCTCAGCTCCTTGGCGTCGCAGGCGTGGTAGAGCTGCTGGCTGCTCAGTTCGTGCTGGCTCGGCAAGGTCGGCCTCCTCTGCCTGGGGCTGCGCGGCGTCTCCATACATTAAAGATCACCTGCGGCCGTTCGCCGGGCCGGATGGGCCATTCAGCCCGGTGGTTGCGGATGACCGCCTTGCCCGCGATCTGAAGCAGCAGTGGCCCCGCACGGGGCGGGGCGCTGCGGGAGTCGATCAGCTGCTCTTGATCGCGATGGTCTTTTCCGTCTGCCTGGCTTCGGGTTTCTTCGGCAGGTGCAGGGTCAGAACGCCCTTGGCGAAGTGGGCTTCGATCTTCTCCGGGTCCACGCCTTCCGGCAGGGCGAAGGTGCGCTGGAAAGAGCCGTAGTGACGCTCGGAAAGGTAGTAGTCCTTCTTCTTCTCCTCGCGCTCATCCTTCTTCTCGCCCTTGATGGTCAGGTTGCCGTTGCTCAGTTTGACCTCGATGTTCTTCTCGTCCATGCCCGGCAGTTCGGCGCTGATCTCGAAGGCGTCGTCCTTCTCGACGATGTCCACCGCCGGCATGCCGGTGAAGCTCAGCTCACGGCGCCAGAACGGCTCGATGTCGAGGCTGCGCGACAGCGAGGGCAGACGCCAGCCACGGTCGAAGTCCTCGAACAGCTTGTCGACCTGGTGGCGCAGGTTCTCCAGCGGGCGCATGGCGGAGGAGAGCGGACTCTGCTTGGTGGACTTCTCTTCGCTCTGCTCCTGGGGCTTGTTTTCGTTCTCAGCCATGGTGGCTCCTCCCTAGTGGTCCGATATGGACTTTGCTTGACTTTCGATCGGGGGTGGCCGGTACGCTTTGACTTTGATCAAGCGCCTGCCGCCTCACTCGTCCTCGACCAGCTCGGCTGACTGCAGCCCGCACAGCTGGCGGAGGCGGTGCATGTCCCTGAGGCAGACCTCGCGGCCGCTGATCTCCACCAGCCCCCGGTCGCGGTAGCGGGTGAGCAGGCGGCTGACCGTTTCGCTGGTCAGGCCCAGGTAGTTGGCGATTTCGCAGCGGCTCATCGGCAGGATGAAGTTGTGCGCGGAATAGCCGCGGGCGCGAAAGCGTTGCGAGAGTTCGAGGAGAAAGGCTGCCAGGCGCTCCTCCGCCGGCTTGCGGGTCAGGCGCATCTGCTCGTGGTCGGCATGGATGGCCTGGCTCATCACCCGCAGCAGTTCGGTGCGCAGGCGCGGCATGCTGCCGGCCAGCTCCTCCAGGCGCGCCAGCGGTATGGCGCAGACCATGCAGGTTTCCAGGGCGACGGCGAAGCTCAGGTGGCTGTTGGTGCCGAGGCCGTCGAGGCCGAGCATCTCGCCGGGCAGATGGAAGCCGGTGATCTGCTCCTCGCCCTCGCTGCTCAGCAGGTAAGTCTTCAGCGTGCCGGCGCGCACCGCATGGAGCTGGCGGAGCGGCTCGCCGGCGCTGAACAGGTATTCGCCCCGCTGCAGCGGGCGGGCGCGCTGGATGATGCCATCCAGCTGCTGCAGTTCGCCGTCATGCAGGTTGAGCGGGAAGCAGTGCGCCCGTACCTTGCACTCGCGGCAGCTGATCTGCTCCCGGGTGCAACGGCCGGATACGGGCTGGCCCGTGTTTGAAAGCATAAAAAAGATGCCCCCACTGCTGGCACGCAGTTGCAACTGCCTTCCAGTCTAGGTCATCGGCGAACTTTGCAAGTTCCTGATCATGATCAAGTTCGCCGACGACGGGGCGTTCTACCGTGGAAGGATCGACCTGACGGGCAGGAGCAGCGCGATGCAGGTGATTCCCAGCGTGTGCACGTTCTGTGGCGTGGGTTGCGGCATCGGCTTGCGGGTCGAGGGCAACCGGGTGGTCGGCGTCGAGCCGCAGCCGGGCCATCCGGTCAGCCAGGGCCAGCTGTGCAGCAAGGGCTGGTCGACCAGCTTCGCCATCGACCCCGCCGACCGTCTGACCCAGCCGCTGATCCGCGAGGGCGCAGGCTTCCGTCCCGCCAGCTGGGACGAAGCGCTGGAGCGGGTGGCCGGCGCCTTCCGCGATGCGCTGGCCGAGGGCGGACCGCGCGCGGTGGGGGTGATCAGCTGCGCGCGGGCGACCAACGAGGACAACTACGCGGCACAGAAATTCGCCCGCGCGGTGCTCGGCACCAACAACATCGACCATTGCGCGCGCATCTGTCACAGCCCGTCGGTGGCCGGCCTGTCACTGACCCTCGGCTCAGGGGCGATGAGCGCCAGTATCGCCGACATCGACCGTGCCGACCTGATCCTGCTGATCGGCGCCGACGCCACCGAGAATCACGCGATGATCGGCGCGCGCATCCTGCGCGCCCAGGCGCGCGGGGCGCGGCTGGTGGTGGTCGATCCGCGAAAGACCCGCCTGGCCCGCCTGGCCGACCTGCATGTGCAGTTGCGCCTGGGCAGCAACATCGCCCTGCTCAACGGCCTGCTGCACATCATCTTCGCCAACGGCTGGGAAAACCTGCAGTTCCTGCGCGAGCGCTGCGAGAACCTCGAGGCGCTGCGCGAGCATGTAGCCGGACTCACCCCGGAGCTGACCAGCGCGCAGACCGGCGTGCCGGTGGCCGTGCTGCAGCAGCTGGCCTACGAGGTCAGCCAGGCCAGCGCCGCCTTCATCGCCTATGGCATGGGCATCACCCAGTTCCAGAGCGGCACCAACAACGTGGTGGCGGTTTCCAACCTGGCCCTGGTGTGCGGCCAGGTGGGCCATCCCGGCGCCGGGATCAACCCGCTGCGCGGGCAGAACAACGTGCAGGGCGCCTGCGACATGGGCTGCCTGCCCAACGTCTATCCCGGCTATCAGGAAGCCATCAGCGGCGAGGTGCAGGACAAGTTCACCAAGGCCTGGGGCGTGCCGATGCCGCGGATGCCCGGCCTGACCTCGCTGGGCATGACCGGCGCGGCGCTGTCCGGCGACTTCCGGGCGCTGATGATCATGGGCGAGGAGCCGGTGCTGACCGATCCGGACCAGCATCATGTCGAGCGGGCCCTGCGTGCACTGGACTTCCTGGTGGTGGTCGAGCTGGTGCTGACCGAGACCGCCAGGCTCGCGGACGTGGTGCTGCCGGCGGCCTCGTTCGCCGAGAAGGACGGCACCTTCACCAACTGCGAACGCCGGGTGCAGCGTATCCGCCGCGCGGTCAGCCCGCCCGGCGAGGCGCGCACCGACTGGCAGATCCTCGCCGACCTGGCCGGGCGCATGGGCTACGCCGGGATGAACTGGGCGGATGCCGAGGCCATCTTCGCGGAAATGACCAGCCTGACGCCGATCTTCTCGGCCATGAGCTACCCGGTGCTGGATGCCCACCACGGCCTGCACTGGCCGTGCGACGCCGACCACCCGCAGGGCTCGCCGCTGCTGCACACGCAGGGCTTTCCGCGCGGCAAGGGCCGGCTGCTGCCGGTATCGCAGGTCGATCCGGACGAGTGCCCGGACGCCGAGTATCCGTTCTTCTTCACCACGCAGCGCCTGCACTTCCACTACGGCGGCGGCTCGATGACCCGCAAGTCGCCGCTGCTGGAGCGGGAAACCCCGGCCGGCCTGCTGTTCATCCACCCGCAGGACGCGGCGAGCCTCGGCCTGCGCGATGGCCAGGGCGTGCGCCTGCGCTCGCGGCGCGGCTGCCTGGAAACCCGCGCGCAGGTCAGCGACGACGTGCCGCCCGGCACCCTGTCGATGCCGTATCACTTCCGCGAGGCGCCCTGCAACATCCTCACCAACAGCGCCCAGGATCCGCAGAGCAAGATGCCGGAACTCAAGGCCTGCGCGGTGGCCATCGAGCCGCTGCCCCTCGGGGTGGCGCCGCGTGCGCCGGGCGAGCTGGCCGAGGAGGGTGACGATGTTCAAGGTTGAAGCGCTGGAGTTCCAGCCTGTCTGCTACGCGCTGGACAGTGTCGAGCGCCTGCGCGCGCATCTGGCCGGCGAGCGCACCCTGTACGAGGTCCGCGAGGACGGTCAGGGCGGTCGTCACTGGCAGGCCGTGGCGGCGGCGGATGCCACGCTGTTCGTGGCGCAGGTCGATCCGCCACCGTTTTCCGCCAAGGCGTTCTTCTTCGCCGAGCGCGAGGCGGTGTTCCGTTTCGATGGCCAGTGCTTCGTCGCCTGCCTGCCGCAGGTGCCGGCGCAGGTGCTGTTCGGCCTGCATGCCTGCGATCTCACCGCGATCGCCTACCAGGACCAGTTCTTCGCAGCCGACCCGCACTACCAGGCCCGCCGCGGCGCGACCCTGCTGGTCGGCATCGACTGCCGGCACAGCTGCAGCCACGGCTTCTGCACCAGCGTCGACAGCGGGCCGACGGTACGCGCGGGCAGTGCCGATCTGGTCCTGCTGCCGCGCGAGGGCGGCGACTGGCTGCTGCTGACCGGCTCGCCGGCCGGTGCGGCCGCTTTGCTGGGGCTCGCGCTGGCGGAGGCGGACTGCGATTGGGCAGCCGAGCGCGACGGCAACCGCCAGCGGGTGGCGCGCGAGCAGGGCGACGGGCATTGGCTGCAGGCCGGTGTCGCCGCGATCAACGCCGGTCGGGTCAGCGACGCGACCTGGGAAAGCCTCGGCCTGCGCTGCCTGGTCTGCTCCGGCTGCACCACGGTATGCCCGACCTGCTCCTGCTTCGCACCGCTCGAGCGCCGGCAGCCGGGCGGCGCCGTGGTCCAAGAGCGGGTGTGGGATTCCTGCCTGTACGAGGGCTTCCAGAAGGAAGCCAGCGGCCACAATCCGGCGGCGCTGGCCGGCCAGCGCGTGCAGCGCTTCTGGCAGCACAAGTTCGGCGAGGGCTTTCGCGAGGAGTTCGGCCGCTATGGCTGCGTCGGTTGCGGGCGTTGCGATCAGGTCTGCCCCGGCGGCATCGGCGTGCATGCGGTCATGCACAAGGTAGGCAAACCATGCTCGAGCTGACTCCGCGCGTGCTGCGCCTGGTGGATTGCTACGACGACGGCCTGGACTCGCGTAACCTGACCCTGCGCATCGACCAGCCCCAGGCCGGCGACCGGGTGGTGATTCCCGGGCAGTTCTTCATGCTCGGCATCCCCGGCCAGGGCGAGGCGCCGTTCACCTATGTCAGCCCGCCGAACGGCGCCGGCGAGTTCACCGCGCTGGTGCGGCGCACCGGCAAGCTGACCGCGCGCCTGTTCGAACTGCAGCCCGGCGCCCTGCTGGGCTATCGCGGCCCCTATGGCAAGGGCTGGCCGCTGTTCCTCGGTTCGCGGCGGGTGCTGGTGGTGGCCGGCGGTTGCGGCCTGGCGCCGCTGGCCGGGTTGATCGAGGAGGCCCTGCGCCATCCGGCGTCGCCGCACCTGCGTGTGCTCTATGGCGCGCGCAGCGCCGAGGCGCAGGTGCTCGGCCGCGAGCGGGTGCGCTGGCGGCAGGCGCTGCCGCTGATCGAGACGCTCGACCAGGGCGGCCCGGCGGAACTGCGTGGCTCGCCCCTGGCGCAGCTCGACCGCCTGTTCGCCGAGGAGCTGCCGCAGGCGGTGCTCTGCTGCGGGCCGGAGGCATTCATGCACGCCATCGCCCAGGGCTGCCTCGCGCGTGGCGTGACGGCGGACAGCCTGTGGCTGTCGGTGGAGCGGCGCATGCACTGCGCGGTGGGACTCTGCGGGCACTGCTATATCGCCGACAGCTATGCCTGCGTCGACGGACCGACCTATCGCTACGACAACTACCTGGAGCTGCTCGCCGCCGGCAACGGACGCGGTACGCCGGGTGCGCACGAGGTCTGCTGAAGCCTCCGGCGGCCCGTGAGCGCGGGCCGCCGGGGCGCGGTCACATGCCCATGTCGGGCATGACCATCGGCAGGCTGGGCGAGGTGATGTGGTTGAAGGCTTCCAGGGCTTCCCGCCAGTCCTCGGGGGCGTTGCGCGCGGTGACGCCGCTCATGCTCAGGCGGTGGAGAATGTCCGACATGGCGACCATGCCGTGCAGCTCGCCGTCGGCTCCGATCACCGGCAGGCGGCGCACCTTCTTGTCCGCCATCATGTGCAGCGCCTCGTGCACGTCGGTGTCGTCGTGGCAGGTATAGAGGTCGTGCTGGCCGGACAGTTCGCCGGCCTTGAGTTCCCACAGGGGCTGGTGCCGCTGGGCGGCCACCAGGGCGATATCGCGGTCGGTGACGATGCCGATCGCATGGTTGGTTTCGTCGACCACGGCAATTGCGCCGCAATCGTTCTGCGCCATCATCTGCGCCGCCATTTCCAGGCTGTCGCCGGGGTGACAGCACTGGACCGGCGTGTGCATCACTTCGCTGACGTTCATCTGCATGCTCCTCGCTGAGCGGCTGCGCAGGCAGTTCCGGGATACGCGGGCCGCAGGACCGACGCCTCATCCTCCGGATGAGCAGGGAGACATCTGCTGATTCTAGACCCGCAGGACATGCCGGCGGCGTCGGTCGTCAGACGCACGGCCGCCGCCGGTCGCGACGCGAGCTAAGCTGAGAGGAGACGATAGGGGGAGATGCCGCCATGATCGCTCCGAAAATGCCGCCGCAGCGCAGCCTGATCCTCAATCTCGACGATGCCGACGTGCATGGCGATCTGGCCCTGCCGGAGGGCGCCGAGGGCCTGGTGGTATTCGCCCACGGCAGTGGCAGCAGCCGCTTCAGTCCGCGCAACCAGCAGGTGGCGCGCTACTTCAATGACCTCGGCCTGGGCACCCTGCTGCTCGACCTGCTGACCATGGAGGAGCAGCAGGTGGACGAGATCACCCGCGAGTTCCGCTTCGACATCCCTCTGCTTGCCCGCCGCCTGGCCGGGGTGGTCGACTGGCTGCAGCAGGACGAGCGCCTGCAGGAGCTGATCGTCGGTCTGTTCGGCGCCAGCACCGGCGCCGCAGCGGCGCTGATCTGCGCGGCGCAGCGCCAGCATGCGGTGGCCGCGGTGGTGTCGCGTGGCGGGCGCAGCGACCTGGCCGGCGATGCGCTGGAGCATGTGCGCGCACCGACCCTGCTGATCGTCGGCGGCGAGGACGATGAGGTGCTCGCCCTCAACCGCGACAGCCTGACCCGGCTGACCGGCATCAAGCGCCTGGAGGTGGTGCCCGGCGCCACCCACCTGTTCGAGGAGCCGGGCAAGCTGCTGGTGGTCGCCGAACTGGCGGGCGAGTGGTTCCTGCGCTACCTGCGTCTGGTCTGAGCCGCGGGGCTCAGGCCTCGTCGACCACCGGGTTGCTCAGCGTGCCGATGCCCTCGATGTGCACCTCGACCCGGTCGCCGGCCTTGAGGTACAGCCGGGGCTCGCGGGCGAAGCCGACGCCGGCCGGTGTGCCGCTGACGATCACGTCGCCGGCCTGCAGGGTCATAGCCTCGCTGAGCGTGGCGATCAGGGTGGCGACGTCGAAGAGCATGTCGCGGGTATTGGCCGCCTGCACCACCTCGCCGTTCAGGCGCGTCTCGATGTGCAGGCCCTTGCCGCCTTCCGGCAGCTCGTCGGCGGTGACCAGCTCCGGGCCGAAGGCGCCGGTGGCGTCGAAGTTCTTGCCCACCGTCCACTGCGTCGACCTGAACTGGTAGTCGCGCACCGAGGCCTCGTTGAACAGCGCATAGCCGGCGACATGCTGCAGGGCGTCCTCCCGGCGGATGTGCCGGCCGCCGCTCTTCAGCACCACGGCCATCTCGCCCTCGTAGTCGAGCGAGTCGGACAGGCGCGGGCGCACCAGCGGCCGGTTGTGCGCGGTGAGGCTGGAGGCGAAGCGGGCGAAGAAGGTGGGGTAGTCCGGCTGGGCGAAGTCGGTCTCGCGGGTGTGGTCGGCATAGTTGAGGCCGACGCAGACGATCTTCGGCGGTTGTCGCATCAGCGGCAGCCAGGCGTCCTCGGCTACCCGCACCAGCGGGCCCGTGGAAGCGCTGGCGTATTCCAGCAGGTCGACGCCGCGCGCCAACAGCGACTCCAGTGGTTCCTCGCCGAGGATCTGCACGGCTTCGCCGCGGCGCACACCCAGGGTGGGGCGGCCCTGGTGGAGGAAATGCACGTAGCGCATGGGAAAGCTCTCCTGTCGTGGATCGCAGATTCCGGCCCGCACCAGGCGGGCCGGGCTGCCGCGATCAGCCGCGCTCCAGCACGTAGTGGCCGGGGGCGGCTTCGAGCGGCGGATAGTCGGCCGAACCGAGGCTGGCCGCCGGCTTGCCGCGCTTGCCGGCGTGCTGGCCCAGCCAGTTGCTCCAGTCGACCCACCAGCTGCCGGGCTGCTCGGTGGCGCTTGCCAGCCACTGCTCGGGATCGGTCGCCGGCGTCTCGCTGGTCCAGTAGCTGCGCTTGTTCTTTGAAGCAGGATTGATGATGCCGGCGATGTGCCCGGAGGCGCCGAGCACGAAGCGGCTTGGTCCCTTGAGCAGGCGGCCGCTGGTGAAGGCACTGCGCCACGGCACGATGTGGTCCTCGCGGGCGCCGACCAAGTAGGTCGGCATGTCGAGCCGGCCGAGGTCGAGGATTTCGCCGCAGACCTCGAGGGTGCCGCTCTTCAGCTCGTTCTGCAGGTAGGTGTGGCGCAGGTACCAGCAGTACATGGCGCCGGGCAGGTGGGTGTGGTCGTTGTTCCAATACAACAGGTCCAGCGCGCGCGGCTTCTGGCCCTTGAGGTACTTCTCGACGCCGTAGTTCCACCACAGCTCGTTGGGCCGCAGCAGGGAGAAGGTGTTGCCCATCTCCTCGCCGCGGAACAGGCCGTACTTGCCGCCTTCGCCGCCGATGGTGCGCTCGCGGTAGCGGACGATCTGTTCGTCGATGAACACGCTGAGCAGCCCGGTGTCGGCGAAGTCGAGCAGGGTGACCAGCAGGGTCAGGCTGGCGGCCGGCTTCTTTCCGCGCGCGGCCAGTACGCCGAGGCCACAGGCCAGCAGGGTGCCGCCGACGCAGTAGCCGAGCATGTTCAGCTGCTGCTCGCCGCTGATCGCCTGGGTGACGCGGATCGCCTCGAGGATGCCCTGTTCGACGTAGTCGTCCCAGGTGGTGGTGGCCATGTCCTGATCGACGTTGCGCCAGGACATCAGGTACACCGGATGGCCCTGCTCGAGGGCATGGCGCACCAGCGAGCTCTCCGGCTGCAGGTCGAGGATGTAGAACTTGTTGATCGCCGGCGGCACCAGCAGCAGCGGGCGCTGGTACTGGGTTTCGCTCTGCGGCGCGTACTGGATCAGCTGGAACAGCGGGTTCTGGTAGACCACCTGGCCGGGGGTGTTGGCCAGGTTGACGCCCACCTCGAAGGCCGCGCTGTCGCACTGGCGCAGCTTGCCTTCCTTGAGGTCGCTGGCCAGGTGCAGCAGGCCGCTGAACAGGCTGGCTCCGCCGGTCTGCACCGCCCGCTCGAGAGCTTCCGGGTTGCTGCCCAGGTAGTTGCTCGGCGCGCCGGCGGCGACCAGTTGCTCGACCAGGAACGCCAGGCGCTTGCGCAGCCTGGCCGAGTCGATCGGCAGCAGGTCGATCAGGCGCATCAGGAAGCGCGAGTTGAGCAGGTAGAGCGCGGCCAGCGCACCGAACAGCGGCTGGTTCCAGGCATTGCCGGCAAAGCGCGCGTCGCTGAAGGCGAACGGCTGCTGGGTCAGCATCTGCATGCCGAGCCGGGCCCATTCGCCGTTGTATTCGCTCTGCAAGGCGTTGAGCGCCTCGCTGTCGACTGCGAACCAGGCGTCGGTGTCCTGCCCCTGGAACCAGGGATTCTGGCGTACCCAGAAGCGCAGCGGCTCCAGGGCGGCACGGACGACGAAAGGCAGGTTGGCCGAGAAGAAGGCCGAGAAGGGCGGTGCGTTGTTCATTGTTTTTACCCGCATCTGAAAGGCATGTTCTGCCACTGGGCTCTGCATTCGCCTCGCGGCCAACGGCAGTGGCCCAGTGCGCCGCGATGTCGCGCGGTGCCCTGGCAGGCAGGCAATCTAGGGGGTGCCGGGTGCACATGCTTATCATCCAGCGACAGGCGTTTCTCATTGCATGACAGTGCTGTCGGCGAATCGCGCAGTTTCGCACCGGTAGACGTTCAGAGAAAAACCGCCGGCCAGTGGCGAGCGCGTCGGGCGTGGGGGCGGGAGATGGTTGCGCGGGCCGCGCTCAGGAGCAGGGCGGCAGAAGGCGCGAAGGAAAGGGCGGGATGGGCGGGGATGGGGCGAGGCGCTGCCCGGCCCGCTGGGCGCGGGCCGGGCAGGCGGCGGTCAGTCGCGTTGCAGGACGTAGCTGCCGGGGGCGGCCTCGAGTACAGGGAAGTCGCTCGAGCCCAGGCTGGTGATTGCCGGCACGCGCTCGCCGGCGGTCTTCGCCAGCCACTCGCTCCAGTCGCCCCACCAGCTGCCGGGATGCTCGCTGGCCCCCGCGAACCACTGGTCCGGATCGGCCGGCAGCGCCTCGCTGGTCCAGTAGCTGCGCTTCTTCTTCGCCGGCGGGTTGATGACTCCGGCGATGTGCCCGGAGGCGCCGAGGACGAAGCGGGTCGGCCCCTTGAGCAGGCGGGTACTCGCGAAGGCGCCGCGCCACGGTACGATGTGGTCCTCGCGGGTGCCGACCAGGTAGGCCGGCATGTCCAGCCTGGACAGGTCGAGGGTTTCACCGCACAGCTGCAGGCGGCCGCTCTTCAGGTCGTTCTGCAGGTAGGAATGGCGCATGTACCAGCAGTACATCGGGCCGGGCAGGTGGGTGTGGTCGTTGTTCCAGTACAAGAGGTCCAGCGAGCGCGGCTTCTGGCCCTTCAGGTACTTCTCGACGCCGTAGTTCCACCACAGCTCGTTGGGGCGCAGCAGGGAAAAGGTGTTGCCCATGTCCTCGCCGCGGAACAGGCCGAAGTTGCCGCCTTCGCCGCCGATGGTGCGCTCGCGGTAGCGGACGATTTCCTCGTCGACGAACACGTTGAGTACCCCGGTGTCCTCGAAGTCGAGCAGGGTGACCAGCAGGGTCAGGCTCGCCGCCGGCTGCTGCCCGCGCGCGGCCAGCACGCCGAGGCCGCAGGCCAGCAGGGTACCGCCGACGCAGTAGCCGAGCAGGTTGAGCTGCTCCTGGCCGCTGATCGCCTGGGTGATCCTGATCGCCTCGAGGATGCCCTGCTCGACGTAGTCGTCCCAGGTCGCGGTGGCGATGCTCTCGTCGGCGTTGCGCCAGGACACCAGGAACACCGGATGGCCCTGTTCCAGGGCGTAGCGCACCAGCGAGCTCTCCGGCTGCAGGTCGAGGATGTAGAACTTGTTGATCGCCGGCGGCACGATCAGCAGCGGGCGCTGGTACTGGGTGTCGCTCTGCGGCGTGTACTGGATCAGCTGGAAGATCGGATTCTGGTAGACCACCTGGCCGGGCGTGTTGGCCAGGTTGACACCCACCTCGAAGGCGCCGCTGTCGCACTGGCGCAGCTTGCCTTCCTTGAGGTCGCTGGCCAGGTGCAGCAGGCCGCTGAACAGGCTGGCTCCGCCGGTCTGCACCGCCCGCTCGAGGGCTTCCGGGTTGCTGTTCAGGTAGTTGCTCGGCGCGCCGGCGGCGATCAGTTGCTCGACCAGGAACACCAGGCGCTGCCGCATCTTGCCGGACTCGATCGGCAGCTCGTCGATCAGGCGCATCAGGAAGCGCGAGTTGAGCAGGTACAGCGCGGCCAGCGAGCCGAACATCGGCTGGCTCCAGGCGCTGCCGGCAAAGCGCGGGTCGGTGAAGGCGAACGGCTGCTGGGTCAGCATCTGCATGCCGAGCTGGGCCCACTCGCCACCGTATTCCGCCTGCAGACGGTCGAGGACGGCGCCGTCGACCTGGAACCAGCTATCGGTGTTCTTGCCCTGGAACCAAGGATTGTGACGAACCCAGATGCGCAGCTGTTCGAGAGCGGCACGGGCGACGAAGGGCAGGTTGGCCGAGAAGAAGGCCGAGAAGGGCGGTGAGTTGTCCATCACAGGTATCCGCTATCAAGAGGCTGCTGGTATCCGACTGGCAACGCCCCCGCATCGTTGCGATGCAGGGGGCGTTCAGACCATATCAGCGTTCGATTGCCAGGGCCACGCCCTGGCCGCCGCCGATGCACAGGGTGGTCAGGCCCTTGCTCAGGTTGCTGCGCTGCAGTTCGTGCAGCAGGGTGACCAGGATGCGGCAGCCGGAGGCGCCGATCGGGTGGCCGAGGGCGATGGCGCCGCCGTTGACGTTGACCTTGCTGGTATCCCAGCCCAGCTCCTTGTTGACGCTCAGCGCCTGCACGGCGAAGGCCTCGTTGGCTTCGACGCGATCGAGGTCGGCGAGGCTCCAGCCGGCCTTCTCCAGGCACAGGCGGGTGGCCGACACCGGGCCGATGCCCATGATCGCCGGGTCGACGCCGGAGCTGGCGTAGGCCTTGACCTTGGCCAGTACCGGCAGGCCCAGCTCGGCGGCCTTCTTCGCGCTGGCCAGCAGCACCACGGCGGCGCCGTCGTTGATGCTGGAAGCGTTGCCGGCGGTGACGCTGCCGTCCTTGCTGAACGCCGGCTTGAGCTTGGCCAGGCTGTCGTAGGTGGTGTCGCCGCGCGGCTGCTCGTCGGTGGCGAACACCAGAGGATCGCCCTTGCGCTGCGGGATCAGGATCGGGGTGATCTCGTCCTTGAAGGTGCCGGCCTCGATGGCCGCGGCGGCCTTCTGCTGGGAGGCGGCGGCGAAGGCGTCCTGCTCCTCGCGAGTGATCTCGAAGCGCTTGGCCAGATTCTCGGCGGTGATGCCCATGTGGTAGTCGTTGAAGGCATCCCACAGGCCGTCCTGGATCATGCTGTCCTGCAGCTGGGCGTGGCCCATGCGCAGGCCGGTGCGCGCCTTGGGCAGCACGTAGGGCGACAGGCTCATGTTCTCCTGGCCGCCGGCGATGATCAGCTCGGCGTCGCCGCAGCGGATGGCCTGCACGGCCAGTTGCACGGCCTTGAGGCCGGAGCCGCAGACCTTGTTGAGGGTCAGCGCCGGCACCTCGTGGGGCAGGCCGGCCTTGATCGCGGCCTGGCGGGCGGGGTTCTGCCCGGAGCCTGCGGTGAGCACCTGGCCGAGGATCACCTCGTCGATATCCTGCGGCTGGACGCCGCTCTGCTCGAGCACCTGGCGGATCACGGCGGCGCCGAGGTCGGGGGCGGAGATGCCGCTCAGGGCACCCTGGAAGGAGCCGATGGCGGTACGGGTGGCGGCGACAATGACGACATCGTTCATGGACAAACCTCTGCTGGAAAGACTGGGAAGAGGCGGCCGCCCGGCGGAGTGGGCCGGACGGTCGCGAAGGAGCGATCAGGGCCCGGTCAGGCCATGTTCAGGCCGCCGTTGACCGAGAAGTCGGCGCCGGTGGCGTAGGCGCCCTCGTTGGAGGCCAGCCAGGAGACCATGGAGGCGATTTCCTCCGGCTGGCCCATGCGGCCGACCGGAATGCCGGAAATGATCTTCTCCAGTACGTCTTCACGGATCGCCGCGGTCATCTCGGTGCGGATGTAGCCGGGGGAGATGGTGTTGACGGTGATGCCCTTGCCGGCAACTTCGCGGGCCAGCGCCATGGTGAAACCATGGATGCCGGCCTTGGCGGCCGAATAGTTGGTCTGACCGAACTGGCCACGCTGGCCATTCACAGAGGAGATATTGATGACGCGGCCCCAGCCCTGCGCGAGCATCGGATCGATGACCTGCTTGGTGGTGTTGAACAGGCCGTTGAGGTTGGTGGAAATCACCGCGCTCCAGTCCTGCGGGGTCATTTTCTTGAACGTGGTGTCGCGGGTGATGCCGGCGTTGTTGACCAGCACGTCGACCTCGCCGATCTCCTCGCGGACATCGGCGAAGGCGCGCACCACGTCGTCCCAGTCGGTGATGTCGCAGGCCATGCTGTGGAACTCGTAGCCTTCCTGGCGCTGCTGCTCCAGCCAGCTGTCCTTGCGCGTGGATTGGGTGCTGCAGCCGACCACCACGATGAAACCGTCCCGGTACAGGCGCTGGCTGATAGCCGTGCCGATACCACCCATGCCGCCAGTTACCAGTGCAATGCGCTTGTTGTTGTTGGTCATGCTCAGTCACTCCGTTAGACGTAAGAGAAAGCTAAACAACATCGCCGGGGAGGGCGGACCATGCGGTCCGATTGGGTTCCCTGGCTTTCAGGCTGATTGGTGTAGGCCCGACGTACCTACCTTGCTTCGGCATGATTGCGTTTTTTTGACGAAAAGCGTCCGGGCTCTCGCTGGTATGGGCTTATCTCCTGCTGCTCTGCAAAAATTCGATCCTGGCATATGCCGGAAAGAACGCTTGCGTGTCACATGATAGACACATAACTCGGATATGGCTAAGTGGCTGTCCTTGATTCCTCGGTATTTGCGGCCTCCTGAGCTGTCCGTGAGTGGTTGAGGATCTTTTTGTGCGGCGCACAAAAAATTGCTTGCGGTTTTGGCTGCAATCACCAAGAATGCAATCGCAGGACGGTGCGCCGATGCACCTCAACGTGGTTTTTCGGCCTTTCTAATTTTCTGGAGACTCATCCATGTCCTTCTTCGATTCGGAAAAACTGCAAGCCACCCAGAAAGCCAACCTCGAACTGCTGCAGCAACTGAACAGCAAGGTCCTCAAGGGTTTCGAGCAGTTCAGCCATCTGCAAATCAGCACCCTGCGCAGCGTCAGCGAGGAGAACTTCGCCAACGCCAGCAAGCTGCTCGCCGCCCGCGACCCGCAGACCTTCACCTCGGTGCTCGGCACCATCGCCCATCCGGCCCACCAGGCCGAGCGCGTGATGGAGTTCGGTCGTCAGGTCTACGATCTGGTCTCCAGCGTCCAGGCCGACATCGCCAAGCTCGGCGAGCGTCAGGCTGCCCGCAACACCCAGCAGGTGCAGGAGCTTGTCGAAGAGATTGCAAAGAATGCGCCAGCTGGCTCGGAGTCCGCTGTGGCCGTGCTGAAGTCGGCCGTGGAGACCGCTGGCAACGTGCTGGAAACCGCGCAGAAGACCGCCAAGCAGGCCGCCGAGATCGCTGAGAACGGCATCGCCGCCGCCGCCAGCGCTGCCGGTCAGGCCACTCGCGAAGCCACCAAGGCTGCCGGTGCTCGCAAGTAAGGCGCTCGCAAGTAAGTCGCTGTAACTGAAGGAAAAGCGGGAAGGGTGCGGGGGGGGGCAACGGCCAGGCTGTGATCCGGCAGTAGCGGGTCGGCAGCCGATGCGCCACGCCCAGCGAGGGACGGCTGCCGAAGCCTGCGGGCTGGCGGCCGCTGCCGGTGCCCAGCAGCGGACATCCTGTCGACGGATGCTCAGCCCCGATCAGATCGACGTGCAGCTCCCGCACTGGCGGGCGCTGCACGGATTTGGTGCTTCATGCTCCAGGACGACCCGGCTCAGGCCTTGTCGTCATCCTTCTTGTCTTTGTCGTTGCGTCCAGTCGCGCCCGGAAAACCGGGGAACATGCCGAACAGGTTCTGCGTGTTCAGGTAAAGCTGCTTGGACTGCTCGACGTACTGGCCCATCAGGTCCTGCATCACCGGCAGCTGGCTGCGCATGAAGTCGCTCCATGCCTGGGAGGACTGCTGGCCGGTCTTGGCCTGGATATCCAGCACCGCCTGGATGCTCTTCTCCAGATAGTTGCCGAGCATGCCCTGGAAGGGGCCGTAGAAACGGATGATCCCCTTGAGCATGTCGGTGGAGAAGATCGGCTCGCCGTCGCTCTCGGCTTCCTGAATGATCTGCAGCAGGATGCTGCGGGTCAGATCCTCACCGCTCTTGGCATCCACCACCTGGAAGGGCTCTTCCTGGATCACCAGCTGACGGATGTCCTGCAGGGTGATGTGCGAGCTGGTCTGGGTGTCGTAGAGCCGGCGGTTGGCGTACTTCTTGATCAGGCGGGCATTCTTGCGGCCGGAATCGGGCATGCTGCGAACTCTCGTCGGGGCGGAGGGGATTACCGCATGTTACCCCAAAAAGAGCGCATGCAAGGATGTCCTGCCCGCGTCAAGCTCCGGCCGCCGAGCGCGGGTCGTCGGATTCGCTGCTGCTCTGGCGGAGCGGCTGGAGCCGCGCGGGTGAAGCTCGCGGCCTCAGCTGTGCCGCCTGGGCTTGCGCCTGGGCGCGACGCTCGTCGGCTTGTCACCGGCGTACAGACGGGCCAGGCGCTGCGGCGCGAGGCCGAGCGTGAAGCCCAGGGCCAGCAGGCGGTTGCGCAGCGAACGCCGCCACCAGCCGTCGCGCTGCCAGCGTCGCGGGTTGACCAATAGCCCCCGCGCGATCCGGCGAAACTCGCCGAGCGCACGCAGGCCCTGCACCAGCGGCACTTCCTCGAACAGCGGCCAGGGCGCGTGCTGGCCGGCGGCGAGATAGGCGTCGCGGCGGGCGAACAGTCCCTGGTCGCCGTAGGGCACACCGATGCGCGTGCGCCAGTCCACCCCGACTTCCAGCAGGCGCGCCTGCCAGGCGTTGCGGTCGGCGAAGCGGAAGGCGAAGTAGCCGCCCACCGCGCCGTCGTCGATGGCGCGGTGCAGGGCGGCCAGCGGCTGGCCCTCGAGCCGGGCGTCGGCATGCAGGAACCAGAGGATCCGGTGCACGGCCTGCGCCGCTCCCTCGCGCAGCTGCGTGCCACGGCAGGGCAGCGCCGGCCACCACAGGGCCGCATGGCGATGGCACAGCGTGCGACAAGCCGCGCTGCGGGCGGCGTCGACCACGATGATCTGCAGCGGCCGGCCATCCGCCACGGCCGCCTGGCGCAACTGGTCGAGCAGGTGTGCCAGGCTGGCCTCGTCGCCCAGGCAGGGGATGATCACGCTGACGCCGTTGGCGGAGTTCATTGCCCGAGCGCATCCAGCGTTGCCAGCAGCCGTCTGCGGGCCGGGCGCGGATCGGTCGCCAGCGCGGCGCGCAGAGGAGCGAGATCGTCGCGCTCGTCGACATCGAAGGACTCTCCGCAGACCGCGACGGAGTGCCCGGCGTCCCCGCAGGCGGCGGTCAGCGCCTGGCCGAGCTGCGCCGTGCTCCACGGCAGGGCGGCAAGCTCCGGCCATGGCCGGTTGGAGGCCATCAGCACCACGCCGCCATCGCGGGCGGCGAGCAGCACGGTGTCGACTTCGCTCAGCGTCTCGCGCACGCGGCGGTAGTCACCGGCGTTCAGCGCCGGCGCGTCGCTGCCGATGAACACCAGAGTGCGGTGGCCCGCCTCGCGCAGGTCGCGGTCCAGGGCATTCAGCCGCTCGCCAAGGTTGCCGTCGCACTGTGGCGGATATGCACAGCCAGGCAACAGTCTGCCGGCCCAGCCACAGTCCGCCACCGTATCCGGGGCGATCACCCGCGGCCCCGGCCAGTGCGCCAGGTCTTCCACGGCGCAGTCCAGCATCCGCTCGGCGATCAGCTGCGCCGGCACGGTGCCCAGGCCGGCAGCCAGGCGCTGCTTGCCATGGCCGGGGCCCGGACGCTTGCACATCAGGATCAGGGTGGGCGGGGGCGCATCGGCGTTGTACATGCAGGGAGCTCGCAGAGGAGGGCTGGGCACGGGGAACCTATAGTGGAGTATGGGGCGCTCATTCGCCTTTCGCCGTCATCCGCCGTAGAGGAGGCTGTCATGCGCGACACCCTGCCGCTGCTCGATGCCCTCGACTTCCCGGCCATTCGCCGCGGCCGTGTGGAGGCCCTGCAGGTCAACCTGACCTACCGCTGCAACCAGCGTTGCCTGCACTGCCACGTCAACGCCGGGCCGACGCGCCGCGAGAGCATGAGCGACGCAACCCTCGCCGTTCTGTACGCAGTGATCGACGCCCGGCCGGTGCGCACACTCGATCTCACCGGCGGTGCGCCCGAGATGCACCCGCGCTTTCGCGAGCTGGTGCGTCACGCGCGGCGCACCGGGCTGCGGGTGATCGACCGCTGCAACCTGACCATCCTCGAGGAGCCAGGTTTCGCCGATCTGGCCGAGTTCCTCGCCACCGAGGGGGTGGAGGTGACCGCCTCGCTGCCCTGTTACGCCCGCGAGAACGTCGACCGCCAGCGTGGCGAGGGGGTGTTCGCGCGCAGCATCGCCGCCCTGCGTCAGCTCAATGCGCTGGGCTACGGCCGGGCCGGCAGCGGCCTGGTGCTCAACCTGGTGTACAACCCCCAGGGGCCGAATCTGCCGCCGCCGCAGTCGGCGCTGGAGACCGACTACAAGGCGCATCTGGCGGCGGAATTCGGCATCGTGTTCGACCACCTGCTGGCCATCACCAATCAACCCATCGCCCGCTTCGGCAGCACCCTGGTCAGCCGTGGCCAGTTCGCCGCCTACATGCAGTTGCTGCGGGACAGCTACCGGCCCGAAAACCTCGAGGCGGTGATGTGCCGTTCGCTGGTCAGCGTCGACTGGCAGGGCTATCTGTACGACTGCGATTTCAACCAGATGCTCGGCCTGCCGCTCGAACTGATCGGGCGGGAGCGCGCGCACCTGCGCGACCTGCTGCGCGTCGTCCTCGAAGGCAATCCCATCGTCACGCGCGATCACTGTTTCTCCTGTACCGCCGGGCAGGGCTCCAGCTGCGGCGGCGCGCTCAAGCACTGACTATGCGCGATGTCGCGACTGGCGTGCGCCGGGAGGCGGACGGATGACGGCTGAGTTCGATGTGCTGCTGGTCGGCGCGGGGCACGCCCACCTCGGCGTGCTGCGGCGCTGGGCTGGCGGGCGCCGCCCGCGCGGGCGCATCGCCCTGGTCAGCCCCGAGCCATACGCCTGGTACTCCGGCATGCTGCCGGGGTTGCTGGCCGGCCGCTACGCCCTCGAGCAGTGCCGCATCGCGCTGCGACCGCTGTGCGCCGCGGCGGGCATCGACTGGCTGGGGGATTCTGTGACTGCTCTCGAAGCCGATACGCGGACGCTGTCGCTGGCCGGCGGCACGGCATGCCGGGCCCGCTGGCTGTCGCTCAATCCTGGCGCGGAGCCGCCCATGCCTGCGCGGGAAGGCGGCGCCATGGAAGTGCTGCCGGTCAAGCCGTTCGCCGGCTTCGTCGCGCGCTGGACGGAATGGCGAGCCCGGCCGGCGCCCCTGGCGATTCTCGGAGGCGGCGCCGCCGGCGTCGAGCTGGCCCTGGCCATGGCCGCGCAGGTGCCGGCGCTGACGCTGTGCAGCGCTGTCCGGCTGCTCGGCGCGCATCCGCCGGCCCTGCGCAGCAGGGCCCTTGGGCATCTGCAGGCCGCCGGCGTCCGAGTGCTCGAGCACTGCGCAGTCGAGCGGATCCGCGGCGACGCCCTCGAGGCTGGCGGTCGGACAGTGTGGCGGGGTGGGCGGCTGATCCTGGCGAGCGGCGCCCGCCCGCTGCCGTGGCTGGTCGATTCCGGGCTGGCGGTGGATGCACATGGCTTCGTCGCCATCGACGGTACCCTGCAGAGCGTTTCCCATCCGCAGATCCTTGCCGCCGGCGATTGCGCGAGTCTGGCCGCCACACCGCACAGCGGGGTCTACGCGGTCCGCCAGGGGCCGGTGCTGGCGAACAACCTGGCCCAGGCGCTCGCCGGTCGGTCGCTGCAGACCTATCACCCGCAGCGCCACGCCCTGGCCCTGCTGGCCGACGGCCGGGGTGGCGCGCTGATGAGCTGGGCGGGGCTGACCGCCGAAGGTGCGCTGCTCGGGCGCTGGAAGGATTTCCTCGACCGACGCTTCATGCGCCTGCACTCGGCTGGTGGCTAGGCCCGCTGTCGCGGAACCGAGCGAGCGCGGCGTCGACCATGCCCTCGGCGCTGCCGCGCAGCTGGAATTCGTGCCGCAGCAGACTCGCATCGTTGCCCTCGCTGACGATGCGCTGCACGTGGTCGAAGGCGGCTAGGCAGGCGAGGGCGTCGCCCTGCGGCTGCAGCAGGCGCAAGGTGGCGAGGATATCCTCGCGCAGCGACAGCAGCTCGTGGCTGCGCGGATCGACCAGGGTGCCGTCGAGGCCGAAGCGGCAGGCCTGGAAGCGGTTGTAGGTGTAGACCAGGTAGTCGTCCTCCCGTGGCGGCTCGTCGCATCGCTCGAGAAGATGCAGGCACAGCGCCTGC
Source organism: Pseudomonas oryzae (assembly GCF_900104805.1). Taxonomy (NCBI): domain Bacteria; kingdom Pseudomonadati; phylum Pseudomonadota; class Gammaproteobacteria; order Pseudomonadales; family Pseudomonadaceae; genus Pseudomonas; species Pseudomonas oryzae. The sequence goes on along the minus strand of NZ_LT629751.1, from coordinate 1,564,864 downwards.
AGGTAGCAGGCGAGGGCGGCCGCCCGCTCCACGGACAGCGGGGTGTCACAGACCCGCAGCTCGATGGTGCCGTACTCCGGCTTGGGGCGGATGTCCCAGTAGAAGTCCTTCATGCTGCGCACTATGCCGGTGAGCTCCATCTTGGCGAAGTACTGGCCGGCGAAGGTCTCCCAGTCGAGCAGGAAGGGCGCCCGGCCGCTCAGGGGGAAGGCGGACACCGAGTTCAGGCGCGCCGAACTGAACAGCGTGTCCTGACGCTGGACGAAGGGCGAGGAGGCCGACAGGGCGATGAAGTGCGGCACGTAGCGGTTGAGCGCGTGCAGCAGGTAGAGGGCCTCGTCGCCGCTGCTACAGCCGACGTGCACATGCAGGCCGAATACGGTGAACTGCTGGATCAGGTAGCCATAGAGGGCCGAGGCCTCGCGATAGCGGGGCTTGGGGTAGATGCGTTGCTCCGACCAGAACTGGAACGGATGGGTGCCGCCGCCGCAGATGCCGACGTTGAGCCGGTCGCCGGCATGCACCAGGGCATCGCGGATCCGCTGCAACTGCGCCAGCAGGCGGGCATGTTCGAGATGCACGTCGGTGGACACCTCGAGCATGCTTTCCGTCACCTCGGGGGTGACATTGCCGGGAAACACCTGGCGTGCCAGCAGGGCGAGCATATCGGGGCTGGCGGCGATCAGGTCGAAGTCGCTGAGGCTGACCAGTTGCAGCTCCAGCTCGACGCCCAGGCTCAGCGGCGCCGAGGTCTTGAAGTCTTCCAGCGGCATGTCAGGGCTCCCCCTCGTCGGCCAGCTCGTGGGCGAGGAGAAGGGCCCGCTGGGTCAGCAGCGGACCGAGCAGCTCCAGCACGAGTGCGGCGGAGGCCAGCGGCGCGAGCAGATCGAACAGGTTCACCCCGAGGTGGCGGGTCTGCTCGAGGACCAGGATCACGAAGGCGGAAAAGGGCCCGAGGGCGATGCCGAGCAGGAGGCCCTTGTGCAGGGAAATGCCGCTCAGGCGGGCGAACAGCAGCACCCCGACCAGCTTTGCCAGCGCGCGCACCACGACCAGCGCAAGGCCCAGCGCCGCACCGGCCATCACCAGCCGCCAGTCCAGCGCCGAAGCGATGAACACGAACAGCAGCACGGCGAGAAGATCGCCCAGCGGGCCGAAGTTGCGCTGGGTCTGGCTCATCACGACGCGCCGGTGGCGGGCGACCAGTCCGAACGTGAGCGCAGCCAGTACCGGCGACAGCTTCAGGGCATGCGCCAGGGCCACCAGGACCATCACCGCGATGGCGAAGGCCAGGGTGGCGTCGCGGGTCGCATGCCCCAGGCGGCGCAGGAGCGCGGGCATGACCACCCCCGGCAGTGCGCCCAGCGCGGTCGAGGCCAGCATAAGATACAGGCTGGTGGCCAAGGCATCCCGGAGATCGCCCGAAGTCCTGAATACGACCAGACCGACCACGGTCTTGAACACCAGCACGGCCAGCACGCAGTTGATGGCCGAGAGGTGCAGGAGGCGCTCGGTCACCTGTCCGGAGCCGCCCTGTTCGTTGATGACCCGCACCACCGTGGCCGGCGAAGTCGCCATGGACAGCGAGGCGAGGAGCAGGGCGGTGAGGGGGGCGGTGCCGAACAGCAGGGCCAGCAGGTACACCGCGGCAAAGGTCAGTCCGGCCTCCGCCAGGCAGGTCACGCCGAGCCAGGGATTGGCCTGCAGCCAGCGCAGGTTGAAGCGATAGCCGGCCTCGAACAGGATCAGGCCGAAGGCCACGTGAGCCAGCAGCAGGATGCCGGGGGTGTCATTGGTGCTCGGCAGCAGACCGACCTGGGGCGCCGCCAGGAGAAATCCGCTCAGGCCATAGAGGCTGATGCGCGGCAGACGTGCCCAGCAATAACCGAGCTCGCCCGCCAGCCAGGCGATCAGGATCGCCAGCGGCCAGGCCATTTCCCCAAGCAGAATGCTCAAGTCAGGCACTGGACAATCTCCCTTTCGGCATAGACCCGGATACGGGGCGTTCTGCGCAGCCGTGATCGCCTGCCCAGCCGCAATCCGAGACAGGCGCGCAGGCTCACGAGCTGGCGGCCGAGTGGATGAGCGGGTGAATGGTGACGGCGCTATCCGGGCCTCCCCTGGGGGCACTTCACTGTGCCCGGAGGGGGGGGGGCAGGCTCACTTGCCGTACATTTCTCTGTCGCGCTGGATGGGCGATTTGTAGGCAGGCTTGGGTCTGTCCATCGACTCGGACTGTTCCTCGGTCATGGGGCCGGCAGCCGTCGGCTGTTCGCGGATCATCTGCACGTAACGATCACCCGAGTCTTCGCGGCCTCGCTGATTGGCGAGGGCTTCCCGCTGCAGGTGATACTCCATCACGCGATCGCTTCCGCTTTCGGCCAGCATCAGCCGCTCCTCGTCGGCCTGGACCGAGATGGCAGTCCCACCGGCCAGCAGGGTGGCCAGGGCTGCCAGGTAAAGTGTGGCTTTCATGGTGTCATCCTCCAATGCGAGTTGACATTATCTAGACTAGTCCTGTTGGGGCGCCGCATGGCGAGTGGCCGGAGACGAGCTGACGGACGTACCTTGCCCGGGCGTGTTTCTTGGGCTAAAGGTGCCGGGATCTCTTGGTTTCAGGGCAGGGAGCCGCTCGTCAGCTTCTGAGGGGGCCTGTGTGAAAAAGTCGAATTTCCTGGGTGCGCTGCTGCAGAGTCGCCGCGGCCATGTGCTTGCCGGGTTGCTGTTCGGCAGCGGCTTGCTCCTGGGGCCGGCCAAGGTCGCGGCGCATTCCGTGCAGTCCCATCGCCACGAGTCGGTCTCCGCCCAGCTGGAGGCGTGGCAGGAGCTGATCACCCAGGCATTGACGCTGAGCGATGTCGAAAAGCTCGAGGTGGTCAACCGGTTCTTCAATCACCGGGCGCGTTACGTCGAGGACCAGAAGCTGTGGGGGCAGTTCGATTACTGGGCCACGCCGCTGGAGCTGCTCGAGATGGGCGCCGGTGACTGCGAGGATTTCGCCCTGGCCAAGTACTTCACCTTGCGCCTGCTCGGTTTTCCCGAGCAGAGCCTGCGGCTGGTCTACACCAACATGACGTCCGGCGGGCAGGCGCACATGGTCCTCGGCTACTGGCCGGACAACGGCGAATTGCCGCTGGTGCTGGACAATCTGCGCGAGGAGATCGAACCGCTGGCCCAGCGCCACGACCTGGTCATGCAGTTCGCCTTCGATACCGACCACCTGTACCGGTTCGATCACCATCGCCTGGTCATGGCCGGCAATGCCAAGCTGCTGCCTGACTGGCATCAGCTACAGGTCAGGGTCAGCAGGGAAGCGCGCAACGTCAGCAGAGCGGGCGAACTGATGATCGCCGCAGCGCCGCATGCGAAACCGGCGAGCTGATCGTGTGATTGCCACGAGATGCAGCGATGACAGGAGCGGCGGCGGAAGAGGTGCTTGCGGGCAATTCCAAGGCTGCATTGTATTTAACATAATCTTCATTATGCGAACAATGTAGTGCCGAGCTTTCCAGTGGGAGGACATCAGGGGACGTCTGTGGCTCCTGATAAAAAAAGATAAAAAACCTGATTAAAAATAATCCTTATAAATCAGCTATGTAGGCACCGAGCCTTCATTTTTCAGCCTCGTAAGTACGGTCGTTTCATGCCTAAAAAGGAGACTAACCTATGGCTCCTGACAAGAAGGATGAAAATCCTGATTAAAAATAATCCTTATAAATCAGCTATGTAGGCACCGCTCCATCATTTCTCAGTCTCGTAAATACGGCCGTTGCATGCCAAAAAAGGAGACTCACCGTACCGTACGGGCAACACATTTACCCGATCCCTCTAGGTAGCGGCATGGTGCCAACCTATTTTGGTGGACGCCATTTCAAGCCGCTTCTGGAGGATCTCCTGTGCTAGGCCAGAGCCTCTCCCATCCGAAATCTTTCAAGCCCAGGTCGTCGATGAGTGCGCCCAGGCCGGAGCCTCTGTGCTGGCGTGGTCTTGAGCAACGGACTCAACTCCAATCTAGTTCACAAGTGAATGCACCAGGAGAAAGCCAAATCCATAGCCACCGCTTTGCACGCTTGGATGATCGTCCAGCGGCAGGTGGTACACGAAGGAACGGCCATCCTCGGGTAGACGGCAAAGCACGCACCATCTAGGGAAGGTCTGAAATAGCCCTCACCATTCGCGCCCACCCTGATCGGCAGGCCAAAATCGGGTTATTTCATCCCCTTGGACTCAGTTTCCTGCCCCCTACGGGCATTTGCCGGGGGCTTCCCCCTCGCATGGTAGCCAGCGGGTGGCCGGTCGCCCACCTTCGCCTCTCGGGTAGCACCGTTCGATCAGCGCCATCAGCGCCTGCCACGGCACGACCTGATCCATCTCGGTCAGGAAGCGCTCACGGCGGGTCTGTTTGCGCTTGCCGGCGTACTCGGCATCGGCGAAGGACCGCTGCTTCATGCAAGAGGGCACCAGAGGGACTGGCGGCTATTAAGTCAAAGTGTGCTCGACAAAGGAGAAAGGGCCTGTCATCGAGGTTGCCCCACGAAGTGAAGCCATAGAGCGGCTACATTGCGTTCACTGAAATCGGGGCGCATGTTGAAAAGTGGATGGCTGGTTAACGTGCTTGTGCTGATAGGGCTCTATGCAGGCATATGCAATATCCGATAATCACCAGACCCGGATATTGTATATAATGCTTGCAGCCCCCGCAGCGCAGCCTGCCTGCGCTTTGCATCGCCAATCCTATCAGGGACAGAAAATCCACCATGCCAGCCGTACCGTCACCGCTGTTCGATACCCATGACCGCTTCCTGGAACTCAATTTCCAGCAGCTCAGCGAGGAATTGCCGCCTGTGCGCGACTACCTTCTCAGCTTCTCATCGGAACTGCAGGCCATCGAGGGTTACCAGGCGGTACGCGGATTCCTGAAGTCCTACGCCGGCAATGAGCCGACCTTCAATTCCTACCGCACCCATGTCGAGCGCCTGCTGCTGTGGGCCTTGATGATCGCACGCAAGCCGCTGCTCGAGCTGCGCCGCCGCGATGCCGAAGCTTTCATGGAGTTCTGCCTACGCCCGCCCAAGGACTGGATCGGTCCGGTCGTCCGCTCGCGCTTCGTACGCATCGGTGGACGCAAGAAGCTCGACTCCGACACCTACGCGGTCAACGAGACCTGGCGGCCCTTCAGCATGACCGTGCCCAAGCGCAACCGCGCACTGGCCGACCCCGCGGCCCAGGATGCCGAGAACCGCCCTTACCGGATGTCCCAGGGCTCGGTAGCCCAGGTCTTCGCCGTGTGTGGCAGCTTTTTCCAGCACGCTATCGACGAAGGCCTCACCGAAATCAATCCGTTCCGCGCGGTCAAGCAGAAGTCGATCTACAAGCAGCGTAACACCCTGGACGTCTCCGGACGCTCGCTGACCCAGCTGCAATGGAACTACGCGATCGAGACCGCCGAACAGATGGCGGACGAGGATCCCGAGGTCCACGAGCGCACGCTGTTCATCCTTGCGACCCTGTTCGCCATGTACCTGCGGGTGTCCGACCTGGTGGGCCGCGACAACTGGGAGCCGACGATGGGCGATTTTCGCCGCGATACCACCGGCAACTGGTGGTTCCACGTGGTCGGCAAGGGCAACAAGGCGGCCAAGATCAGCGTGCGCGACGACTACATCCAGACCTACCTGATCCGCTACCGCCGTCATCTGGGGCTGCCTGCCCTGCCCTCGCCCCAAGAGACGCATCCCCTCCTCTCCACCCTCACGGGCCGCGCCGGGCTGTCCGACCGTCACCTGCGCTTGCTGCTGCAGCAGGTTTTCGACCGCTCCCTGGCGCGGATGGTCGAGGAAGGCTGGAGTAACGACGAGGTCGATCACTTGCGCTCCGCCTCGCTGCACTGGCTGCGGCATACCTCGGCCACCTTCGATGCCCCCCATCGGGACATGAAGGACCTGCAGGCCGATCTGCGCCACAACAGCCTGAGCACCACGCAGAACACCTACTACAACTCGCTCGACGAGCAGCGTGCACATTCGGTCAAACGCTTGCGGATCAAGGATTAAAGCCTCAGAGGCTAGTCACCTTCAAAACGTGAGAGATGACGTGGCCATCCCAGACATATCGAAAAGGCTCAGCGGATCGGATTGAGCATCCCCCGCTCGACGATGAAGTCGATCAGCGTCTGCAGGCCGTGGCCGGTCTTCAGGTTGGTGAAGGCCCAGGGGCGCTGCGGGCGCATGCGGTTGGTGTCGCTCTCCATCACTTCCAGCGAGGCGCCGACGTAGGGCGCGAGGTCGATCTTGTTGATCACCAGGAAGTCGGACTTGGTGATACCGGGGCCGCCCTTGCGCGGGATCTTCTCACCCTCGGCCACGTCGATGACGTAGATGGTGAGGTCGGCCAGCTCCGGGCTGAAGGTGGCGGACAGGTTGTCGCCACCGCTCTCCACGAAGATCACTTCCAGATTGCCGAACTTGCGCGCCAGGTCTTCCACGGCGGCCAAGTTCATCGAGGCGTCCTCGCGGATCGCGGTGTGCGGGCAGCCACCGGTTTCCACGCCGACGATGCGCTCGGGCTCCAGCGCGCCGGCCTCGGTGAGGATGCGCTGGTCTTCCTTGGTGTAGATGTCGTTGGTGACCACGGCGATCTGGTAGTGGTCGCGCATGGCCTTGCACAGGGCTTCGAGCAGCGCGGTCTTGCCGGAGCCGACCGGGCCGCCGACACCGACGCGCAGGGGTTGCTTGTAGTCTTGCATGGGATTTCCTCAGGAACGGAACAGTCGGGAATACTGGGTTTCGTGGCAGGCCGAGGCGATGGCCTGCAGGGGCAGACCGGCGCCGATGTCGTCGTCGGCCACTTCAAGGGCGCGCTGCAGCGCAGCGGGCAGCTCACTGGAGAGATCGCGCAGCAGGCTCTGCGCCATCTGCTGGCCGAAGGGCACCAGCTTGACGCCGGCCATCACCGCACCTTCCAGCCAGCTCCAGCCATAGCCGAGCGCCAGCGACGGCAACGGGATCTGCCATTGCACGGCCAGCCAGGCCATGCCGCCGAGCTGGGTCAGAGCGATGCTTTCCCGCCAGTCGCTGTGCTGGCCGAGTTGCCAACCGGCAAGCAGGCGGGCGAAAGCCTGGCCGCGCTGGCTCTCCTCGGCGCGCAACTCGCGGGTTTCACGGCTGGCCAGCAGCAGCTGGTTCCAGCGGCGGAAGGCCGCGGCATCGTCGGCTGCGCAGGCGGCGTACAGGCGCGCCAGCAGCGGCCAGTCGAGGTGCACCAACGTCTCCTCGATCTGGGCGCGTTGCCAGTCGGCGAAGCCGTCGGCCCCGTGCAGCCAGCCGGCCTCCACCGCCCACTCCAGGCCCTGCGAGTAGGTGTAGCCACCCACCGGCAGGCTGGAGCTGGCCAGTTGCAGCAGGCGCAGCAGCTTGAGGTCGTTCATCACCAGCGCGGTCGCAGCCAGGCGGCGACACCTACGGCCAGGGCAACGCCGAGAGCGAGGATCACCTGATCGCTGCCGAGCAGCCAGTGCAGGAAGCCGTGCTCGTTGGTGTGCTGGTGGCCAACGTGGGCGAAGGCCGGGCCGGCGCTCAGCAGCAGGGCAAGGGGCAGGAGCTTTTTCATCGGGTTCTCTCCGAGGCAATCAGTGATGGTGGTGGCCGGGGGCGCGCACGAAGGGGTGCGCGTCATGGCTGTGATCATGGGCGTGGCTGTGCGAGTGGCCCGCACCGCTCTGGTAGGCCCCGGCTTCCGGCTCGAAGGGCGCCTGTTCGACCTGCACTTCGAGGCCGAAGCCGCGCAGCATGTCGTCGAGTACGTGATCGTGCTGGTAACGCACGAATCCGGCTTCGATCTGCAGGGGAACGTGGCGGTTGCCCAGGTGGTAGCAGGCACGCGCCAGCGCGAGCGCGTCGTCGGTGCACATGGTGGAGACTGTCTCGTTGGCCGCCAGCACCTGCACCACGATGCTGCCCTCGTCATCGCCCAACAGCTGGCCGCCGCGCAGCAGCTGGCCGCGCTCGAGGAACAGGCCGGCGTCGCGGCCGTCATCGAGGGTGACGCGCAGCCGGCTCTTGATGCGGCTGTCGATGGGCAGGGTCAGGCTGGCGCTCGGGGTGCCTGCGTCCAGGCGTCTGGTAAGTCGGATCATGGTCATCCCGGTCAGAAGAGGGCTCTTAAAACAAGAAATAGCGCTGCGCCATCGGCAGCGATTCGGCCGGCTCGCATACCAGCAGCTCGCCATCGGCGCGTACCTGGTAGGTCTGCGAATCGACTTCGATCTGCGGCAGGAGGCCGTTGTGGATCATGTCGGTCTTGCGCACACTGCGGCAGCCGCGCACCTCGCCGATCAGGCTGGCGAGATTGAGCTGCTGCGGTACGCCGGCGGCGATGGCGGCCTGCGACAGAAAGGTCATCCGCGTGGCATGCCGTGCAGCGCCGAACGAGCCGAACATCGGCCGGTAGTGCACCGGCTGCGGGGTCGGGATCGAGGCGTTGATGTCGCCCATCGGCGCGGTGGCGATCATGCCGCCCTTGAGCACCAGCGCAGGCTTGACGCCGAAGAACGCCGGCGACCACAGCACCAGATCGGCCAGCTTGCCCAGCTCGATGGAGCCGACTTCGTGGGCGATGCCGTGGCTGATCGCCGGGTTGATGGTGTACTTGGCGATGTAGCGCTTGACCCGGAAGTTGTCGCTGTAGGCCGAATCCTGGGCCAGCGGGCCGCGCTGCAGCTTCATCTTGTGCGCCACCTGCCAGGTGCGCAGCACCACTTCCCCTACCCGGCCCATCGCCTGCGAATCCGACGAAGTCATGGAGAAGGCGCCGATATCGTGGAGGATGTCCTCGGCGGCGATGGTTTCGCGGCGGATGCGCGATTCTGCGAAGGCTACGTCCTCGGCGATGCTCGGGTCGAGGTGGTGGCAGACCATCAGCATGTCGAGGTGCTCGTCCACCGTGTTGATGGTGTAGGGCAGCGTCGGGTTGGTCGACGACGGCAGCACGTTGGCGTGGCTGCAGGCGGTGATGATGTCCGGCGCGTGACCGCCGCCGGCACCTTCGGTGTGGAAGGTGTGGATGGTGCGGTCGCCGATGGCCTTCAGGGTGTCCTCGACGAAGCCGGACTCGTTGAGGGTGTCGGTGTGGATCGCCACCTGGGTGTCGGTTTCCTCGGCCACGCCGAGGCAGCAGTCGATGGCCGCCGGGGTGGAGCCCCAGTCCTCGTGCAGTTTGAGGCCGATGGCCCCGGCGGCGATCTGCTCGCGCAGCGCCTCGGGGCGCGAGACGTTGCCCTTGCCGAGCAGGCCGATGTTGACCGGCAGGCTGTCGGCAACCTGGAGCATACGTGCGATGTACCAGGGTCCGGGGGTACAAGTGGTGGCGTTGGTGCCGGTGGCCGGCCCGGTGCCGCCGCCGAGCATGGTGGTGACGCCGGAGGTCAGCGCCTCCTCGCACTGCTGCGGGCAGATGAAGTGGATGTGGGCGTCGATGCCGCCAGCGGTGACGATCTTGCCTTCGGCGGCGATCACCTCGGTAGCCGGGCCGACCGGGATGGTCACGCCGGGCTGGATGTCCGGATTGCCGGCCTTGCCGATGGCGACGATGCGCCCGCTCTTCACGCCGATGTCGGCCTTGACGATGCCCCAGTGGTCGATGATCAGCGCGTTGGTCAGCACCAGATCGACGCAGTCAGCGGCCAGCATCTGGCCCTGACCCATGCCGTCGCGGATCACCTTGCCGCCGCCGAACTTCACTTCCTCGCCGTAGAGGGTGTAGTCGTGCTCGACGTGCACCCACAGCTCGGTGTCGGCCAGACGCACCCGGTCGCCGACGGTGGGGCCGAACATGTCGGCATAGGCTTGCCGGGAAATGCGGCTCATGGGTTGCCCTCCAGTTTGCCCATCACCTCACCACGGAAACCGTAAACCTCGCGCTTTCCGGCCAGCGCCACCAGGGTGACGGTACGCGCCTGGCCCGGCTCGAAGCGCACCGCGGTTCCTGCGGCGATGTCGAGGCGGAATCCGCGCGCTTCATGGCGATCGAACACCAACGCCGGGTTGACCTCGTAGAAGTGGTAGTGCGAGCCGACCTGCACCGGGCGGTCCCCGTAGTTGGCCACCGTCAGCGTCACCCGCTCGCGGCCCTCGTTCAGCTCGATGTCGCCGTCGGCGACCTGGATTTCTCCGGGAATCATGGTTCTCTCCTGAATCCACAACGGCGCAGGTGGGTAGTTCGCGCTAGCGATTAGCCCCCGCCAACGCCGGGTAAGGCTGTGCCGTTACCCAGCCTATGAATGCCTCTGGCTCAAATGATCGGGTTGTGTACCGTCACCAGCTTGCTGCCGTCCGGGAAGGTCGCCTCGACCTGTACGTCGGGAATCATCTCCGGCACGCCTTCCATCACCTGGTCGCGGTTCAGCACCTGGCGGCCGGATTCCATCAGCTCGGCGACGGTGCGGCCGTCGCGGGCGCCTTCCATCACCGCGGCACTGATCAGGGCGATGGCCTCGGGATAGTTGAGTTTCAGGCCACGGGCCAGCCGGCGCTCGGCCAGCAGCGCCGCAGTGAACAGCAGCAGCTTGTCTTTCTCGCGGGGGGTCAGTTCCATGTCGGTCCCTCAGGTGGCCCAGATGCGCGGCGGACAGGGGGCACGGCCAATCACAGCCGGGCGCAGGCGCTGCCACAGGCGCTGCAGGGTGGATTGCAGACGCTGGTTGTCGTCGTCGAGCAGACGGATGACCAGCAGGTGTTCATCGAGCAGGGTCGCCCCGACCGGGTGCGGCAGGCCGGCGAGTTCCTCGCGGGCCTGCTCCAGCAGGGTTTCGGTCGCCGGGGCGATGCAGAAGGTGGCCAGCAGCGGCAGGCCGCCGACCTTGGCAAGCGAGCCGCCATCCAGGCGCAGGCGCTCGTGCAGCAGCGGCTCGCCGCCCAGTTCGACCACCAGCAGGCTATCGAGGCGGCCGTGGTCGAAGGTTTCGCCCATTACCGGACGGCCGAGACACAGGGTTTCCCAGGCCATCAGCCGGGCGCCCGGTTCGAGCTGGAAGCGGGTGTGCAGGCGCATCTTGGCGCCGGGGAACAGGATGCTGTCCTGCGGCAGCCATTCCAGGGTGGCACCGGCGGCCACCTGAAAGTGCTGCTCCAGCAGCGAGGTAGGGCCGGCGCTGCGGTAGAACTTGGTGGCGCCAGGCATGGTCAGCAGCGCATGGCTGCCCTCCTCCAGCTGCACCTGCAGATGCAGGCGGTCGCCGCCGACCACACCACCCGGCGGGTGCAGCAGATAAATATGCGCCGGCTCGCCCTCCGGGTAAAAGGGGCGCTGCACGGTGAGTGGGCCGTAATGGCGGCGGCCGACCAGTTCGCTGCGGGTGGCGCGGCGCTCGAAGCGCAGGGCCAGATGCGCACGCCAGCCGTCGTCGGCCGGGGCGAAACGGGTGGTGCTGCTGCCGAGCGGCATGGCCAGCGCAGCTTCGCTCAGGCTGCTCATGCGCGCGAGCCTCCGAGCGCCATCACCACCGAGGCGGCGGCGGTGCGGGTTTCCACGCCGAGCTTCACGTAGACGTGCTCCAGGTGCTTGTTCACCGTTCGCGGGCTGAGGCCGAGGATCTCGCCGATGTCGCGGTTGGTCTTGCCGCAGGCCACCCACTCCAGCACCTCCACCTCGCGGCCGGTCAGCTGGTAGCGGCGGGCCAGCGCCGCACGCACTTCCTCGACGCCCGGCGCCGCTGCCTGCTGCGAGGCCTCGCGGGCCTCACGCAGCGAGCGGGCGGTGCGCAGGTGGGAGGCGATGCGGGCCAGCACCTGCTCGGGATGGATCGGCTTGGTCACGTAGTCGACCCCACCGGCGGCGAAGCCCTCGAGCACGTGCTCGCTTTCGGTCAGTGCAGTCATGAACAGCACCGGCACGTCCTCGAATTCGGCGTGCGCCTTGATCCTCCGGCAGGTCTCGAAGCCGTCGATGCCCGGCATCAGCGCGTCGAGCAGGACGATGTCGGGCTTGAGACGCTGCATGCGCTCCAGCGCGGTGCTGCCGTCCAGCGCCACCAACACCATGTGCCCGGCCTGTTCGAGAGCATCGGACAGCAGCGCCAGGTTGTCCGGCAGGTCGTCGACGATCAGCACGATGCTCTGATCGGCACGCTCGACAAGATTCATTGCGAAGACTCCATCGGGGGTTGCGCGGCACGCGGCGTGGCCTGGGCCAGGCAGCGCGCCAGTTCGTCGAGCTGGAAGCGTCGTGCCAGGCCGCGCAGACGCTCGATCACCGCCGCGCAGTCCGGCTCCTCGCGCTCCAGGCAGTCGAGGCGCTCGATCACCCCACGCACGTAGCCTAGCGCAGCCAGCTCGCCCAGCTCGGCCAGCGCCTGCGCCGGCAGATCCAGCTCCCTGGGCGGCGCAGGCGCGGCAGACTCGCGGCGCAACCAGTCGAGACCCAGGTGCTGGCGGATCTTCTCCAGCAGCGCCGGGCCGTGCACCGGCTTGGCCAGGTAGTCGTTGCAGGCGGGGTCGAGGCGCCGCTCGCCCTCGTCGGCGAAGGCGTTGGCCGACACCACGATGATCGGCGCCTGCGAGCCGACCGACTGGCGGATCAGCCGGCTGGTCTGCCAGCCATCCATCTGCGGCATGGACAGGTCCATGAGGATCAGGTCGGGATTGAGCAGCGACACCTGGCTGAGCGCCTCCTGGCCGCTGGCGGCCATGGCGATCTCGAAACCCAGCGGTTCGAGCAGGCCGGCCAGCACCTTGCGGTGCTCCACATGGTCGTCGACCACCAGGATGCGCCGGCGCGGGCCGCGGTAGCCGACGATGTCGTGTTCCTCGGCCAGCAGCGCCTGCGGCACGCGCACCGCCGGCAGATACAGGCGCAACTGGAATCGGGTGCCCTGCCCCGGCTCGCTGCTTACCGTCAGCTCGCCGCCCATTAGGACGCTGAGCATGCGGGCGATGGTCAGGCCGAGCCCCAGACCATGATCCTCACGCGTCGGGTCGCCGCGCTCGAAGGGCTGGAACAGCCGCTCGAGCTGCTCGGCGTGCATGCCGATGCCGGTGTCGAGGATCTCGAAGGTCGCGGTCTGGCGCAGGTAGCCGACTCGCAGGGTGACGCTGCCGTGCTCGGTATAGCGCACCGCATTGCCGAGCAGGTTGATGAGGATCTGGCGCAGACGCTTTTCGTCGCCGCGCACCACAGCCGGCATGTGTCCAGCACGCTCAAGGTGGAAGGCCAGGCCCTTTTCGCCGGCCTGCAGGGCGCACATCTTGGCCAACTGATCGACGAACTCGGCGAAGTCGATCTCGCAGGGTTCCAGGTTGAGCTTGCCGGCCTCGATACGTGCCACGTCGAGCAGGCCATCGATCAGTGACAGCAGGTGGTCGCCGCTGCGGTGGATGGTGGCCAGGGCATCCTGGTGGCGCTCGCCGAGGCCTGTGTCACGCCGCAGGATCTGCGTGTAGCCGAGGATGCTGTTGAGCGGTGTACGCAGCTCGTGGGACAGACCGGTGACGTAACGACTCTTCGCTGCACTGGCCGCCTCAGCGGCTTCCTTGGCCTTCTGCAGCTGGGCGTCGGTTTCTCGGTGCGCGTCGATTTCCTGGATCAGCAGGCGGGTCTGGCGGTTCGACTCCTCCAGCGCCACCCGCCGACTCTCGCGGTTGAGCACCACCCACCAGGCCAGTACGCCGACGAACAGGGCGAGGATCAGGAAGGCCTTGAGGAAACCCTGCTGCAGGGTCCTGGCCGCATCGGCCGGGTTCTGCTCGAGACCGTGGGAAACCTGGCCGTAGACCAGCGCCATGGCGCCGGCGGTGAGCACGATCATCAGGCCGAACACCAGCAGGTAGTGCAGCAGGCGGGTGTGCAGGCGCGGCACGGCGACGCCAGGCAGCAGGCGAGCGAGTCCGGCCTCGAAACGCTCGAGCAGCGGCACCCGCGGCTTGCACTGGTCGCCGCAACGGGCGTCCAGCGAGCAGCACAACGAGCAGATTGGCGCGCCGTAGGCCGGGCACCAGGCCATGTCCGGTTCCTCGTAGGCGTTGCCGCACACCCCGCACTCGACCTTGCCCTGCTGATTGTGGGGCAGCAGCAGTTCGCTCTGGTGCGCACGGGCGATGTAGTAGCGCCCCTTGGTGAACCAGGCCAGCAGAGGTGCAGCGAGCAGCGCGGTGCCCAGGGCGATGACCGGCGCCAGCGCCTGGGCCTCCACGCCGAACGCCCCGGCATAGGCGATGATCGACAGCAGCGAGGCGAGCAGCATGGCACCGACACCCACCGGGTTGATGTCGTGCAGGTAGGCGCGCTTGAACTCGATCAGCCGCGGCGACAGGCCGAGCGGCTTGTTGATCACCAGATCGGCGACCATCGCGCCGATCCAGGCGATCGCGACGTTGGCGTACAGGCCGAGCACCTGTTCGATGGCCTCGACCACGCCCAGCACCATGAGCATCAGGGCGATGCCGACGTTGAACACCAGCCAGACCACCCGCCCCGGATGGCTGTGGGTGATGCGTGCGAAGAAGTTCGACCAGGCCAGCGAACCGGCGTAGGCGTTGGTGACGTTGATCTTCACCTGCGACACCACCACCAGCAGCACCATCGCGGCCATCGCCCAGCGCGGGTCGGCGAACACGTACTGATAGGCCACCCGGTACAACTGCGCCGGCTCGGCGGCATGCTCCGGGCTCACGTCATGCTGCAGGGCGAGCACTGCCAGCAGCGCGCCGCCCAGCATCTTCAGCGCACCGGGAACGATCCAGCCGGGACCGGCCAGCAGCAGTGCCGCCCACCAGCGCCCGCGGTTGGCGCGGGTTTGTGCGGGCAGAAAGCGCAGGTAGTCGACCTGCTCGCCGATCTGCGTGACCAGCGCCAGCACCAGGGTGCAGGCCAGGCCAAAGGACACCAGATCGAAGCCGTTGTCAGCACGCTTGCCGACGAATTCCATCAGTTCTCCGGGCAACCCCGGATTGCCTAGCAGCACGGCGGCAAAAGGCAGCAGCAGCAGGATCAGCCAGAGCGGCTGGGTCCAGGCCTGCAGGCGGCTGATCCGGGTGATGCCGTACATCGCCAGCGGGATTACCACCAGGGCGCTGACCACGTAGGCCAGGCCCAGCGGTATGGTGAAGTACATCTGCAGCGCCACTGCCATCACCGCCGCCTCGAGGGCGAAGAACAGGAAGGTGAAGCTGGCGTAGATCAGCGAGGTGATGGTCGAGCCGATGTAGCCGAAGCCGGCGGCACGGGTCAGCAGGTCCATGTCGATGCCGTGGCGCGCGGCGTAGTAGCTGATCGGCAGGCCGGTGAGGAATATCACCAGACTCATGGCGAGGATCGCCAACAGGCTGTTGGTGAAGCCGTAGTTGAGCACCAGGGTGGCGCCGATCGCCTCCAACACCAGGAACGACAAGGTGCCGAGGGCGGTGTTGGCGATGCGCCCCTCCGACCATTTGCGAAACGACTTGGGTGTGTAGCGCAGGGCGTAGTCTTCCCGCGTCTCGTCGGCGACCCAGCCGTTGTAGTCGCGGCGGATGTTGACGATGCGCTGGGGTCCGTTGGCGTGCACGGCGGGATCTTCCTGTGAATGACGCCGTGCACATGCAAGGAGCGCGCCACGCCCCGTTACAGGGCCTTGCTGCGCGAGCTGCAGGCCTTCTGCTGCGGGCCGTAACGGCCGGAACGAATGTTTTGCGCACCAGGATCTCTTCATGGGTGCAGAGGATGCACCAGCACAGCGCAGCAACTGGATACGTCAGATGACGTAGGCGTTTACGTCATGCTGCGTATAACGCCCGGCCAGGCGACGCGGCCATGCTTGCTCCCATCAACGACAACGGGAGATTCACCGCATGAAACGCCGTCCCCTGCTCAAGACCGCCTTCGCCGCCAGCGCCCTGGTCCTCAGCGGCCTGTTCCCCTTCACCGTGCAGGCCGCCGAGACCATCAAGGTCGGCATCCTCCACTCGCTGTCCGGGACCATGGCCATCTCCGAGACCTCGCTCAAGGACATGGCGCTGATGACCATCGAGGAGATCAACGCCAAGGGCGGGGTCAACGGCAAGCAGCTGGAGCCGGTGGTGGTCGACCCGGCCTCCAACTGGCCGCTGTTCGCCGAGAAGGCCCGCCAGTTGCTGACCCAGGACAAGGTCGACGTGGTGTTCGGCTGCTGGACCTCGGTGTCGCGCAAGTCGGTGCTGCCGGTGTTCGAGGAGCTCAACGGCCTGCTGTTCTATCCGGTGCAGTACGAGGGCGAGGAGATGTCGCCGAACGTGTTCTACACCGGCGCCGCGCCGAACCAGCAGGCCATCCCGGCGGTCGAGTACCTGATGAGCGAGGACGGCGGCAGCGCCCAGCGCTTCTTCCTGCTCGGTACCGACTACGTCTACCCGCGCACCACCAACAAGATCCTGCGCGCCTACCTGAAGTCCAAGGGCGTGGCCGACAAGGACATCGAGGAGGTCTACACCCCGTTCGGCCACAGCGATTACCAGACCATCGTCGCCAACATCAAGAAGTTCTCCGCCGGCGGCAAGACCGCGGTGATCTCCACCGTCAACGGCGACTCCAACGTGCCCTTCTACAAGGAACTGGCCAGCCAGGGCATCGAAGCCACCGACGTACCGGTGGTGGCCTTCTCGGTCGGCGAGGAGGAACTGCGCGGCATCGACACCAAACCACTGGTCGGCCACCTGGCCGCCTGGAACTACTTCCAGTCGCTGGAGAACCCGGCCAACAGCGCGTTCGTCAACAAGTGGCAGGCCTACGCCAAGGCGAAGAACCTGCCGGGCGCCGACAAGGCGGTGACCAACGACCCGATGGAGGCCACCTACGTCGGCATCCACATGTGGGCGCAGGCGGTCGAGAAGACCGGCACCACCGAGGTCGACAAGGTCCGCGAGGCGCTGGCCGGCCAGTCGTTCGAGGCGCCGTCCGGCTACACCCTGACCATGGACAAGACCAACCACCACCTGCACAAGCCGGTGATGATCGGCGAGGTTCAGGAGGACGGCCAGTTCTCGGTGGTCTGGCAGACCGAAGGCCCGCTGCGTGCTCAGCCGTGGAGCCCGTTCATCCCCGGTAACGACAAGAAGCCGGACTACGCAGTGAAGGGCAACTGACGAAGCTCCCCTCTCCTGCGCGCGGGAGAGGGGCCGGGGGAGAGGGTGCGAGCGTCGCGCCCTATCCCCAGCCTCTTCCACTCAGGGAAGAGGGAGCTACCGCTGCACACCCAAGGATTTGCCCATGCTTACCCTCCTCTACCGAATGCTGCTGTCACTGGCGCTATTGCTGCCGCTGGCCAGCCACGCCGGCGACGCCGCCGATTTCGTCGCAGCCAGCCCGGCACGTCAGGCCCAGCTGCTCGAAGCCTGGGCCGCTGCGCCCGATCCCGTCCGCCTGCCGCTGCTCGACGCCCTGCAGCAGGGCCGCCTGGCCGGCGATGCCGACAAGACCCCGTTCATCGAGCGCGACGGCGCCTTTGTCGCCGCCGATGGCGACGCCGCTCCAGCCGGCACGCCGAAGAAACTGCGCCTGAACAACCGCCTGCGCGGCCTGCTCGCCAGCGCCCAAGCCAGCCACCAGCTGCTCGACAGCGATGCCTCGGTGCGCCTGTCTGCCGCGCAGCAACTGCAGAAGAGCGCCAAGCCGGCGCAAGCCGCCCTGCTCGACGCCCGCCTGGCCGCCGAAGCCAACGAAAGTGTGCGCGATGCCCTGACCCTGGCGCTGGCCAACCTGCAACTGGCCGACAGCGACCCGGCGCTGCGCCTGCGTGCCGTGCGCCTGCTCGGCGAGAGCGGCGAGCCGCTGGCGCGCACTCGCCTCGAGGCCCTGCTCGACGGCGCGGAAAGCGACGCCCGGGTACGCAAGGCCGCGCAAACCAGCCTGAGCCAGGTGGAACGCCGCCTGCTGGTCGGCGAACTGCTCGGCCAGGCGTTCAGCGGCCTGTCGCTCGGCTCGATCCTGCTGCTGGCCGCCCTCGGCCTGGCTATCACCTTCGGCCTGCTCGGGGTGATCAACATGGCCCACGGCGAGATGCTGATGCTCGGCGCCTACACCACCTACATGGTGCAGCTCGCCTTCCAGAAGCTCGCCCCCGGCTACCTCGACCTCTACCCGCTGGCCGCCCTGCCGGTGGCCTTCCTGGTCACCGCCGCCATCGGCATGGCGCTGGAGCGCACGGTGATCCGCCACCTGTACGGCCGCCCGCTGGAAACCCTGCTGGCCACCTGGGGCATCAGTCTGATCCTGATCCAGCTGGTGCGCGTGCTGTTCGGCGCGCAGAACGTCGAGGTGGCCAACCCGTCCTGGCTGTCCGGCGGCCTGCAGGTGCTGCCCAACCTGGTGCTGCCCTACAGCCGCCTGGCGATCATCGGCTTCGCCCTGTGCGTGGTGGTTTTGACCTGGCTGCTGCTCAACCGCACCCGCCTGGGCCTCAACGTGCGCGCGGTCACCCAGAACCGCAACATGGCCGCCTGCTGCGGCGTGCCGACCGGCCGGGTGGACATGCTGGCCTTCGGCCTCGGCTCCGGCATCGCCGGCCTCGGCGGCGTGGCGCTGAGCCAGATCGGCAATGTCGGCCCCGACCTCGGCCAGAGCTACATCATCGACTCCTTCCTGGTGGTGGTGCTCGGCGGCGTCGGCCAGCTGGCCGGCAGCGTGATGGCCGCCTCGGGCCTGGGCATCGCCAACAAGCTCCTCGAACCGCAGATCGGCGCCGTGCTGGGCAAGATCCTCATCCTCGCGCTGATCATCCTCTTCATCCAGAAGCGTCCGCAGGGCCTGTTCGCCCTCAAGGGCCGGGTGATCGACTGATGAACATGCCTCTCAACCCCTCGCCTCTCAACCAGAGCCTGCTGGCGCGTGCCGCCAGCAAGCTCGGCCCGCGTGCGGCCCTTGGCCTCGGCCTGGCGGTGCTCGCCGTGCTGGTCGCCCTGCCGCTGCTGCACCTGCTGCCGGCGGACAGCGCCCTGCACGTCTCGGCCTACACCCTGACCCTGGTCGGCAAGATCCTCTGCTACGCGGTGGTCGCCCTGGCCCTCGACCTGGTGTGGGGCTACGCGGGGCTGCTGTCGCTCGGCCACGGCCTGTTCTTCGCCCTCGGCGGCTACGCCATGGGCATGTACCTGATGCGCGAAAGCGCAGGCGACGGCCTGCCGGCGTTCATGACCTTCCTGTCGTGGACCGAGCTGCCCTGGTACTGGTACGGCACCTCGAGCTTCCTCTGGACCCTGTGCCTGGTGGTGCTGGTGCCCGGCCTGCTGGCCCTGGTGTTCGGCTTCTTCGCCTTCCGCTCGCGGATCAAGGGCGTGTACTTCTCGATCATGACCCAGGCGCTGACCTTCGCCGGCATGCTGCTGTTCTTCCGCAACGAGACGGGCTTCGGCGGCAACAACGGCTTCACCAGCTTCAAGAGCATCCTCGGCTTCGACATCACCGCCACCGGCACCCGCGCCGTGCTGTTCCTGTGCATCGTCGCGCTGCTGGCCGGCAGCCTGTACCTCGGCCTGCGCCTGGCGCGCAGCAAGTTCGGCCGGGTGCTCACCGCCCTGCGCGACGCCGAGAACCGCCTGATGTTCTGCGGCTACGACCCGCGCGGCTACAAGCTGTTCATCTGGGTGCTCAGCGCCGTGCTGTGCGGCCTGGCCGGGGCGCTCTACGTGCCGCTGGTCGGCATCATCAACCCCAGCGAGATGTCGCCGACCAACTCCATCGAAGCGGCCATCTGGGTGGCCCTCGGCGGGCGCGGCACGCTGATCGGACCGCTGCTCGGCGCCGGCCTGGTCAACGGCATGAAGAGCTGGTTCACCGTGGCCTTCCCCGAATACTGGCTGTTCTTCCTCGGGGCCCTGTTCATCGTCGCCACCCTGTACCTGCCTAGGGGCGTGATCGGCCTGCTGCGCAAGGAGAAAGAGCAATGAATGCCGCCACCACCCACCAGGCCGACCTGCCGCTGGACACCGGCCATATCGTCGGCAAGGGCGTCAACGTGCGCCACGGCACCATCCTCACCCTCGAGGGGATCAACGTCAGCTTCGACGGCTTCAAGGCGCTGACCGACCTCAACCTGTACATCGGCGTCGGCGAGCTGCGCTGCATCATCGGCCCCAACGGCGCCGGCAAGACCACCATGATGGACGTGATCACCGGCAAGACCCGCCCGGACAGCGGCGAGGCCTGGTTCGGCGAGCAGCTCGACCTGACCGGGATGAGCGAGGTGCAGATCGCCCAGGCCGGCATCGGTCGCAAGTTCCAGAAGCCGACGGTGTTCGAAGCGCTGTCGGTGTTCGAGAACCTCGAACTGGCGCAGAAGACCGACAAGTCGGTGCTGGCCAGCCTGCGCGCGCGCCTGTCCGGCGAGCAGCGCGACCGCATTGACGAGGTGCTCGCCACCATCCGCCTGGAAGGCTCGCGCCAGCGCCCCGCCGGCCTGCTCTCCCACGGCCAGAAGCAGTTCCTCGAGATCGGCATGCTGCTGATGCAGGAGCCGCACCTGCTGCTGCTCGACGAGCCGGTGGCCGGGATGACCGACGCCGAGACCGAGTTCACCGCCGAGCTGTTCAAGTCGCTGGCGCGCAAGCACTCGCTGATGGTGGTCGAGCACGACATGGGCTTCGTCGGCGCCATCGCCGACCACGTCACCGTGCTGCATCAGGGCCACGTGCTGGCCGAAGGCTCGCTGGAGCAGGTGCAGGCCAACGAGCGGGTGATCGAGGTGTATCTGGGGCGCTAGCCCCGCAGGATTTGATGGTTCCCACGCTCCAGCGTGGCAACCCAGCCGGGGACGCTCCAGCGTCCCCCTGCAAGAGGACAACCCATGCTGCAAGTCCAGCAACTCCACCAGTACTACGGCGGCAGCCACATCCTGCGCGGCCTGTCGTTCGACGCGCGAATCGGCGAGGTCACCTGCCTGCTCGGCCGCAACGGGGTGGGCAAGACCACCCTGCTCAAATGCCTGATGGGCCTGATCCCGGCCAAGGACGGCCAGGTGTGCTGGGAGGACGCCGACATCACCGGGCACAAGCCGCACCAGCGCGTGCAGGCCGGCATCGCCTACGTGCCGCAGGGCCGCGACATCTTCGGCCGCCTGACCGTCGAGGAAAACCTGCTGATGGGCCTCTCCCGCTTCCCGGCTAGCGAGGCCAGGGCGGTGCCCGAGTCGATCTACGAACTGTTCCCAGTGCTGCACGAGATGAAGCATCGCCGCGGCGGCGACCTCTCCGGCGGCCAGCAGCAACAGTTGGCCATCGGTCGCGCCCTGGCCAGCCGCCCGCGTCTGCTGATCCTCGACGAGCCCACCGAGGGTATCCAGCCCTCGGTGATCAAGGAGATCGGAGCAGTGATCAAGAAGCTCGCCGAGCGCGGTGACATGGCCATCCTGCTGGTCGAGCAGTTCTACGACTTCACCGCCGAACTAGCCGACCAGTACCTGGTCATGTCGCGCGGCGAGATCATTCAGCAGGGCCGCGGCGAAACCATGGAAGCCGACGGGGTGCGCGGGCTGGTGGCGATCTGAGCCCTGTGGCGGGCTTCCGCGCAATGCTGGAGCGGCTGTCATGAACCTGCTTCGGCGGCTTTTTGCGCACCGCAAAGAAAAACGGCACGCTTGTGGCGTGCCGCTGCAGCGGGTGTTGCGTCGGGGGGAGCATTGTCGAGTTTCGGCTACCCGGCAATCCCTGGCGCCACACCCATGGGCTGCTACGGGTCGGAACGGATCAGTTCAGGGTTGCCTTGAGGTTCTTGCCCGGCTTGAACCCCGGAACCTTGGCCGCGGCGATCTGCACAGCCGCACCGGTCTGCGGGTTGCGGCCTTCGCGAGCGGCACGCTGCTTGACCTCGAAGGTACCGAAACCGACCAGGGTGACACTATCGCCCTCCTGCAGGGCACCGGTTATGGCAGAGGTGAAGGCATCCAGTGCAGCGGCAGCGGTGGTCATTGGCAGGTCGACGGATTGGGCGATGGCTCCGATGAGCTCGGTTTTGTTCATGGATGTATTCCATAAGGGTAGTCGGGTGCTGAGTATAGCCATGACAGCCTGCACTCTTGCAGCGGCATAGGGCTTCAGGCCCGGCGCCAGCTCTCGACCATGTCCGCATCGAATCTGGCCAATGAAACCGCCGAAATACCCGGAGACTACCGCGCTGACAGGGCGGGATCAGTAGACCACTACAGAGGGCTCGCCTAGCTTTTTCTGGCAGAAGGGGCCGCTCGACACAAAGCTGGTTCATCTAATTGAGATGAACCAAGATCAAGCCCTGAGGTTGGCAAAGCGAACTAACCAATCAGACCGCCGAGGCGGACTATCTTTCTAAAGCTTCGAAAAAGACGAGGCCGGCATTTGCCGGCCTCATGCTGTGGAGTTTCAGGAAGAACTCAGTTGCCCGTGGCTCGCATGTGCTGGACGCTGAACATCTCCGGCGGGCTGAGCTTGGCATCGACAACGCCCTTGAACTGGCCGGAGGTACAGTGCATAGCCTGCACGTCGATCATGCTGAAGCTGTCGTCGATTGACACCCCGCTGCCCTTGTTGACCGGCAGGTGATGGTCAGGGTGGGCCTGGCCGATGGTGAAAGTCTTCCACAGCGTGCCCTTGCGGTCATAGGAGATGGTGCGCGGCACGGTGAACGTCTGTGCATCCATGTAGTGCACACGCTTGGCCAGCGGGTGGCTGGCATCCACCGGGGCGGACTCCACCTCGTAGACCTTGCGCAGCTGCCAGGTGATATTGGGGAAGCAGCCGCCCTGGCCACCGAAGGCCACCACCTTGTAACCGTCGCTGTCCTGATGGGTTTCGTTGTCCAGCTGCAGGTCATTGTGGTTATAGAAGGGCATGAGCATGAAACGGGTACCCTTGTAGGTCCACTTCATGTCGGAAATGCGCCCGTTGTAGCCCTCGAAGTCCTCAATCATCAGGTCCGAGCCGAGGAAGGCGTCGGTCACCTGACCGGTGGCCAGGCGGCGCACGCGGCGCTGGAAGCCGAGATACAGCCAGGAGTTGTCGCGCTTGAGATCGTCCTCGGCGCGGTGGATCAACAGCTGAGTATTGCGCACGTCGTGCGGCTCGAGGACGTTGACGTAGATGCCGCGGAACAGCTGCGAGGGGTTGGGAGTAATCGCCGGCATCGGCTCCTGGTTCACTCGGCGGGTGAAATTGAGGAAGTGGAAGTTGAACTTGATGGTGCGCTCGACCTTGCCCGAGTCCATGTCACGGAACTTCCAGTAGAACGGGTAGACCGCCGCGCTGTCGCCCCAGTTGTAACCGTACTTGAAGTTCCAAGCCAGTTTCTCGCCGGCGCGCGGATCGTTGGCATCCGGCTCCTGCGGGAACGGCCGGCCGGCCACGGCACCGCTGATCTCGCCCGTCTGAGCACCGAGCTTGACGTTGTCCATATGGTCGCGGGTGGCCTTCACGTAGTTCGGGTGCAGGTCGAAGGAAGTGGTCTCACCGACCTTGATCTCCGCCCAGCCCTTCTCGATGAAGCTGTAGAAGGCCGGATCGATGATGTCCTTGAACTGGGCGACGTTGCCTTTGTTGATGGTCATGCCGACGCTCAGGCCGGCAGCCTTCGGCATCTCGCTCTTGTAGGGGAAGAAGGATTTCTCGATCACCGACTCGTCGGCGGCCAGAGCGAGGCCGGCGACCAGAGCGAGGCTCAGGGCGGTCAGGCGGAAGATGTTGTTGTTATGCATTTGTCCGTTCCTCGTGTGATCAGAAGCTGTAGCGCATGGTGAGCTGGAGTTCGTCTTCTTTTTGCGCCATGCCTATCGGGCCGGCGCGGAAGCGACCGAGTGGCTCGTAGCCGCCGAGGCCCACGCTGTAGCCGGCCGGCTGGCCAGCGCTGGTGAACGGATCCCAGGGGTTGCAGCTGCGGCAGTCGTCGTACTCGCGGGCGCCGCGGCCGACCTTGACGTTGGCGCCGGCGATGATGCGCAGGTTGTCGCTGAACAGGTACTCGACGCTCGGTGCGATGGCGGTGGCCTTGGCCCGGAAGTCATGGGCGGCGAGCAGCTGCGGGCTGAGGCGGTCGTTCATCCACCAGCCCTTGAACAGCAGGGTGGCGATCCAGTTCTCTTCCCAATCCGGCATGCCGACCTTGCCTAGCGCACGCTTCTCCTCCTGGTGCTCGTGGATGTGCTGGCCGAACAGCTGGCCGGAGATCAGGAAGGCGCGCCCTGGGTTGAGGAAGGGGATGAACACGTTCTTGTCGGCGCCGATCACGTAGCGGGTCACGTCGGACTCGGAGAACAGTCGCGTCTGCAGGGTGTTGGCGAACTCCTCACCATCAGTGTGCGCCAGCTCGAAGCGGAACACGGTGTCGATGGCCTGGGAGTAATAGTCCATCGAGCCGCCGATCAGATTTACCCGCGGGAAGTGGATGTCGAAGGCGATCAGGCTTGGCCACACGCCTGTCTCGCCAGTGAAGCCGTTCTGCGCCGGGATTCCGCCGCGCAGCGAGGGCAACTGCGAGCGATAGGTCAGCGCATTCAGCGAGAACCCAAGGTCACCGTAAACCCCTTCCAGCTTGATGCCGAACTGGGTGTTGGACAGGCTCCACGACGGCATGTGCGCCTTGCGGATACCAATCTGCCCAGGCCCGAAGTCGGTGGCAGTATCACCAAAGGCGAAGTTGGAGACGGTGCCGCCGTTCTCCCACAGGTTGTTCATGCCACGAAAGAAACAAGACGCATCGAGGATCGAGTTGGGCGTACCGCACTGGCCAAGGTTGTGTGGACGGAACTTGTCAAAGTTCCACACGAACGACAAGTTGAGGTCGTCGAACACCTCGCCGGCACCCATGCGCCAGTCGGCCTTGGCGATCCACATTGGGATGCGGATGTCTTCCAGCTCGTCGTAGATGTTGTTGCGCGAGTAGTCGATCGGGTTGATCACGTCGAGCACGCGGAACAGGTCGGTACGGCCCCAGATCACCTGCTGCTTACCGACCCGCCAGCTGACCATGTCACCGTTGGGCAGGTCGTGGTCGAAGTCCATGTACAGCTCGCGGATGAAGTCCAGGCGCTCGTTGAACTCGGGAAAGCGCAGGTCGTTGGTACTGGCGTCGAGGTAGTCGTCGATGCAGCCACGGCTATCCTTGTCGCACGGCCGCACCGGCACGCCGAATCCCACCCCACCACTGGTCCGGTGCAAGTTTTCACCAAGGACGATCATCCCCTCGTTGGGATTATTGGCCACGTCGAAGGTATTCGGCAGTTTCAGGCCGCCGCCATGCGGCACAGAAGCCGCCGGATTGAGGCTGCCGGTGTCTTCAAGCTGGATGGCGCCCCCCGCGCCACTGCCGTACTCGCTGGAGTTGAGGTCGTAGACACCGTCGTAGGTGCCGCGGAAGGTCCCGTGGAGCTTTATGTTGCTCAGCCCTCCACGATCTTCCAGCTGGCGGTCGGCATTGACCTGTACGGTGTTGCGGAATTTCGACAGGCCGGCCGTGTCGCGCACGTAGGTGGCGTTCTCGTAGAAACCAGTGATGCGGGTTTCCTCGGCCACCGCCATGGCCAAGGGAGTAAGACTCAGGCTGGCACCACCGAATACGGCGAGCCCCAGGTTGCGCAGCTGTCTTGTTGTTCTTTTCTGCATGGCAGTTCCTCTAACGGTCATGAGCAGGACAGCTCGCCCGGCCTCAGGCCGAGCGAGCAACCCCGTACGGCAACCCGTCGTCGGCCCTGGTCTGGGCCGCCGGCAGGGATTCGGCAGGCTGGTCGTGGTCGGCGTGGATGATGCCGTCTTCGTCGACGTAGGCGTCGGTGATGAAGCGCGGCTTGAACACCAGCACCCAGGCGGGCACCAGCAGCATGGCGGCGATGCCGTTGATCACGATCATCACGCACAGCAGCATGGCGGCGTCGGCCTGGAAGCGCAGGTCGGAGAGCAGCACCCACATGACGATGCCGGCCATCAGGGTCAGCGCGGTGAAGCTGATCGCCATGCCAGTGGTGGCGATGGCACGGTGCACGGCGTGGGACAGGTTGCCGCTCTTGACCATCTCCTCGCGGATGCGGTCCATCATGTAGATTGAGTAGTCGATGCCAACGCCGATGCCCACTGCGATCACCGGCACCGTGTTGATGTCGATGCTCATCCCAGCCAGGCCCATGTAGGCGTAGGTCAGTACGGTGGCGAACAGCATGGCCATCAGCATCATCAGGCCGGCATGCCAACTGGTGTAGAACACCATGACGAAGGCGAAAATCAGCAGGAACACCAGCGGCAGCACCACCAAATTGGTTTCGAACGCCGACTCGTTCATCGACGCGGCGACGCCGAGGGTGCCGCCGGCCAGGCGGATGGTCAGGCCCGGAACCTCCTCGCCGTGCTCGGCGATCCACTGCTTGGCCATGTGCATGGCGCGGCGGATGGTCTCGCCCTGGCGGTCCTTGTAGTAGAAGACCAGGTTGGCGATGCGGTCGTCGGTGTCGTTGAACTCGTCTAGGGCGCCGGGGATCGGGCTGGAGGCCATGTAGGTGAACATCAGCCCGCCGACGTAATCGGCGTCGTGGGGGATCTGGAACCAGCGCGGGTCGTCGTTGTGCATCAGCCGGTTGACCTGCTTGATCAGGTCCGGCAGGCCCTTGCTGCCGCCCACCGCGGGGTCGGCGAGCATGTGCGACTGCAGCGACTGCAGCGCCTGCAGCACTTCCGGGCGTTTGATGCCGCCCTTCTCGGCGTGCTCGGCGATGATGTACAGCTCCTCGGAGCCGGGAAAGCGCTCGTTGATAGCCTTGGACGACACGTTGTAGTCGTGTTCTGGATAGAGGATCGGCGAGCCGGGCTCGGAGTCACCGATCTTCACCAGCGAGGAGGCCCAAAGGCCGGCTAGGATGGCCGCGGCCGCCAGCCACAGCAGCTTGCTGGCGGCGCCGGGACGCGACACGGTGGCAGCGCAGCTGGCGCCGATGTGGCGCAGGAAAGTTTCCTTGATCTCCGGATTTTTCGGCTGCGGCAGGATCGACAGCAGTAGCGGCACACCGATCAGCACCGAGAAGATCACCGTGGTCGCCCACAGCGAGGCATATATGCCCAGCTTGGTATTGAGAGCGATAGAGCCGATGGCGATCAGCGCCAGGCCAATGGCGTCCGAAGCGATGCCCAGGGTACCGGGGCGGAACAGACTGTCGAAAGTGGCGCGCGCGGCCAGCTGACCGTCGCCGAGTTCGCGTACCTCAGCGTAGTAGCGCTCGACCAGCTGCACGCCGTGGCTCATGGCGCGGGCAGCGATCAGGAAGGGGATCACCAGGCCCAGCGGGTCGAGGTTGTAGCCGAGCAGACTGATGATGCCCAGCCCCCAGATGGTCGAGATCATCACCCCACCCAGCGGGATCAGCACGCCGTATGCCTTGCGGAAGTGGAACACCAGCAGCGCCAGCATGGCCAGCACAGTGAACACAAAGATCTGCAGGATCTGCTCCATGTAGGTGTAGGCCCAGCCGACCAGCACCGGCTGGCCGGTGGCGTACAGAGTCACACCGTCGCGGGTTTCCGCCTGGCGCAAGGCCTGCAGCTGGGTGAAGGTCTTCTCGTAGTCGAGTTGGCCCTCGATCAGCTGCGCCTTGACCAGCGCCACCTTGAGGTCAGGCGATACCAGAGGGCCGTAAACCCGTGGGTTGGCCACCACGTCGGCCTTCATCGCCGCTAGCTGGGCGTCATCGAGCGGGCCGAATTCGGCCTGGTAGTAGGACTCGGAGTTGATGCTGCCGACCTCGGTCAGCCAGATCTTGCGCGAGTTGCGGTGGGTAAGGCTGCTGACCTGGTTATGGTTGACCCCAGGCAGGCTGTCGACACCCTGGGTGACACGGTCGAGGGTGGCCAGGTTCTCGTTGCTGAACAGGTCGCCATCCTTGAACTCGACGCCGATTACCAGCACGTTGGCACCGCCGAAGGTGTCCTTGATGCTGTTGTGCAGCTGGATATACGGGTGCTCTTGGGGCAGCAGGTCGCCAAAGTCGGTGTAGACCTTGAGTGCCGGGATGCGCAGGGCGAAGAAGATGGTCAGCGCGGCAATGATCGCCAGTACCGTGCGCGGGTGGCGGAACAGCCAGACCTTAACCAGATGAAATACGTGGGTGAAATGATGCATGGACATGGTCGGAGCCTCACTCAGCCTGGGCGGCCAGGGCCGGACGGGTATCGAGATTGAGCAGTAAGCCGCGGCCGCCGGCGACGGTCAGACGATGGTCGTTGCTACTGCTGGCGGCACGCAGGTAAACCGGCGCGTTGGGGGTCGGCAGGGTTTCCCAGCGCTCGCCGGCCAGGCGCAGCACGCTGCTGTGATCGCCGATGGCGAACAGACCGTCACGGTTGGCACTGAAGTTGAAAATCGGCGCGGCCAACGGGGTGGCTTGGCGCTGCCAGCTCTCGCCGCCATCGGTGGTGTGGTAGATGAAGCCGTTGAGGCCGCCGACCCAGCCCTCCTCCAGGCTGGCGAAGTGGCTGGCGTGCGGATAGAACTCGTCCGGCAGGCTGCCGGCCTGCTGCCAGCTGGTGCCACCGTCACCACTGGTGAACACCAGGCCGAACTCGCCGGTGATTACCGCCTGCTGCGCGTCGAGGAACTGCAGGGTAGTCAGCGTGGCGTCCTCGTCCAGGCTGTTCTCCTCCCAGTTATCGCCTTGGTCGCTGCTGCTCAGCAGGGTGCTGTAGCTGCCGGCCACCCACCAACTGCCGTCCGGGGCACAGGTAGAGGTCATCATCTGTTCCTGGGTCGGCAGCTCGAGGGACTGCCAACTGAGACCGTCGTCGCGGCTGTGCCACAGGCGGTTGTCGAAGCCGAGGGCGATGAAGCTGCCGTCACCGCAGGCGTCGAGGTCGATGATGCTGGCGCCGCTGGCGATCTGCCGGCGCTGCCAGTTCGAACCCTGGTCGGCGCTGGCGAGCAGTACGCCGTCGTTGCCGGCCAGCAGGGTCACCCGCGGGTTGCCGGCCATGGCCTGGTAGAAGTCTGTGCGCTGGCTGGCCTGTTGGCTCTGCTGTTCGACGCCGGCCAGATCCAGGGCTGCCTCGCAACCGGTTAGGGCCGCAGGCAAGGCGAGTAGAACGGAGAGACTGCGCAGTACACGCAGGGATTGTGGGCGCAGGCCGCTACGGCCGTGCGCTGACGCGGGAAAGCGGAGCATCAGGGTCACCACTACTGTCTTGTTTTTGTTGAGAAGCAGTTGGATGACCTATAGCAACCGCTGTGCCAAACCTCGCACGGCACCCCATCTATCAGCTAAAGTATTGATATGTAATGATTTTTATAATTTCGATGAGTGCGCGATTACTTCCCGCCGCTATCGGGAAGGGCCTGCACTTAAGCAACTGGTAAAGTCGCGCGGGGGCTTGTCCAAATGCTAAAACATCCGGCGCAGGGCCTAGGTATTTGTCTTAAAGCCCGCACGCAGGCATTTCTGGATGCCCGCCTGCATGACCATAGCCTCGACGCTGCTGGCCAGCACCTCATAGCGGGGGCGTAGACGGTGCTTTCCATTGAGCCAGCTGTTATAGCCGCTCAATATCATTGCGCTTTCAGCACTGGAGCTCGTCTAGCCGTCGCTAGCCAAACCTGGCCGAGGCTTGAAATGCATCTGGGATGACCGGCTGAACGCCGTATCGGTCGAAGTACTGGCGTAGGCTCTGGCAGCCATAGCCCTTTGTCGCCAGTACATATCAGCAGCGCTTGCGCGGACGACCTTCGCTACTGTGACGAGTGATCTGCTCCAGCAAAGCCATGAGGTAGCGAGAATCGGCATCCTGACCGGACGAGAGCATTACAGCCGGCGGATACACAAGGCTTTCACAGGCCCAAGTGAAATCTTGCTGGTCAGTCTCAACTGCGGCTGAGGCAGTGGTACTGGCGGCTCGGGTAGTGCTATCGAGATCGAGCTCCTACATCGCTACTCCTCTTGAAACTCGAAGCCAATCTTCTTCAGCCTGTAGGCCAGGGCTGCGCGGGTCATGCCAAGGAGACGCGCGGCGCCCGACACGTTCTGGCTGCTGCGCTCCATGGCCTCGCGCATCAGAGCAGCCTCTACCTCCTCAAGACTGACGCCCTCTGCGAGGATCTCGGAGAGCCATTGACTGCGCTGAACCAGATCACCAGCGCTGGACAAACGACGGACGCCTATTCTCTGCCTCTTCAGCTCCAGACCGGGGAACAGCGCCTCGACGCTGATGCTCTCGTTGCTGTCGGTAAGGATCACCCCGCGCTCAATGACGTTTTCCAGCTCGCGGATGTTGCCCGGCCAGGCATACTGCTGGCAGGCCTCGATGGCGCGGTCGGACAGGCCAAGGGTCTTCTTGCCGTACTCGTCGTGGAACTTCTTGAGAAAGTGTTCGACCAGCAATGGGATGTCCTCACGGCGCTCACGCAGCGGCGGTATCTGCACCGGGAACACATTGAGACGGTAGAACAGGTCAGCGCGGAAACGCCCAGCCTGCACCGCCTCAGCGAGATCCTCGTTGGTCGCGGCTATTACCCGTACGTCTATCTTTCGTGCGTGATAGCCGCCGACCCTCTCCAGCTCACCCTCCTGTAGCACGCGCAGCAGTGTGGCCTGGGCGCGCGGGGTAAGCTCGATAACCTCGTCGAGGAAGATAGTGCCGCCATGGGCACGCTCGAAGCGCCCGGGGCGCGACTGTATGGCGCCGGTATAGGCACCTTTCTCGACACCGAACAGCTCCGCCTCGATCAGGTCTGGCGGAATCGCTGCGCAGTTCACCGGCACGAATGGCTGATCAGCACGCGCGCTGCGCAGGTGCACACTACGCGCAATGACCTCCTTGCCGACTCCGGTCTCACCGAGCAGCAGCACAGACACTTTGCCGCGCGCCGCCTTGTCGATTATCTGGCAGACCCGCTGGTAGGCCTGGGACTGACCGATACCGTAGTACTGGCCATCCTGACTCTGTAGACGGCTGCGAAGGCAGGTGATCTGCGACTGTAGCTCGTAGAGCTCGTCAATCACCGGATCGCTTTTGAAATAAGCCCTAAACTCGGCAGCATCCTCCCAGTCTTCGGCTCTCTTACCGACCACCCTGCACTTGTCGTCGCCACAGCCGCGACAGCTGACCTCCTTGTAGATGATCTCGCGGCCCATGAAAGACGAAGAATAGCCGCAGGCGTAGCCGAGTAGCGTCCAGCAAACCGGCTGCTCCATCAGGCCCAGTTCAGTCTGGCAGATATCTACCTCGAATGAGTCAATCCATTCTGCCTCGACATAAAAGCGGCCCGTTTCGATGTCGATGTCAGCGTTAACAACGGGCGTACGAGCCATGCCTTTGAGCATATGCAGCTGCGGACCGGCAAGAAAGTTGTCCAGCTCGCTGCTGTTAGGTCTGAGCTTGCGCGTCAGCTCGGCATCCTTAAGACCGGACTGATAACCCAGGCGCAGGAAGAACCCCTTGGCACGCTCGACACCAAGCAGATTAATGATCTCGCGGCGGAAGTTGGCTAGCGACGAGAGCGGCATCAGCAACATTCGCTGTTCGCCTAACCAGATCTTGCCTTCCTCGCTAAGGAAATGGATCAGATCACTCAGGTCATGAACATCAGGGTATGGCAGCTGTTGATTGTTCTTCTTGGTCATTAGGCATATCCCCTGAGAGTAGTTGTGATGGGGGGCTCCCGGCGCCCCGTGGAGCTACGACGGGACACGGCTCTAGCGGCAGAGCGCGACATAGAAGCCTGTAACGCAAAAAAAAACAACCAATCGAGCAGGGCGCCCCCCCCAGGGCTTGTGGAGCTGCTCAATCATCACATCAGTCGCCAATCCAGGCCTTGCACAAGCCCTCCCCGCCTGGGTCGACATCTTCACCTGTGCATTTGCACAAGCACATCGGTTGATTCTCCAAATGATCAAAGCCCCACCCCGCCCTGGCCGCCCGCCAAGGACCAAACAGCTCTGAAAAACGGCCGATCTTAGCCGCCGATAAAACAAAAAATCCTTTTTCATCAACAGCTTATAAAAAATCCAAACCACCCGCCGAGACCCTGGCACAGCTGTTGCTCTATTGCTCCAGGCAAGCAGCGCAACCTGGAGATACCGAGATGACTGCATCGGACAATAACTTTGAGCAGCTCAAACGCTACGTCCGCGTCCGCAGCGAGCCCGAAGCCAAGTTCGTGGAGTTTGACTTCGCCATTGGCTACCCCGACCTGTTCGTCGAGTTGGTGCTGCCGCATGAGGCCTTTGTGTCGTTCTGTAGCCACAACAACGTGGTGTTCATGGATGCCGAGATGGCCGCAGCGGTGGACGAGGACATGGTCAAGTGGCGCTTTGGCGACGCTGGCCGCCGAATGCCTAAGACCACGAACTGACAGGCCTGCAACGCGCAACCGCACACAAAAACAACACGGTACGGTCGACATGAACATTGAAATCAAAACGCACGCGGTGGAACCTATCCGCCAAACCTTCAGCCACACTCGCCGTCGCTTCGGTGATAAGCCCGCCAGCCGCTATCAGGAAGCCAGCTTCGACCTCGAGCCCAAGGTCAACTTCCACTACCGTCCGCAGTGGCAGCCAGACAAGCTTCTCAACGATCCAACCCGTACCTGCATCCGCATGAACGACTGGTATGCGGTCGTCGATCCGCGCCAGTTCTACTACGGCGCCTATGTGCAGACCCGTGCACGTATGCAGGAAACCACTGAGCACGACTTCGCCTTCTGCGAGAAACGCGACCTGCTGGGCCGCCTGAGTAACGAGCAGCGCGAGCGCGTAGCCCGCCTGCTGCTCCCTCTGCGCCACGCAGAGTTGGGCGCCAACATGAACAACAGCAGCATCGCCGCCGACGGTTTCGCTACCACAGTCACTCAACAGCATATGTTCCATGCCATGGACCGTCTGGGCATCGCCCAGTACCTGTCGCGCATAGGCTTGATGCTCGACGGTGGCACCGGCGAATCCCTCGACGCTGCCAAGCAGCAGTGGATGCACGCCCCGGAGTGGCAGGGCCTGCGCCGCCTGGTCGAGGACAGCCTAGTAGTCAAGGACTGGTTTGAGCTGAGCCTGCTACAGAACCTGGTCAGCGACGGACTGTTGTTCCCACTTATCTATCAAAAGCTCGACGAGACCCTGAGCGCAGAAGGCGCCGGCGACGTCGGCATGCTCACCGAGTTCATGCGCAATTGGTACGCCGAAACCACTCGCTGGGTCGACGCCATGGTCAAGACCGTGACCGCCGAGCGCACCGAGAACCGGGAGCAGATCGAAGCCTGGATTGATCACTGGCAGGGGCGCGTCATTGAGGCGCTGGCACCGCTGGCCAAGGTTGGCCCTGGCCATGAAGCCTTGGCGGGCGTGCAGCAGGACTTCGCTGCACGCTTGAAGAAACTCGGCCTGTTCAACTGACTGAAGGTACGCAGACATGTCACTGGTTTTTATCGTCCTGCAGGACAACGACAACGCCCGCTACCTGGTGGAAGGCATCGTCGAGGACAACCCTCAGGCCAAGGTGCTGCATCAGCCGGCGCTGATCCGCATCGAGGCGGAAAACCGTCTGGAGATCCGCCGCGACACCATGGAGGAGAAGTTCGGTCGCACCTGGGACGTCCAGGAGATGCTGGTGGATGTAATCACCATCGGCGGCAACGTCGATGAAGACGAGGAGCGTTTCGTCCTCGAGTGGAAAAACTGATTGGGAGCCGCGAGATGACCACCAACAACAAGAAAAAGCTCGGCCTGAAAGACAAGTACCGCTATCTGACCCGCGACCTCGACTGGGAGCCCAGCTACCAGAAGAAAGAGGACATCTTCCCCTTCGAACAGTTCGAGGGCATCAAGATCACCGACTGGGACAAGTGGGAGGACCCCTTCCGCTTGACCATGGACGCCTATTGGAAGTACCAGGCGGAGAAGGAGAAGAAGCTCTACGCGATCCTCGACGCCTTCGCCCAGAACAATGGTCAGCAGAGCATCTCCGACGCGCGCTATGTCAACGCGCTGAAACTATTCATCAGCGGCATCAGCCCCTGTGAGTACGGGGCATACCAGGGCTTTGCCCGGGTCGGTCGGCACTTCAGCGGCAGCGGAGCACGCGTCGCCTGCCAGATGCAGGCGATCGACGAACTGCGTCACGTGCAGACCCAAGTGCACGCGATGAGTCACTACAACAAGCACTTCGACGGCCTGCATGACTTCTCTCACATGCACGACCGCGTGTGGTACCTCTCAGTGCCCAAGTCGTTCTTCGACGACGCACGCGCTGCGGGGCCCTTCGAGTTCCTCACTGCGATCTCGTTCTCTTTCGAGTACGTGCTGACCAACCTGCTGTTCGTGCCGTTCATGTCCGGCGCGGCCTACAACGGCGACATGGCCACAGTCACCTTCGGCTTTTCGGCCCAGTCCGATGAGGCGCGGCACATGACCCTAGGCCTCGAGGTGATCAAATTCATCCTCGAGCAGCATGAGGACAACTTGCCAATTGTCCAGGGCTGGATCGACAAGTGGTTCTGGCGCGGCAACCGCCTGCTGAGTCTGGTCGGCATGATGATGGACTACATGCTGCCGAATAAGGTGATGTCCTGGGCCGAGGCCTGGGAGGTGTACTTCGAGCAAGCTGGCGGCGCACTGTTCAAGGATTTGGCCCGCTACGGCATCCGTCCCCCCAAGTACGTCGAGCAGTGCCCGGAGGCGAAGCAACATATCACCCACCAGATCTGGGCCGCCCTCTACCAGTACAGCCAGGCGACCAACTTCCATACCTGGATGCCCAGCGACGAGGAGATGGACTGGCTGTCGGCCAAGTACCCGGAAACCTTCGACAAGTACTACCGCGCGCGTTTCACCTTCTGGCGCGAGCAGCAGGAAAAGGGCGAGCGCTTCTACAACAACACCCTGCCGCAACTGTGCCAGGTGTGCCAGATCCCGGCCATCTTCACCGAGCCGGGCGATCCGACACGCCTCAGCCATCGCAGCCATGTGCACGAGGGCGAGCGCTACCACTTCTGTTCGGATGGCTGCTGCGACATCTTCAAGAACGAGCCGGAGAAGTACGTGCAGGCCTGGATGCCGACGCACCAGATATACCAAGGCAACTGCGGTGGCGCCGACATCGAGTCGGTGGTGCGCGACTACTACAACATCAACATCGGCGAGGACAACTTCGAGTATCTCGGCTCGCGGGATCACCGCCGCTGGCAGGAGTGGAAAGGCGAGAAACCCGCCGCCGATAAGCTGCCCAAGGCCGGCTGACGCAACGCTGCGGGGTGGCCAACCACCCCGCATGTTCTCCTCCAAACGCCCTATTCCTGCCTCCAAGAACAAGAGAAAAGAGGGACACGAAATGACCGTCAAATCCATCGGCGAATACAGCTTCCGCCCGCTAGACCTGCAGGAAAACTTCCACGGCCAGCAACTGCTCTACGTCAGCTGGGACCGCCACCTGATGTACTGCGCGCCCTTCGCCCTGCTGGTGGCGCCGGCGCAAACCTTCGCCGAGCTCATCGAGCAGGTACTGCGGCCGGCCATCGCCGCCCACCCCGACAGCGCCCGCGCCGATCTGAGCAGCGCCATCTGGTACCTGAACGACGAACCGTTCCAGCCCGACCTCGCCACCAGCCTGGAAGCCAACGGGCTGCGCCATAAGGACATGCTGCGTCTTGATACACCCGGTCTGAACGGTATTGCCGGTTCCTGCAGCTGAGGGTTTTGCCATGAGCTACCAAGTCACCATCGAACCGACCGGCGACGTGATCGCGGTCGAGGACGGCCAGACCATCTTGCAGGCCGCCCTGCGCCAGGGCGTCTGGCTGCCCTTCGCCTGTGGCCATGGCACCTGTGCCACCTGCAAGGTCCAGGTACTCGACGGCGAGGTCGAGATCGGCGCTGCCTCGCCCTTCGCCCTGATGGACGTCGAGCGCGACGAGGGCAAGGTGCTGGCGTGCTGCGCCACCGTGCAGAGTGACGTGACCATCGAGGCTGAAATTGATGTAGATCCGGACTTCGCCGGTCACCCGGTGGACGACTTCACGGCCACGGTCAGTGCCATCGTCGACTTGTCTCCGACCATCAAGGGGCTGCACCTAAAGCTCGACCGGCCGATGGCCTTCCAGGCCGGCCAGTACGTCAACCTCGAGCTGCCCGGTATCGATGGCAGCCGCGCCTTCTCGCTGGCCAATCCGCCGAGCAAGGCCGACGAGGTGGAGCTGCACATCCGTCTGATTGAGGGCGGCGCGGCCACCAGCTTCATCCACCAGCAGCTCAAGGTGGGTGACACGGCGAAGCTGTCCGGCCCCTACGGCCAGTTCTTCGTGCGCGACTCTCAGGCCGGCGACCTGATCTTCATCGCCGGCGGTTCAGGGCTATCCAGCCCGCAGTCGATGATCCTCGACCTGCTGGCACGCGGCGACACCCGTCAGATCACTCTGTTCCAGGGCGCGCGCAATGTCGCTGAGCTGTACAACCACGAGCTGTTCGAGCACCTGGCCGCCGAACACGCCAATTTCACCTATGTGCCAGCGCTCAACCAGGCGGCCGAGGACGACAACTGGAAGGGCTTCAAGGGCTTTGTCCACGACGCTGCCAAGGCGCATTTCGACGGCCGCTTCAGCGGACACAAGGCCTACCTGTGCGGCCCGCCGCCGATGATCGACGCAGCCATTACCACGTTGATGCAGGGCAGGCTATTCGAGCGCGACATCTTCATGGAGCGTTTCTTCACTGCCGCCGACGGCAATGCCGATAGCACCCGTTCCGCGCTGTTCAAGCGCATCTGAGGTGAGCCATGGGACAGTCCTTTCATGTCACCGAAGTATGCAGCGGTAGCCATTTCGAGTGCGATACAGAGCAGTCGGTGCTGGCGGCCATGGAGCAGCAGCACCATCACTGCGTGCCGGTCGGTTGCCGCGGCGGCGGATGTGGGTTGTGCCTGGTGCGGGTGGTCCGCGGTGAGTTCGACTGCGGCCGCATGAGCGCTCGACACGTACCGCCAGAAATCCGCGCGCAGGGCCGGGTGCTGGCCTGCCGACTCTACCCACGTAGCGACCTGGCTATAGAGCGCCATCCGGAAACAGTCGTTTCCGGGAGCAATCCGGGCTAGCAAAGTCCAGGATCCGAAGTCGGATCCATGATGTTTTAGACCCAACAAAAAAGACAACAGAGGTGTCGAGATGAACAAAGGTGTAATGCGCCCCGGCCACATCCAAGTGCGCGTACTGGACATGGCCAAGGCCTTGGAACACTACGTCGAGCTTCTGGGCCTGATCGAGGTCGACCGCGACGAGAGCGGCCGCGTCTACCTCAAGGCGTGGAGCGAGGTCGACAAATTCTCGCTGGTACTGCGCGAAGCCGATGAGGCCGGCATGGACTTCATGGGTTTCAAGGTTATCAACGAAGCCGCCCTCGGGCAGTTGACCGAGGATCTCGTGGCATTCGGCTGCCCGGTGGAGAGTATCCCTGCCGGTGAGCTGAAGGGCTGTGGCCGCCGTATCCGCTTCAGCGCACCGTCCGGCCACCGCTTCGAGCTGTTCGCCGAGAAGGAGCAGACTGGCAAGTGGGGGCTCGCCGAGATCAACCCGGAAGCCTGGCCGCGTGGCCTCAAGGGCATGCGGGCGATGCGCTTCGATCATGCGCTCATGTATGGCGACGAGCTGCCGGAAACCCTGCGCCTGTTCACCGAGGTGCTCGGCTTCGATCTGGCCGAGCAGGTGGTAGACCCGCACGGCAACCGCATCGCCCAGTTTTTCACTTGCAGCATGAAGGCTCATGACGTGGCGTTCATCCAGCACGCTGAGAAGGGCAAGCTGCACCATGTCTCGTTCTTCTTGGAGACGTGGGACGGCGTGCTGCGCGCCGCCGACTTGATCTCGATGACAGATACCTCCATCGACATCGGCCCAACCCGTCACGGCCTGACACACGGCAAGACCATCTACTTCTTCGACCCGTCCGGCAACCGTAACGAGGTGTTCTGCGGCGGTGACTACCACTACTCGGATCACCCACCGGTGACCTGGACCACTGACCAACTGGGCAAGGCGATCTTCTACCACGACCGCCAGCTCAACGAGCGCTTCCTCACCGTTTTGACCTGACTGCCACGGTCTAACGAGAGTGTGCTCATAAAAGAGATCAAGCACTTCATCAACA
Organism: Pseudomonas oryzae; assembly: GCF_900104805.1. Classification (NCBI taxonomy): domain Bacteria; kingdom Pseudomonadati; phylum Pseudomonadota; class Gammaproteobacteria; order Pseudomonadales; family Pseudomonadaceae; genus Pseudomonas; species Pseudomonas oryzae. The sequence continues at coordinate 1,526,817 of NZ_LT629751.1, read as the reverse complement.
GCGAATACGTCAGCTCGGGCAGCTCGAGGTCAGCATAGTCTGGGGCACCAGCTGGTTCATGCGCGACCTGCGCACCGCCTTCGGCGGCGCCAAGAGGTCGGGCATCGGCCGCGAAGGCGGGGTGCACTCGCTGGCGCTCTACACCGAGCTGAAGAACATCTGCGTCAAAACTCTGAGGTAGTCATGACCCAACTCGTAACAAGCCCGGAAATCGGCCGCGAGATCGTTGCCGCCGGCTACCGCACCAACCTGCATGACCAAGGCGAAGGTGCGCCGGTCCTGCTCATCCACGGCTCGGGCCCCGGCGTGACCGCCTGGGCCAACTGGCGCGGGATCATCCCGCTGCTGGCGCAGCACCGTCGGGTAATCGCCCCGGACATGCTCGGTTTCGGCTACAGCGAGCGTCCGGCCGATGCGCAGTACAGCCAGCAGCGCTGGGTAGAACATGCCATCGGCGTGCTCGACGCCCTCGGTATCGCCCAGGCCGACATCGTCGGCAACTCGTTTGGCGGCGGCCTGGCGCTGGCGCTGGCCATCCGCCATCCCGAGCGCGTGCGCCGGCTGGTGCTGATGGGCAGCGTCGGTGTGTCCTTCCCGATCACCGCGGGCCTGGACACCGCCTGGGGATACACCCCGTCGCTGGCCAACATGCGCGAGCTGCTCGACCTGTTCGCCTACGACCGCAACCTGGTCAACGATGAGCTGGCCGAGCTGCGCTACCAGGCCAGCATCCGTCCGGGCTTCCAGGAGTCGTTCGCTGCCATGTTCCCGGCGCCGCGCCAGAAAGGCGTTGACGACCTGGCCAGCGACGAGGCCGACATCCGCGCCCTGCCCCACGAGGCCCTGGTTATCCACGGCCGCGAGGACCGCATTATCCCGCTGGAAGCTTCGCTGACCCTCGCCCAGTGGCTGCCACGCAGCCAGCTACACGTCTTCGGCCAGTGCGGTCACTGGACCCAGATTGAACATGCCGGCCGTTTCGCGCGTCTGGTCGAGGACTTCCTCGCCGAGGCCGACGCGGCTGCTGCTGCTCAACAGCATAACCGCGCATGAACCAGGAGCTGATCCAGCGGCTCGGTGATGAGCTCTACCTCGCCATGCTGAACCGCGAAGCCATGGAGCCGTTGACCAGCCGTTTTGATCTGTCCATCTACGACGCATAACAGATCTCCCTGCACATGCTCGAGCGCCGCATGGCGTCCGGCGAGCACACCCCCGGCCACTTCGGCTCCCTGGTGCCGCTGGTGCCGGCGACTTCAGCGCGTCGACATCGGCAGCGCCAGCGTGCGCTTCGTCTGACCAGAACAATAAAGGGAACATTCCCATGAGCAAGAAACTGAAAGCGGCGATCATCGGCCCGGGCAACATCGGCACCGACCTGGTGATGAAGATGCTGCGCTCGGAGTGGATCGAGCCGGTATGGATGGTCGGCATCGACCCCGAGTCCGACGGCCTCAAGCGCGCCCGCGAATTCGGCCTGAAGACCACCGCCGAGGGCGTCGACGGCCTGCTGCCGCACGTTATCGACGACGACATCCGCGTCGCCTTCGACGCCACCTCGGCCTACGCCCACGCCGAGAACAGCCGCAAGCTCAACGAGCTGGGCGTGCTGATGATCGACCTGACCCCGGCCGCCATCGGCCCGTTCTGCGTGCCGCCGGTGAACCTCAAGGAACACGTCGGCAAGCTGGAAATGAACGTCAACATGGTCACCTGCGGCGGCCAGGCCACCATCCCGATGGTCGCCGCGGTATCGCGCGTGCAGCCGGTGATCTACGGCGAGATCGTCGCCACCGTGTCGTCGCGTTCGGTCGGCCCGGGCACCCGCAAGAACATCGACGAGTTCACCCGCACCACCGCCGGCGCCATCGAGAAGGTCGGCGGCGCCAAGGAAGGCAAGGCGATCATCGTCATCAACCCGGCCGAGCCGCCGCTGATGATGCGCGACACCATCCACTGCCTGACCGAGAGCGAGCCGGACCGCGACGCCATCACCGCGTCGGTGCACGCCATGCTCGCCGAGGTGCAGAAGTACGTGCCGGGCTACCGCCTGAAGAACGGCCCGGTGTTCGACGGCAACCGCGTGTCGATCTTCATGGAGGTCGAGGGCCTGGGCGACTACCTGCCCAAGTACGCCGGCAACCTGGACATCATGACCGCCGCCGGTCTGCGCACCGCCGAGATGTTCGCCGAGGAAATCGCCGCCGGCACCATCGCCCTGCCGCGCCGCGAAGCAGCCCTGGCCTGAGGAGAGACACGATGAATCTGCAAGGCAAGCAAGTCACCCTGCACGACATGAGCCTGCGCGACGGCATGCACGCCAAGCGCCACCAGATCAGCCTCGAGCAGATGGTTGCCGTGGCCAAGGGCCTCGACGCCGCCGGCATGCCGCTGATCGAGATCACCCACGGCGACGGCCTCGGCGGTCGCTCGATCAACTACGGCTTCCCGGCGCACAGCGACGAGGAATACCTGAGCGCGGTGATCCCGCAGCTCAAGCAGGCCAAGGTCTCCGCCCTGCTGCTGCCGGGCATCGGCACCGTCGACCACCTGAAGATGGCGGTGGACTGCGGCGTGTCGACCATCCGCGTCGCCACCCACTGCACCGAGGCCGACGTCTCCGAGCAACACATCGGCATGGCCGCCAAGATGGGCGTCGACACCTTCGGCTTCCTGATGATGGGCCACATGGCCAGCGCCGAGAAGATCCTCGAGCAGGCCCGCCTGATGGAAAGCTACGGTGCCAACTGCATCTACTGCACCGACTCGGCCGGCTACATGCTGCCCGACGAAGTCAGCGAGAAGATCGGCCTGCTGCGCGCCGAACTGAACCCGGCCACCCAGGTCGGCTTCCACGGCCACCACAACATGGGCATGGCCATCGCCAACTCGCTGGCCGCCATCGAGGCCGGTGCGGTGCGCATCGACGGCTCGGTGGCAGGCCTCGGCGCCGGCGCCGGCAACACCCCGCTGGAAGTGCTGTGCGCCGTACTGGCGCGCATGGGCGCCGAAACCGGCATCGACCTGTACAAGATCATGGACGTTGCCGAGGACCTGGTGGTGCCGCTGATGGACCAGCCGATCCGCGTCGACCGCGATGCCCTGACCCTGGGCTACGCCGGCGTGTACAGCTCGTTCCTGCTGTTCGCCCAGCGCGCCGAGAAGAAGTACGGCGTGCCGGCCCGCGACATCCTCGTAGAACTCGGCCGCCGCGGTACCGTCGGTGGTCAGGAGGACATGATCGAAGACCTGGCCCTCGACATGGCCAAGGCCCGCCAGACCCAGAAGGTGACTGCATGAACCGTACCCTGACCAGCGAACAGGTGCTGGCCCTGGCCGAACACGGTGAGCACCACCCGACCGGTACCGTCATCATGACCAGCAGCTTAACCACCCGCCTCGTCTGAGCGCCCCTTTCGCCCCTGCCTCTGGCCGGGGCTTTCTTACCGAGGAATCATTACATGCCGATTGTCCAGATCCATATCCTCGAAGGCCGCAGCGGGGAGCAAAAGGAAACGATGATCCGTGAAGTCAGCGAAGCAATCTCGCGCTCACTGGGTGCTCCTATCACCAATGTGCGTGTGATGATCAACGAGATGCCGAAGGGGCACTTCGGCATTGGCGGTGAGCTGGCCAGCTCGACGCGCCGCTAGCCGCGAACTCGTTGACGGCGCCTGACGCAGTGGTGCCTGCCAGGCGCTACACATTTAGGGGTACCTCTGATCAGGTGCTCGTGATGTCGTCCGAGAGAATCGCCCCGCTTCGATCAGTTAAGGGCGCCTTTCAGGCCCTTGCCCGGCTTGAAGCCCGGCACCTTGGCGGCGGCGATCTGCACTGTCGCCCCGGTCTGGGGGTTTCGGCCTTCACGTGCGGCCCGCCGCTTCACCTCGAAGGTGCCGAAGCCTACTAGGGTGACGCTCTCGCCCTGCTGCAGGGCGCCGGTGATCGCGGCCATGAACGCGTCCAAGGCAGCGGTCGCCGTGGTCTTCGGCAGGTCAGCGGATGCCGCGATGGCGGCGATCAGTTCGGATTTGTTCATGCTTCGGTCCAGATTGAAGTGTGGACCACGAGTATAACCAGCGAGGGTAGCCACAGACCTGATCAGCTTCCGGAAGCTGGCTCAGGCGCAGCCTCCTGGGTGCCAGCCGGCACGGGACGGCTTAGCCCCCTTTCAAGCGACAACAGTGACAGCGCTTTGGGTCGAAGGCTACCGGTCACGGACGGCTGCAACCGGCCGATTCTGTTGAAAAAGTAGCTTCATCGGCAGCCAGCCGGCCAGGTGTGCCTGCTGTCGAAGTGGCTGTAAGCCACTTCAAGTTGCCTTTCGGCGTTTCACTGAGCGTCCTTGCTCAGGTTTGAGGGTTAATTCGAGGGTTTCTGCTCGCCGCAGGCGTACCTATCCCGTGATCGGTGGTCCGTGAGGCAGGAGCTTGGCCATGCGTCGCAGGTTTTGCACGGTCGCGGCCAAGGTGAATTCGTCAGTCGCACCCGTCAGGCCACGCAGTCGTAAACGGTCGAGTTTCATTATCCGTTTGAGGTGGGCGAAAAGCATTTCCACCTTCTTCCGTTCGCAGCGAGAGACGAGGTATTCCGGTGTCTTGGCGATGCGTCGAGCTACGTCGCGGGCAGCCTCATGGATGCTGCGGACCATCTTCCGGTTCGGTGTGTTGGGGCAGCACTTCGCTTTCAGCGGACATGTGGCGCAGTCGGTTTGGCTGGAGCGGTAGATGATGGTGTTGGCCTTGGTCACCCGCGACCTTTTCTGGGTGAAGGCGCGCCACTCACTGCGTAGCGGTTTGCCGGCTGGGCAGCGGTATTCATTGGCCTCCTGATTCCAGTGGAAGTCGTTACTGGAGAGGCTGTCGTCCTTGCGCTCGGTCTTGTCCCACACCGGCACGTGCGGCTCGATGCCCTTCTCTTCGACCATCCAGGCCAGCATCGGGGCAGTGCCATAAGCGGTATCGCCAATGAGGCGCTCTGGCGTGAGCTCGAACTGCGCCTCTACACGCTCGACCATCGTCCTGGTCGAATCAACTTCGGCGGTACGGTGCGCCGGGGTAGCTTCCACATCCATGATCACTCCGTGCTCAGTGTCGATCAGGTAATTCGTGGAGTAGGCAAAGTAAGCCGGGCCGCCTGGCGCTGCTGTCCAACGGGACTGCGGATCGGTGAGCGAAATTTTCTTGGGAAGAGCTTCAGCCAGCGCCTCTTCATCAAGGGCTTCGAGGTACTCGCGCACGGCGCGGTTGCTGAGCGCTGGATCACGCCAATCGACTTCATCTCCCGCCACCCCACGTTGCCGGCTGGCATCCGCCTTGATGATGCTGGCGTCGACGGCGAAACCTTCACCCTTGACCAGGCCGGCCGCCATGCAGCGTCGCAGCACCTCATTGAACAACCAGCGGAACAAGTCGCTGTCACGGAAACGGCCGTGGCGATTCTTTGAGAAGGTCGAGTGATTGGGTACTTCGTCTTCCAGGCCCAGCCGGCAGAACCAGCGATAGGCCAGATTTAGATGCACCTCTTCGCACAATCGCCGCTCGGAACGGATGCCATAGCAGTAGCCGACGACCAGCATGCGCACCATCAATTCCGGGTCAATCGAGGGGCGCCCGATGGGGCTATAGAAATCCGCCAGGTAGGCGCGCAGGTCACTGAGATCCAGGCACTGGTCGATGCTGCGCAGGAGGTGTTGGGCCGGGACGTGATCTTCCAGATTGAACGAGTAGAACAGACGCTGCTGCCCTCCCGGTAACTGTCCCATCATGCTGTTCGCCCCCGCGCTCGCTGACAGAGCAATTCTGCCGACGGCATAGGGAAACAGCTACTTTTTCAACAGAATCGACCCATAACTGCCTCTCGCCAATATCCCCGCACGACCGTCAGCCACGTCTGAGCCGCCCGCTGGCGACTCGCCCCGCGTCACCTACGACGTCTCGAGCAAGCCACCAGCGACCAGCCTCAGTGAGTAGAGTGCTCAAGTCCAATTTGTGCTTGCTGATACACTTCGGGGTCAGATAATGGCCATGGACGAGAGCTACTTGCATGAGATTCCATCCCGATGGTCCCTCCATACCGGATATCCTCCTGGAGCGCTGTGATGCTGGTCGCGTCGTGTTTCTGTGCGGAGCCGGAGTTTCGTTGCCATCTGGAATGCCGACCTTTGTCGGCCTCACTCAGTACGTCATAGACTTCTTTGACCCGCCAGCCGATTCAGAAATCATGGCTGCGTTTCTGCCATGGCTGGACGATCAATCTGCAGCGAATGTCCCACTCGACCAAATCTTCAACCTCCTCCACCTCGAATATGGCAAGGATGAAGTTAACGCTCTGGTCACAGAGCGGCTGAGCGCTCCCCTGAAAATTAAAGATTTTGGACGTGAGCACGGTCTGATCAAGCGGATTTCTTCGAGCCAGAGCGGCGTGCCGCAGATTGTCACGACGAACTTCGACCGATTGTTCGAGGTAGGGCAGGAGGAAAAGAAGCTGGTCCGGCACGTGCCGCCTGCTTTCCCCGACCTGAACTTCGGATCGAAGATAGAGGGGGTCACGTATCTACACGGGCGGCTGGTAGAAGTAGCCTCTGAAAGTCATCCCTACGTGCTGAGCAGCGCGGACTTCGGACGTGCCTACCTCTCAGAAGGATGGGCCACCAACTTCATCAGGCATCTGCTCGAACGATATACCGTCGTTTTAGTCGGCTATAAGGCAGAAGACCCACCAGTCAAATATCTTCTTCAGGGCCTTAACCATGACGGCCAGTATGACCGGTCTAGACTTTATGCCTTTGACCGTGGGCTTCCTGAGGAGATTGAAGCCAAGTGGCGTGACCGAGGTGTCACAGCCATAGCCTATTCCGATCATCCGGAATTATGGAGGAGCATGGAGGCTTGGGCAGATCGGGCCGATGATCCGCGCAGGTGGCGTGCATCCATAATCGCTAAAAGCCAGCAGGACCCGAAAGATCTGGCCCCTCATGAGCGTGGCCAAGTTGCTCATGTCCTTCGTACAGTGCAGGGGGCGAGATTGTTCTCGGAGGCTGATCCGGCACCTCATCCGGAATGGGTGTGTGTCATGGACGCGAATGTCCGGTCAGCCAAAGAAAGCCGCGGTTATGGCGACGATGCAGAGGTCTTCGATCCCGGGGCCGCTTATGGACTCGATGACGATATGGTGGATATCTCTGAGGATGATCGCAGGCAGGGTGTCAGCAATGAAAATCTCCTTGTCTGGCGCGATGAAGACGATAATCCACATGAGTTTCATCGGTTGGGTGGACAACAAGCCGTCGGCTTCGAGGCGCTTCCGAAAAGGCTCTGGCATCTCACTACTTGGGCTAGCAAGTCCATCGACAGCCCCGTGCTGGCCTGGTGGGCCATTCGGCAGAACGGACTGCATCCGCGACTGCTACAACAAATCGAGTGGCAAATGGAGCATTCGAAGACTCTCCATGAGCGTGCCCGTCATATCTGGAACTTGATCCTCGAATATCATCGAGACCCTCGCAATCGTCAGTGGAATGGCGACTGGTTCGACTTGAAGAGCCGGATCAATGCAGAGGGTTGGACGGCTAGTGTCCTACGAGAGTTCCGGAGGGTTGCAACGCCGAGATTGGAGATCAAACTACCGTATGGCTTGGGGCAATCCAGGCCGCCGTGCGTACCCTGGGAGAAAATTTATCTCGGCGAGCTAGGCCAGTTCGAAGTCATGATCCTTGAACGACACAACGAAGATTTAGATGTCCCCGACGATCAGTTGCAATACGTATTTGGCATCCTAGAGGAACAGCTAAACGTAGCCTCAGGGCTCCTGGAGGATATCGAGGCTGTCTACTTCCAGAAACCGACCTGCTATCCCGACCGCGAGGTCGATGGCAGAGAACACATCTCGAACCCCGGGGAGATCGTGACTTGGTTCGTCCAACTTTTTGACCGAATGGCTGCCAAGTGGCCAGAACTTGCGAATGCACACGCAATGACCTGGCCTGCGACAGAACGTTTCTTCTTCCGGAAACTCAAGCTGTATGCGTACAGCAAAGTAGATGCCTTCGAGGCCGACCATGTAGCCAAAGAAGTTTTGTCTTTAGATCAGGAGACATTCTGGAGCGTCGACGTGGTCCGAGAGCTTCTTTTCCTATTGGTGGACCGATGGAGGGAGTTCTCTCAGGAGAGCCGGAATCAACTCGCCGACCGCATCTTGACGGGCCCCGATCAGCTTTCCCACTGGCCTGACGAGGAGTTTCATTGGTTGCGGGATAAGTTCGCCGCCAGATACGCTCGGTATCTCGAACTACAGGGTTGTGAGCTGACGGCAGATCGCAGTGAAAAGCTTGCTGAGATGATCAGAGGCATTCCTGGATGGAGCGACGGTTTGGCGGTCGCGGCGGTGAGCAAAGGGGGCTCACAAGGGGGCTGGGTCGGTACGGACGAGACGCCCGACGAGCTTATGGATCTCCCTGTGAATGAGGTAATCTCCAAGGCGAAAGGAGATCTTAAGCGCGAATTCGGCAGCTTCACCGAGAAGCGGCCCTTCACTGGTTTGGTGAAAGCCAATCCGCGAAAGGCGTTGTCTGCGCTGACGATTGCAGGAAGGGCGGGAGACTACCCTGAGGCGTTCTGGTCGTCCATGATCAATGAACTTCCCGCAGACATCACGCCTAGGCTGAGACGGGTATTCCTGAACCGAGTAGCGCGACTTCCACATGTGGTTATCGCCAAACTTGGCCATACCTTTGGCAGATGGCTCAGACAGAACTTGGTTGCGTTCCTTGAGTTTGATTATGATCTCGGCTTGGCAGTCTACGATTACATCGTAGATGGCATCCTGAGCGGAGGAGTAGAGGCAGCTAAAAGCGGTCTAGGCGAAGTCCGCCAAGGTGGAAAAGTCATTCAACGGTCCCGGCGCACATTTTCCCATGCGATCAACGGCCCAATCGGAATGTGTGCTGACGCCCTTTTTCATGCAGTGCCCGGAGAGAAACAGGAGGCCTATTCACTAATCCCAGAGCACATCAAGTCTCGTGTCGAACGCCTCTTTGCGGCACCAGGTGAGGGTTCGGATCATGCCGTGTCGATAGCGAGCAGAAATCTGAACTGGCTCATGTTTGTAGATCCCGGCTGGACTCAGAAACGCCTTACTCCAATGTTGGCGTTCGAGCATCCAGCTTCGGAACCAGCATGGAACGGGTTTCTTCATAGCGAGCAAGTGCCTTCACAGCCGTTGACAGAGATCATCAAACCGCTCCTGCTGGACCTCTTCCCGTGGGTCGAAGGATTTTCTTGGGATCGCAACCTCTCAGCGGTAGCCGCCCAATGGCTAGGCTTCTTGCGGATGTTTCACCCGAATGAACCGAGCGGCCTTTCACGAGGCGAAATGCGCTCGATCTTTCGAGCGATGTCTGACGATACTCGGAACCGGTTCATTTCCTGGTTGGGCCAGGTTGGACAGAAAAACGAGAGCGGCTGGGCCAAACACGTCATCCCCTTAATCAACGAGGACTGGCCGAGAGAACGCCGATACAGGACCTCTGCATCGATGAGGGCGTGGATCGGCCTGCTTGATGACACCGGCGATAGCTTCCCGGCCGTCTACGAAGCGGTGAAGAAGTTCTTGGTGCCAGTGGAGACAAATGACCATCCGTTCTACCGGTTCACCCGAGAGATCAGTGATGAAAAGCCGATAACCGCTCAATTCCCTGAAGCGACGCTGGATTTGATGAACAGAGCTACACCTCAGGTCCTCACCCGTCCGCCGTACGAGTTACCTAAGGTGCTAGCACTGATTGCGGAAACCGAACCTGACCTGACATCAGATCCACGTTATTTGCGCCTTATCGATCTCGTTGAGCGAAGCTAGATATCGGTCTTCATGACCGACAACCCTGTGAATCGCCCCGGGTTTCATACGCACTCGATGACCGCTCTTGGCCCAGACCGTGTAAAAACGCAGCAAGCGATGGCCATCAACTTCCGGGGATTTTCTCAGTGCCCAGGAGGCCCTCGGAGGCCCAATCAGGCGCATTCGGTGATTTTGGTTGTTATGGCACTTTCGGCTTCGGCGCGCCTGCTGGAGGGCGGCAAGAGTCGCAAAACAGGCCTCAGGCCTTCATCGGTGCCATCAAGGCATCGCTGCCCAGCAAGCGCAACACACGTTTGAGATTGTAGGCGAGCACATGCAGGCTCATCTCGGTACTCACCCGTTCGAGCGTCCTGGTGAGGAAATGGGTGGCACCCATCCAAGACTTCAGCGTGCCGAACGGGTGCTCGACCGTCTGACGGCGGATCCGCATCATCTCGGGCGCTTGATCCAGGCGACTCTGCATCGCCTCGAGCACTGCCTCATGCTCCCAGCGGCTCACTCGGCGCTCTGAGCTAGGCGTACAGTGCTCTTTCAACGCACAACCTTGGCAGTGCGAGCTCCAGTAACGGTGCAGCTTCAGCCCTTTCTCGACGCTTGAGTATCGCCAGATCAGGCTTTGTCCAGCAGGGCATCGGTACTCGTTCTTTGCTGCGTCATAGATGAAATCACCTTTGCCGAAGCGACCCGCCGCTGTAGCTCCCGAGGTCAGCGCCTTGGGCACGAAAACGGTGATTCCAGCCTCATGGCACGCCAGGATTTCTTCACCTTTGAAATACCCTCTGTCGGCGACCGCCGAGAGTTTCTTGACGCCCATGGCCTCTCGCGCCTGCTTGGCCATGGTACTTAGCTGGTCTCGATCAGCTCCATCGTTCGTGACCTCGTGGGTCACGACCAAGTGGTGCGTCGTGTCGACCGCCGCCTGCACGTTGTAGCCGACCACGCCGCTACCCCGGGTCTTCATTGAGCGGGCATCGGGATCGGTCAGGGAGATCTGTTTATCCGGTGTTTCGTTGAGCCGAACCTCGATTTCCTTGAGCTCCTGCAGCTTAGTTTTCAAGGTCGCGATCTTGTCGTGGAGGCGTTCGGCTTTGACCTGCGCCACGGCAGGTTCCTGGCGATCAGCGGTATCCAGTGCCGTCAGGTAGCGGTTGATGCTGGACTCGATCTCCTCCATTCGCCGCTGCAGCTTGGCGCTGGTGAAGTTGCGGTCGCGGTTGTTGACCGCCTTGAACTTGCTGCCATCGATGGCCACCAGCGCTTCCGAGAACAGGCCAAGCTGCTGGCACAGCACCACGAACTGCCGACAGACGCCGCGGATTGCCTTGCCGTTATCCTTGCGGAAGTTAGCGATGGTCTTGAAGTCCGGCATCAAACGTCCGATCAGCCACATCAACTCAACGTTGCGCTGAGCCTCGCGTTCAAGACGGCGACTGGACTGGATGCGATTGAGGTAGCCGTAGATGTAGATCTTCAGCAGGTCGGCAGGATGGTAGGCAGGCCTGCCGGTTTCCGCCGGGACGACACCGTCGAAACCCAACTGGCCAAGGTCGAGTTCATCGACGAAAACATCGACCACCCGCACCGGGTTGGTGTCCGCCACGTAGTCATCCAGGCTTTCGGGAAGCAGCACGCTTTGGCCTCGGTGCTCTCCCTGAATAAAACGCTTCATTGGCGTCCCCGCTGATTTGAATCCATCAAATCACAGCAAGGTCGATGCCAACGTTTTTACACAGTCTGGGCCGAAAGAGGCCATCTTGCTCATGATTCAGCGACTGGACGCAGCGCTCTCGCGACCTCAGGAAAAATGTGACGATAAAATCCGTTATCGTTACTTTCTGGCCGGCGGCCGGCCCTCGCCCGCCAGCGATCAATGCTAGGGAGGAGGTGGTGGCGACGGGAGCGTTCTGGAGGTCTGCTTGGAAGACAGGCCGGGCGTTGGTGCCGGCGGATGGCTGCTATGAGTGGAAGCCAGCCCCGGCTATCCCAAAGCACAGGCAGCCGTACTACTTTCGTCTGCGCGGTGGCGCGCTTCTGCTCTTCCCCGCCATCGGCCACCTGCCTTGCAGCGGACGGGAGATTCAGGAGTTAACGGCGCACCTTGCTCGCCGGCTCGCCGGCGATGCCCCAGTGGCTCTTGGGTACCTCGGTGATCAGTACGCGCACGCGGTCGAGCGGCGAGTCGAGGGTGCGCGCCAGCGCTTCGCTGACCTCGCGGATCATCGCTTCCTTTTGCTCGTCGCTGCGGCCTTCCATGATGTGGACATGGGCAATCGGCATGTGAAGGTTCCTCGCTAAAAAGGCCCCGGCCGATGGCCGGGGCAAAAGGGGTGACTCAGACGAAGCGGGCGGAAACGCTGCCCAGACCCTGATAGCGCACGGTGACGTTGTCGCCCGGCTGCACCGACACCGCGGCGGTGATGCCGCCGGTCATGATGAAGGTGCCGGCCGGAATGTGCTCGCCGCGCTCGGCCAGCAGGTTGGCCAGCATGGCCACGCTGGACAGCGGATGGCCGAGCACCGCGGCGCCGGCGCCGACTTCCACCACTTCGCCGTTCTTCTCCATCACCACGCCGAGGGTGCGCAGGTCGACGTCCTCGAGGTTGGCCATCTGGCCGCCGGTGATGTAGCGGGTCGACGAGGCGTTGTCGGCCACCACGCTGATCAGGTCGAACTTGAAGTTCTCGTAGCGCGAGTCGATCACTTCCACGGTGGGGATCACGTAGTCGACGGCGGCGATCACGTCGCCGATGTGGCAGCCTGGGCCACGCAGCGGCGCCTTGGTGACCACGGAGATTTCCGCCTCGATCTTCGGGTGAATCAGCTTCGAGCAGTCGATGGTGCCGCCATCCGGCACGCTGAAGTAGTCGGACAGGAAGCCGTAGATCGGCGTTTCCACGCCCATCTGCGCCATCTTCGCCCAGGAGGTCAGGCCCATCTTCAGGCCGACGGTCTTGTTGCCGCGCGCTTCCTTGCGGCGACGGATTTCCCACTGGATGTCGTAGGCGTCGGCAAAGGTCATCTGCGGGTAGTCGTTGGTCACCTTGCTGATGTCGTGGACATTCAGCTCGGCGCCTTCGACGTGCTCGGCGAGGGCCAGCACTTGCTCGCGGGTCAGGGTACGGTTCATCAGTTGTGCTCCTTACGGGCGGCCAGCAGGTCCAGCGCCACATCAACGATCATGTCTTCCTGGCCGCCGACCATGCGCCGACGGCCCAGTTCGACGAGGATATCTAGGGTCTTCAGGCCGTACTTCTCGGCGGCCACTTCGGCGTGGCGCAGGAAGCTCGAATACACGCCGGCGTAGCCGAGGCCGAGAGTTTCGCGGTCGACGCGCACCGGACGGTCCTGCAGCGGACGCACCAGGTCGTCGGCGGCGTCCATCAGGCGATAGAGGTCGGTGCCGTGGTTCCAGCCCATGCGCTCGGCGGCGGCGATGAACACTTCCAGCGGCGCGTTGCCGGCGCCGGCGCCCATACCGGCGAGACTGGCGTCGATGCGATCGCAGCCCTCTTCCACCGCGGTGATCGAGTTGGCCACGCCGAGCGACAGGTTGTGGTGGGCGTGCATGCCGGTCTGGGTCTCGGCATTCAGCACCGCCTTGAAGGCGCGCATGCGATCGCGGATGTCCTGCATGTTCATCGCGCCGCCGGAGTCGGCCATGTAGATGCACTGCGCGCCGTAGCTCTCCATCAGCTTGCCCTGAGCGGCCAGCTGCTCGGCGGGGATCATGTGGCTCATCATCAGGAAGCCGACGGTGTCCATGCCGAGCGAACGGGCGTACTCGATGTGCTGCTTCGACACGTCCGCTTCGGTGCAGTGGGTGGCCACGCGCACCGAACGGGCGCCGGCGTCGTAGGCGGCTTTCAGATCATGGACGGTGCCGATGCCGGGCAGCAGCAGCACGGTGATCCGCGCATGCTGGATCACGTCGGCGGCGGCCTCGATCCACTCCAGGTCGGTGTGGGCGCCGAAGCCGTAGTTGAAGGAGGAACCCTGCAGGCCGTCACCGTGGGTGACTTCGATGGCGTCGACCTTGGCCTCGTCCAGGGCACGGGCGATGTCCTGCACGTTCTGGATCGAGTACTGGTGGCGCACGGCGTGGCTGCCGTCGCGCAGGGTGACGTCGGAGATATAAAGTTTCTTGCCGGGATTGAAGGTCATCGCGCGTCTCCTCAGCCGTTGATCATCGACAGCGCCATGCGCTCGGCGGTAGCCAGCGCGGCGGAGGTCATGATGTCGAGGTTGCCGGCATAGGCCGGCAGGTAGTGGGCGGCGCCTTCGACTTCGAGGAACACCGAGGTCTTCAGGCCGGAGAACTGGCCATGGCCGGGGATGGTCAGCGGCTTGTCCTCGGGGATCACGTCGAACTGCACCTTCTGCTTGAGGCGATAGCCCGGCACGTAGGCCTGCACGGCCTGGGCCATTTCCTCGACCGAGGCTTCCACCTTGGCCTGGTCGACCGCTTCGGACAGCACGAACACGGTGTCGCGCATGATCAGCGGCGGCTCGGCCGGGTTCATGACGATGATCGCCTTGCCCTTGGCGGCGCCGCCGATCACCTCGATGGCCTGGGTGGTGGTCTCGGTGAACTCGTCGATATTGGCGCGGGTGCCCGGGCCGGCCGACTTGCTGGCGATCGAGGCGACGATCTCGGCGTAGTGCACCTTGGCCACGCGCGATACCGCGGCGACCATCGGGATGGTCGCCTGGCCGCCGCAGGTGACCATGTTGACGTTCAGCGCATCCAGGTGCTCTTCCAGGTTGACCACCGGCACGCAGTACGGGCCGATGGCCGCCGGAGTCAGGTCGATCAGGCGGATGTTCGGCTTGAGCGAGCGCAGGAAGGCGTCGTTCTTGACGTGGGCGCCGGCGCTGGTGGCGTCGAAGACGAAGTCGATGTCTTTGAACACCTCCATGCGGGTCAGACCTTCGACGCCCTCATGGGTGGTGGCTACGCCCATGCGTTCGGCACGGGCCAGCCCGTCGGAGGCCGGGTCGATGCCGACCATGGCACCCATTTCCAGGTGCTTGCCGTTGCGCAGGATCTTGATCATCAGGTCGGTGCCGATGTTGCCGGAGCCGATGATGGCGACTTTGAGTTTCTTGTTCATGTTCAGGCTCCCGGTCAGACGAAGCGCACGCTGGCGCTGCCGATGCCGCCGATGTCGACGCGCATGCAGTCGCCGGCCTTGACCGGCTCCAGCGGCACCAGCGAGCCGGAGAGGATCACTTCGCCGGCCTTCAGGCCGATGCCGAAGTGGCCGAGGGTGTTGGCCAGCCAGGCCACGCAGTTGACCGGTGAGCCCAGCGCGGCGGCGCCGGCGCCGGTGCTGATCTGCTGGCCGTTCTTCTCCACCACCATGCCGCAGGTGACCAGGTCGACCTGGCGCGGCGAGACGGCCTGGTCGCCGAGGATGAACAGGCCGCAGGAGGCGTTGTCGGCCACGGTGTCCTGGATCTTGATCTTCCAGTCCTGGATGCGCGAGTCGACCACCTCGAAGCAGGGGATCACGCACTCGGTGGCGGCCAGCACGTCGGCGTTGGTGATGCCGGGGCCCATCAGGTCCTTCTTGAGGATGAAGGCGATCTCGCCCTCGGCCTTGGGCTGGATCAGTCGCTCGCTGATCGGCATCACCGCGCCGCTGCTGAACACCATGGCATCGGTCAGGTAGCCGAAGTCCGGCTGGTTGACGCCGAGCATGGTCTGCACGGCCTTGCTGGTCAGGCCGATCTTCTTGCCGATGATGCGCTCGCCGGCGGCCAGGCGGCGCTCGAGCATGCGCAGGGAAATCTGGTAGGCATCGTCGATCGACAGGTCGTAGCGGCTGGTCAGCGGCGCCACGGTTTTGCGGCTCAGCATGGCCTGGTAGAGCTCGTCGCCGAGCTGCTGGATCAATTCTTGGTTCATGCAAATTCTTCCTGTTGGGCGACATCCCCCGGGGGACGCCGCCGGATTACGGGCTTGGGACGGCTAGCTCAGAGCTTGACGCAGATGTTCTTCAGCTCGGTGTAGAACTCCAGCGAGTGCACCCCGCCTTCGCGGCCGATGCCCGACTGCTTGGCGCCGCCGAAGGCGGTGCGCAGGTCGCGCAGGAACCAGCTGTTGACCCAGACGATGCCGGCCTCGATCTGCCCGGCGACGCGGTGCGCCCGCGAGCTGTTCTCGGTCCAGATCGCCGAGGCCAGGCCGTAGGGCAGGCTGTTGGCCAGCTCGATGGCTTCCTCTTCAGTGTCGAACGGACGGATGTGGCAGCACGGGCCGAAGATTTCCTCGGTGACCACCGCCGAATCGTCGGCCAGGCCGGTCCAGATGGTCGGCTGTACCCAGGCGCCGCCGGCCAGGTGCGCCGGCATCTCCGGCACGCCACCACCGGTGACCACGGTGGCGCCGTCGTCCACCGCCTTCTGGTAGTAGGAGAGCACCTTCTCGCGGTGCTTGTGGCTGACCAAGGATCCGAAGTTGGCGCTCGGGTCGTTGGGCTCGCCGATCTTCAGCGCCTCGGCGCCGGCCTTCAGGCGGGCGACGAACTCGTCGAAGATCGACCGCTCGACGTACACGCGCTCGGTGCCCAGGCACACCTGGCCGCAGTTGGCGAAGGCCGAGCGCAGGGTGCCCTCGATGGCCTTGTCCATGTCGCAGTCGGCGAACACGATGCCGGCGTTCTTGCCGCCCAGCTCCAGCGACACCTGGCGCACGCCCTTGGCGGCGGCACGCATGATGGTCTCGCCGGTGCCGGTCTCGCCGGTGAAGGTGATGGCGTCGACGTCCGGGTGGGCGGTGAGGAAGGCGCCGGCCGAGTTGCCGCCGAAGCCGTGCACCACGTTGTACACGCCGGCCGGCACGCCGGCGGCGTTCATCACCTCGCCGAGCAGGGCGGTGGTGGTGGGGGTTTCCTCGGAGGGCTTGACCACCACGGTGTTGCCGCAGGCCAGCGCCGGGCCGACCTTCCAGGTCATCAGCAGCAGCGGCAGGTTCCACGGGCTGATCACGCCGATCACGCCCTTGGGACGGCGCACGCCGTAGTTGAGCGCGCCGGTGCCGTCCGGGGTGGCCATCTCGAAGGCCTCGGTGGGCACGTTCTTGACCAGATCGGCGAACACCGAGAAGTTGGCTGCGCCGCGCGGGATGTCGATGTGCGAGGCGAGGGATTTCGGCTTGCCGGTGTCCAGACACTCGGCCTCGAGGAACTCGTCGAAGCGCGCGGTGATGCCGGCGGCGACGCGGTGGAGGATCTCGGTGCGCTCGGCCACGGTCATACGGCCCCACGGGCCCTTCAGGGCGGCGCGCGCGGCCTTGACCGCGGCGTCGACCTCGGCCTCGCCGGCCTCGTGGATCTTGGCGATCACCTGGCCGTTGGCCGGGTTGACGTTGTCGAACAGCTTGCCGCTGGCGGAACCGACGTATTCGCCGTTGATGAAGTGTTTGATCTCTTTCATGGATGCAATCTCGTTAGGCAGGGGCAATCAGGTCAGGACGGTGAGGAAGCGCTCGTTGAGCTCGCGGTCGTGGTAGAAGATCGCCTTGCCCAGTTCGGCGGCGGTCCAGGTCACCGGCGGGTGGTCCGGGTAGTGGTAGTCGCCACCGCAGAACACCTCGTTGCGGTTGCCCGAGGGATCGAAGAAGTAGATGGTCTTGCCGTGGGTCAGGCCGTGGCGGGTCGGGCCGATGTCGATCGAGGTGTTGGTCATGCTGATCAGGTCAGCGGCGCGCAGCACGTCGTCCCAGGTCTCGAGGAAGAACGAGGCGTGGTGGAACTTGCCCTTCTCGGAGTGCTGGATGAACGCCACGTCGTGGGCCTTCATGCTGCAGGTGAGGAACTGGGCGATGCGCGTGCCGTGCGGGTCGACCACCTGCTCGGCCAGATCGAAGCCGAGCACCTCAGTGAATAGGCGCAGGGTTTCCGGCAGCTCGTCGCCGTAGAGCAGGGCGTGGTCGAAGCGGGTCGCCTTGATACCCTTGAGACCGCGCGGCCAGGCTTCCGGGTTGACCTCGGAGAGCCCCCACTTGCCGGTCTGCTCTTTCTCGGCGAACAGCTCGAAGCGGTGGCCGGTCGGCGCGCTGAAGCGGATACGCCGGCCGCAGCCCTTCAGCTCGCCGGCCGGGATGCTATCCACCGCGCAGCCGAAGGCCACCAGCTCCTCGGTCAGGCGGCCGAGGGTGGCCTCGTCGAGCACCTTGAAGGCCATGAAGTCCATACCGGCCTCGTCGGCCTCGCGCAGCACCACGGAGAACTTGTCGACCTCGGTCCAGCCCTTAAGGTAGACGCGGCCGCACTCGTCGCGGTCGACCTCGATCAGGCCGAGCAGCTCGACGTAGTGCTCCAGGGCCTGGGCCATGTCCAGGACGCGCAGCTGGATGTGTCCGGGACGCATCACGCCTTTTTTCATTTCGGCACCTCTTGTATTTATCGTTGTTGTTTAAAAACTGGTTGGCTGCTTCGGGGCGCGGCTCTCAATCACGAGGTCGCTCAGCGGATACAGCCGGCAGGCCAGCACCTCCCTGGCGGCGCGCGCAGCGGCCGGGGCATGACGGCTGCTCATTGGCCCGCAGCGATATTCACCGTGCAACACGCGCACCTTGAGCCGCCGCTACGACAGCCAACCGGCAGACAACGCCGCCCTCTTCGCTCCATGGCATGCAACACATGATGATCACCTGGGCACTGAAAGCGGATACCACTGCATTGCTCGGTAATCTCGAGAATACTGTTCATCCATAACCCTCGGCGTTTGTGCGCACCTCTCACCGCTCTTGAATGGCGCGCAACTGAACTCGTTACAAGAAATGGATCGAAGCACTTGCTCAAGCGGTGCTGAAGATGCGGCGCGGGTCGATGACGAATTTCTTCGGTACGCCGGCGTCACACGTCCCGCCTGGGCTCCGGCGTACGGTCGGCGACCTGCAGATAGGCCTCGCCTAGACCTAAGCCAGCGATGGCGCGCACCGCGTTGGGGCCGAAGGACACGCCGGCACCCACCTCGCCGAACGCCGGCGCGGACTCGAACAGCTGTACCTGGAGATGGGAATGGCGGCACAGATCCAGTGGCAGGCTGACGCCGATGATGCCGATGGGCAAGGCAGGTTTGTTGTTCATGCTGGTACCCGTGATGGTTTTGTTGTTTGGGTATGACCGATCATGGCGAAGCCAGCACTATTGATAAATACACCAAACACCATACAGACTATTAGAATTGTGAATGTTCCTGCCGGCCCGGCGGAGCTTTGGCGATGACCCAAGCGAGGTTCCATGGAACTGCGTGATCTGGAGTTGAAGCTGCTGGTGGTGTTCAACCAGTTGCTGGTGGATCGACGCGTCGAATTCGCCGTAGCACTTGGGCGCCTCGTCGAGGCCGATTCACCTGCACGCCGACGATGTCGGCGATGTTCAGGCGATCCCACATGATCGCCTGCATCAGTTGGCGGTTGTACTTCATCACCGGGGGCTGGCCGGTGTGACGGAGTTGTACTTTTCGACCATCTGGCGAGCCTCTTTGAGCAACCCTATGCCGTTGGCGTATCCCTGCTTCCCGGCCTCACTTACCCAGTCTCCGTCTAGACTGCGAGCGAGCTCCATCCACCGATTCTGCTCTTGGGTATCCAGGACCAGGACATCGTTATTTTTCTCATATGCAAGTCGATGCCCCGCATCCGTTCCATAAGTATCCCATAGGCGTCCTGCATACCCCGAAAGCGTGCGTCCGCTGTTGGCGTCGATGATCTGCTGGAGGTCGGCAGGAAGGCTATCATAGCGAGCCTTACTCATAGCCAGCACCAACGCCGAATACATCAACTTTGGCATTTCTGGAGCTGTTTCCGAGTGAAACTTAACCCGCTCCTGCAGCTTGACTGAGGTAGCAACATCCCAAGGCACTACGGCTCCGTCGACTAAACCGCGAGCCAGCGCAGCAGGGAGCTGATTGATTGGTATGATTTGCGGCTGTCCACCAAACAGGCTAATCATTCTACTCTGGACCGCGTTGGACGTCCGAATTCGGAGTGCAGCGAAGTCGGCAATGGTCCGGATCGGATGCTTGCGGGTATGCAGTACCGCGCTGTCGGTAATATGGGTGGCTAATAGTTTTATACCTTGGTATTCCCGCTGGCCGTTCTTCTCCAAGAAATCCCATAGCGCTTGACTGCTCGCCTCGGCTGACTGGTTCATGAACGGCAGTTCAAATACACCCGTCAGTGGATAGGCTCCACTGCTGTACCCTGGTAAGGCCCAGACAACGTCGGCGGTTCCGCTTCGTGTTTGGTCGATCAGCTGAGTAGGTTTGCCGCCGAGCTGCATCTCTGGGAAAAAGTGAAACCGTATTCGACCACCGGACTCTCGTGTGATCTTATCCGCCCATGGCTGAAGAAATTCGCGCTGAGTAAACGAGTCGTGTGGCATAAAGTGGTGGATCTTGAGAATAATGGAGTCCTTCTCTCCACTAGAGGCCGTAGCCGCGAAGCTGAAGACCAACAATATAAATAAAAGAATCATGCGCAAAATTTCAGAACCCATCCATCCGGTCGACACCCCAAATTCATGCGCACCAATAAATTCAGCCTTATCCAACACAACCACCCCCAATTGTTATTATTGATTTTATAAAAAAATATGCCACAGCCAGACTCCACCTGACATATAGGGATTTTTAAAAAAAGCCCGCCTAATGGCGGGCAAGCCCCGTGGAACGCAGTAGGCCCCTGGACTGGATTTAAATCAGAACAGCGCCAGGTTATAGCTGATGATCAGGCGATTCTCGTCGATGCTGGGGCGGTAGTTGGAGCGCGCGACCGCATTACGCACGCGCACGCTGACGTTCTTCAGCGGCCCACTCTGCACGGTGTAGCCCAGGTCCAAGTCGCGCTCCCAGTCCTCTCCCTCGAAGTTGCGCCCGGTGTCGACGTTGTCGCCCTTCACGTAGCGCACGGTGCTGACCAGACCCGGGATGCCCAAGGCGGCGAAGTCGTAGTCGTAGCGCGCCTGCCAAGAGCGCTCGTCGGTGGAGGCGAAGTCGAAGGTCGGCAGCTCGTTGGCCAGCGGCGTCACGTTGCCGAAGATGCGCACCATACCGTGGTCGCCGGACAAGGTCTGGTAGCCGACCTGGAAGGTGTGCCCACCGCGCTTGGCCGACAGCATGCCGTAGAAGGTCTGGTTGTCGATGGCGCCGGCCAGCTGGTCGCCGTCCTCGCTGGAGTCGAAGTAGCCGAGATTGGCGCCGAGGGTCCAGGCGCCGAGCGGCTCGCTGTGCTTGAGGCTGAAAAAGCGCTGGTTGTAGACGTCCTCCAGCTGTGCGTACCAGGCGCCGACGCTGGTGCGGTTCTGGTTGAACGCGTAGTCGGCGCCAGCGTAGTTGAAGCGGTCGCTGCTCACCGCCAGCACCGCTCGGCGGCCGATCCACGGCGACATCGCGTCATCACCGGCCTCGTCGCGATGGCTCATGGCTCGCATCTGGCCGCCCTGCAGGGTCAGCCCGGAGAACTCCTGGGAGACGACGCTCGCCCCGGTGTAGGACGGCGGCAGCAGGCGGATGTCGGAGAAGGTAAGCACCGGCAGATTGGGTTGCAGCTCGCCGACCTTCAGCTCGGTTTTCGACACCCGGATCTTGAGCGCCGCCCCGGCACGGCTGTACTCGTCGGCCGGCTCGCCATCGGTGTGGCGCGGCATCAGGCCGGTGCCCAGTGCGCCGGCGCGGTCCGCACTGCCGTCCAGCTTGATGCCCAAGAGTCCGATGGCATCGACGCCAAAGCCGACCGGGCCCGGGGTGTAGCCGGACTTGAAGTTGAGGATGAAGCCCTGGGCCCACTCCTCCTGCCTGGACTGGGCGGCGGCAGGCACGTCGCGGAAGTCGCGGCTGAAGTAGTAGTTGCGCGCGCTCAGGGTGGCGGTCGAGTCCTCGAGGAAGCCGGCGTCGGCGGCCAGGGCAGTCACTGGAGAAGTCAAGGCGATGGCGATGGCGATGGCGAGCGCGAGGCGCTGCGTTTTCGGCTGCTGGATCATGGTTTTCTCTTGTTCTTATGTTTTTGGATGCCCCGCTGCCTCTCGTCGGAGGAAGGCGCGGAGGGTGTGAGTTGCCGTCCTGCCAACCTCACGACCGGCAAGACGGTAGCAACGGAACGAACTGGCAGAGAGCGGGCCTGCCGTTGCCGAAAGGCCCGCCCGGCGAGGAGATGAAGGTCAGGCCGTGGTCGATTCCACCGGCTTCGCGGCCATCACCTCAGGGCGTGGCAGCCGGCCCGGCTGGTGCCAGAGGAATACCCCGATGGCGATCGCACCCACCACGCCCGGCGCCGCGAAGGCAAGGAAGCTGACTTGCAGCGGCATCGACGCCGCATGCAGGGCACCGCCAAGCATCGGACCGATGATGGCGCCGATGCGGCCGATGCCCATGGCCCAGCCCAGCCCCGTGGAGCGGATGTGCGCGGGGTAGAACTGCACCGTGCAGGCATTGGCGAGGATCTGCGTGCCGATGGTGCAGGCGCCGGCGATGCCGATCAGCAGGTACAGCACCGGCAGCGGCGACTTCAGCGCCAGCAGGCTGAGCGAGAGCGCGCCGCCGACGAAGAAGCCCAGCAGCACCCGTCCGAGACCGATGCGATCCGCCAGCCAGCCACCACCGACGGCACCGAAGATGGCCCCGAAGTTGAGCACCAGCAGGAAGGCCAGGCTGGAGTTCAACCCGTAGCCGGCCGCATTCATCAGCTTGGGCAGCCAGGAGCTCAGGGCGTAGATCATCAGCAGGCAGCAGAAGAACGCCAGCCAGAGCATGAGGGTGTTGAGCAGGCGGCCTTCCTGGAACAGTTGCGGGATCGAGCCCTTGGCGGCCTTGCCCGTGGCGAGACTCAACTGGTCTCCCGAGCGTGGCTGGTAGTCCGGCACCGCCCGGCGCAGCAGTCCCTGGGCACGCTCCACCTGCCCCTGACGCAACAGGAAGTTCAGCGACTCAGGCAACTGGCGTACCAGCAGCGGCAGCACCAGCAGCGGAATCACCGCGACGAAGAACACCGCTTGCCAGCCCCAGCTCGGCATCAACAGCATGCCCAGCCCGGCGGAGAGCATCCCGCCAACGGAGTAGCCACTGAACATGATCGCCACCAGGGTGCTGCGCAGCTTCTTCGGCGCGTATTCGTTCATCAGCGACACAACGTTGGGCATCACCCCGCCGATGCCGAGTCCGGCGAGAAAGCGGCACAGGGCGAATTCCTCGGGGCTGCGCGCGAAGCCGTTGATGACGGTGAAGCCGCTGAACAGGATCACGCAGGTCATGATGGTCTTGCGCCGCCCGATGCGGTCCGACAGGGGGCCGAAGAACAGCGCCCCCAGCATCATCCCCACCAGCGCGCAGCTGCCCAGTAGGCCAGCCTCCAGTGCGGTCAACCCCCAGTCCTTCATCAGCGCAGGTAACACCACACCGTAGATGACCAGATCGTAACCGTCGAAAATGATAATCAGCGCGCACCAGAACAGTACACGCATGTGAAAGGCATTGAAGCGCGCCCCGTCCAGCAGGGCTCCTGCATCGATCGTACGCATGGTATGGCTCTTCTTGTCATTGTTATTGAGCCGGGGACGCCGTCTGGTGCGCCCCCGGAATGGGCAGCCGTCGCCTCAGGCGCAGGCGCTCATGGCTTCCCAACCCAGACGCGCACAGGCCGCGTCCAGGTCGGCATCGAGATCGTGGTTCCACAACCAGTCGAAGCGGGTCGCCAGGACATCCCCCAGCGCCTGCTCGTTCGCACCGACGACCGGGTCGCGCAGTTCGTACAGTTCGCCGGCCTCCCAGGAAGTTCGCTGCACGCGGCAGGCGCGGGGGCGGCGCAGGGCGTCGTAGGCTTCGAGCAGCTGGGCGAGGTTGCTGGCATCGGCTCTCACATCGCCCAGCAGGCGGGCGAGGAAGTAGGCGTCCTCCAGCCCCTGGCCGGCGCCGGCGCCTTGGTGCGGCAACATGGCGTGGGCGGCGTCGCCGATCAGGGCGACCCGACCGTGCACGTAGCCCGGCAGCTCCGCCAAGTCGTGCAGTGCCCAGAGAGTTGGCGCTGGGATGCACTCCAGCAGGACGCGCGCGGCGTCGCCCCAGCCGGTGAAGGCGTCGAGCATCTCGCGCTGGCTCGTCTCGCTCACCCAGGGGGCATCCGCGGGCCAGGTCGGCTCCGGCTGGCTGCGGTCGGAGATGAAGGCCACCACGTTGATGATGCGACCGTGCTTCACCGGGAAGGTCAGAATATGGCCGTCGAGTCCCAGATACATCTGCGGCACGTCCACCAGGTGCTCGTCGATGCCGTGGGCCTGATAGGCTTCGCGCAGGCGCTGGCTGTCGATCATCCCGCGATAGGCGCGGGTCCCGGTGTAGCGCGGCGCCTGCGGCGCCCCCCCCTGGCCTTCCAGCACATGGCTGCGCAGCGCGGACTTGATGCCGTCGGCGCCGATCAGCAGGTCACAGCGGTAATCCGTGCCGTCGGTGAACAGTACCCGCACCTCGTCGCCCTGCTGCTCGACCTGGGTGGCGCGCTTGCTGAATTGGGCGATACCTTCGGGCAGGTGGGTGACCAGCGCGTCGAGGAAGTCCGCCCGGTGCACCGAGGACTGGCCCACGCCGGGAGCGATGCTGGCCCCCAGGTAGCCGGCATCGCTACCGCGGCGCCACTCGAACCACACGTCCTGCCAGGGCTCCGGCGTACGGTCGGCGACCTGCAGATAGGCCTCTCCCAAGCCCAAGCCGGCGATGGCGCGCACCGCGTTGGGGCCGAAGGACACGCCGGCACCCACCTCGCCGAACGCCGGCGCGGACTCGAACAGCTGTACCTGGAGATGGGAATGGCGGCACAGATCCAGTGCCAGGCCGACGCCGGAAATGCCGCCGCCGACGATACCGATGCGCAAGGCAGGTTTGTTGTTGTTCATGCTGATACCCGTCATGGTTTTGTTGTTTGGGTACGACCGATCATGGCGAAGTCAGCACTATTGATAAATGCACCAAACACCATACAAACTATTAGCATTGTGAATGCTCCTGCCAGCCCGGCGGGGCGTCGGCGATGACCCGAGCGAGGCTCCATGGAACTGCGTGACCTGGATTTGAACCTGCTGGTGGTGTTCAACCAGTTGCTGGTGGATCGACGCGTCTCCACCGCCGCGGAGAGCCTGGGCCTGACCCAGCCTGCCGTGAGCAACGCCCTGAAGCGCCTGCGCACCGCGCTGCAGGACGACCTCTTCGTGCGCACCTACCAGGGTATGGAGCCCACGCCCTACGCTGCGCAGCTGGCCGAGCCCGTCGCCCAGGCGTTGCACACCCTGCGCGAAGCCCTGCATCACCAGGAACGCTTCGATCCGCTGACCAGCGAGCGCACCTTCACCCTGGCCATGACCGACATCGGCGAAATCTATTTCATGCCGCGGCTGATGGATGCCCTCACGCGCCAGGCGCCCCGCTGCGTGATCAGCACCGTGCGCGACAGCTCGGTGAGCCTGGTGCAGGCCCTGCAGGACGGCACCGTGGACCTGGCCGTAGGCCTGCTGCCCAACCTGCAGGCCGGGTTCTTCCAGCGCCGGCTGTTCCACAACCGCTACGTGTGCCTGTGCCGCAAGGATCATCCGGCCACCCGCGAGCCCCTGACCCTGGAGCGCTTCTGCGCCTACGGCCATGTGCGCGTCATCGCCGCCAGCACCGGCCACGGCGAAGTGGACACCCACATGACGCGGGCCGGCATCCGACGCGACATCCGCCTGGAGGTGCCGCACTTCGTCGCCGTAGGCCATATCCTCCAGCGCACCGAGCTGCTCGCCACCGTACCCGAGCGCTTCGCCGACTGCTGCGTGGAGCCCTTCGGCCTGACCACCCTGCCCCTCCCCGTGGCCCTGCCGGAAATCGCCATCAACATGTTCTGGCACGCGAAGTACCACAAAGACCCGGCCAACCGCTGGTTGCGACAGCTGATGTTCGAGCTGTTTTCGGATTGAGTGACAATCCGGCCTTAGCGATGCGGGCGGCAGTGATCTTGCGCAGCCAGCTTGCCCCGGATTGGCAACGGCGGGCAGCTCTTGTAGAGCGCCCGAGATGGTGTCACTGATTGTCATCAGCCGCCGCTGGAACAACATCAGCGTGAGAGTGCAACGCTACATGGCGCTTTCCGGTCGTATCAACGCCGCCAACAAGACGCACCCTATGCGAGCTTAAGCTCGATTGACACAGTGGGGATTCGCTGATTATAAATACTGAAAGTTTCGTTAGCCCTGTTCGGGCACCTGCACCAGCATCGGCGCCGAACTCGAGTACGACCGCTCGCGATGATCGAGGTTGACATGACCAGGCGTCACAACACTTCTGCACCAGAAGGCAAACCGAAGTCGCGCAGCCGGCTTTCCGTTGGCGCCGTGCGCAGCGAAGAGACCACCAATGCGATTCTCACGGCCGCCGCCGAGATACTCGAAGAGCGCGGCTACGCTGGATTCACCCTGGATGCCGTGGTGGCCCGGGCGGCGTCGAGCAAGCCGACCATCTACCGCTGGTGGAAGAACAAAGCCGCCCTGATCCGCGACGTATACGAGCGTACCGGCGAAGCCTCCCTCAAGACGCCCGACAATGGCTGCTTGGAGCAGGATTTGCGCGAACACCTGTACGCACTGTGGAACTGGTGGGACACCTCCCGTTCAGGGGAAGTGCTTCGCAGCTTCATTACCGAGCTGCAGCTTTCTCCCGATGCGCTTGAGGAGTTCCGCTTGTCGTTCCTGCCGCGCCGGCAGCAGGTCATGCACAAGATCCTTCAGCGGGCCTTGGATCGTCAGGAAATTCGCGAAGGGCCGGCCATCGAGGCGGCCATCACGCTGCTGACGGGAATCTCCTGGCTGCACCTGCTCACCGGGAATCTGCGCTCTACCGACGAACTGGAAGTAACCGTCGGGCTGATCGTCAAGGGGCTGCGCAGCGCCTGAGCAAGCCGCAAGGAATAATCGAAGAGGCCGTGCGGTCTCTTTTTTCGGCCCAAATAGACACTAATGGTATCTATAGATGAGTGAGTCTCCCGCGCGCCCGGATGTCTCCGGAAGGCGGTGCGCCTTCCGCCTTTCCGCCCCCATTCTGGGCGCGCTGCTGGTTGCCGGCTGCTCGTTCAGCGACCTGCAGCCGAAGTCGAGCCTGGTCAATCCGGATGATCTCGAGGCTGTCCAGGCCCTGGAGGGCATCACGGTTTCGCCCGCCAACTGGCCGCAGGCCGATTGGTGGTCGGGGTTCGCGGACGCACAGCTGGACACCTTGATTGCCGAGGCGCTGGAAAACGCACCCAGCCTGCGCGCGGCAGCCGCCCGCGTGCGCCAGGCGGAAGCCTCGCAGGGGCTCCAGGAGTCGCGCCTCATGCCAGAGGTGGATGGCTCCCTGTCGGTCATCCGGCAACGCTACAGCGCCGATGGCACCGCACCGGCCGCCGTGGCGGGCACTTGGCAGAACATCGGCCAGGGCATGCTCAATGGCAGCTACGAGCTGGATTTCTGGAGCAGGAACAAGGCGGCCGTAGAAGCCGCGGTGGGCCGCCGCAGGGCCGCCGAGGTCGACCAGTACACCGCTCGTCTGGTGCTGTCGTCCAGCATTGTCCAGGCCTATATCGACCTGCAGGCGACCTATGACCAACTGGCTGTCGAGCAGCAGATGCTCGAGCAACAGGAGCGCATCCACGCGCTTACCCGGCAGCGCTTTGCCGCGGAACTGGACAGCCAGATCGACATCAAGCAGTCCGAAGCGAGCATCACTGCATCTCGCGCGCGGATCATCGCCCTCAAGGAAGCCCTGGAACTCGGTCGCAACCGCCTGGCGGCCTTGGTCGGCAAGGGGCCCGACCGCGGGCGCAGCATCCAGCCTCCGCAACTCAAACCGTCCTCCGATCTCAGCATCCCGGGCAATCTCCCCGCTGACCTGCTCGGTCATCGTCCGGACGTGGTGGCGCAGCGCTGGCGGGTGGAGGCCGCCAGCCAGGACATCAATGTCGCCAAGGCGCAGTTCTATCCCAACGTCAACCTGACCTCCTTCATCGGCCTGCAGAGCATGGGCCTGGACACCTTCGCCCGGGGTGCCAGCCACACGCTCGGGTTCGGCCCGGCGATCAGCCTGCCGATCTTCGAGGGCGGGCGATTGCGCGCGAACCTGTCCGCCCAGAACGCCACCTATGACCTGGCTGTCGAGAACTACAACCAAACCCTGGTCGAAGCCCTGCACGACATTGCCGACCAGCTGTCCTCGATCCGCTGGCTGCAGGAGCGCATCCGGCAGCAGGAGCTCGCCGTACAGACCGCCACTGACGCCTACGAGCTGGTCAACCAGCGCTATGGCGCGGGCCTGGCCTCCTACATCCAGGTGCTGGTCAGCCAGACCGCCGTCTACGGCGAGCGCCGATCGCTGGTGACGTTGCAGGCCCGCGGCCTGTCCCTGCAAGCCAATCTGAGCCGAGCCCTTGGCGGCGGCTATCGACCCCAGCCGACGAGTGAACGCCTCGCCACCATATCGGACATCATCGAGTGAAGAGCATGTCAGCACCCCAAGCCGCGCAATCCCTGATCGCCCCTCGCCCCGCACCGAAGCCCCTGGTCGCTGCCGCCGCGACTGCCATCCTGCTCGGAGGACTGGCCGGGTGGCATTTCTGGGGGAGCGACAGTGAAACGACCGAAGATGCCTACGTGCAGGGCAATGTGGTGCAGGTCACCTCGCAGATCAGTGGCACCGTGATCGCCATCGAGGCCGACACCACTGATCACGTGGGCGTCGGCAACACCCTGATCCGGCTGAATCCGGTGGACGCGAAGGTCAACTTCGAGCGCGCCCAGGCAGCCCTGGCCCGCGCCACTCGCCTGGCAAGAACCCAGTACCTGCAGGTCGAGCAGTTGAGCGCGGAAGTCACCCAGCGGCAGAACGACCTGGCCAAGGCCACCAGCGACCTCGCGCGCCGTCAGCAGCTGTCCGCCAGCGGTGCGATCTCCAAGGAGGAGATCCGGCACTCGGAAACCATCGTTAAGAATGCCCGCGCTGCCCTGGAGGCCAGCCAACAGTCGCTGGCCCAGCGGCATGCCATGGTCGATGGCACACAGCTGCGCACGCACCCCGATGTGGTAACTGCCGCTAGCAATCTGCGCGATGCGTACATCGCCATGATGCGGACGTCGATTGTCGCGCCGGTCGCCGGAACGGTGACCAAGCGCGACGTGCAGGTCGGCCAGCGCATCAACCCCGGGGTAGCACTCATGTCCGTGGTACCGCTGGACACGCTGTGGGTCAACGCGAACTTCAAGGAATCGCAGCTTGAACATCTGCGGATCGGCCAGCCGGTGACCCTGACCTCGGACGTCTACGGTCCAGACACCGTCTACCACGGCAAGATCGTCGGCCTTGACGCCGGTACCGGCAGCGCCTTCGCCCTGCTCCCGGCGCAGAACGCGACGGGCAACTGGATCAAGGTGACCCAGCGGGTGCCGGTCAGGATCGCACTGGATGCCTCGGAGGTCGCGAAACACCCCCTGCGCATCGGCTTGTCCATGCACGTGTCGGTGGATACCCGGGACCGCCGCGGCGACATGAGCAGCTCAGACGTGTCTTCCAACTCGGCCTACAGTACGCAGGCATTCGACCATGAGATGCAGGATGCCGACGCCCTCGTCGAATCGATCATCCGGGCGAACGAAGGTGGCGCCTCCGTGGCGGGCAGGTGAGTGAATGTACAAAAAGCATGCTGCCCTGCTGTCCACCATCTTCCTGCTCTGCCTGGTCGAATTCCTGCAGGTTGGCATGGTGACGTTCGCCTCCGCGCCCATCCGCGGAGAAATCGATGCCAGCCCCGAGGAGTACAGTTTCGTGGCCGCCGTATACGCCTGCCTGGCGGTGGTGGTCATCGCCAAGCAGCACTGGCTGATCGAGCGTCTGGGCTGGCGCCATTACGTGCTCGGTTCCATCGCCGTGCACATCCTCGGCTCGCTGATCTGCAGCATGAGCAGTGATCTGACCACTTTCACCCTGGGGCGGGTGGTGATGGCGCTGGGCGGCGCCGCCTTCATGTCCACCGCTCGGGTCCTTGTCCAGCACATGCCCGCAGGTCCGGGACGCTTCGTTGGGGTCAAGGTCTTCGCCACCGGCCTCGCCGGCGGATCGGCCGCGGCCCCGCTGTTGGCCTCGATCGCGGTCAGCGAAGACACTTGGCAGGCCATGTTCTGGGTGCTGATATCGGCCACCTCGCTGACGGCGGTGCTCGCTTTCAGGTGCCTGCCGAAGGATCCGCATCCGGAAGAGGAATGGAGTCGGAGCAGCCCGGCGCGGATACTGTTGCTGGGGCTTGCCTCGTTTTTCCTGCTGTACGTTCTGCAACGGTCCTACTACGACTTCTACAACGATACCGACATACTCCTCGGATTCGTAGGCCTGGCGGCGTTCGCCTTCTATACCTACTTTCACGCGGAGCACCGGCACGAGACGCCGCTACTCAAGGTCCGAGAGCTCTGGAAGCCGCGTTTCGTGCTCGGTATCTCGCTGTTCTCCTTCAGTTACATAATCCTCGGCGCCAACAACTACATCCTGCCGACTTTTCTCCAGGCGGGCTTGGGCTATTCCTGGGAAACCATCGGGCACTTCCAGTCGCTGGGGCTGGCCGGGGCCGTGGTCACCTGGCTGATCATGCTGCGCGTCCTGCCGCGCTACCCGGCGCCGAAGAAGTTCTACGTCCTGGGCTTCCTGGGGCTGGGGATATATGGCTGGCTGCTTTCCTCCGTCACGCCCGAGGCCAATCTCTGGGAGCACGTCCTGCCGGCGCTGCTGCTCAACGGCAGCTTCACCATGCTGGTTCTGGCCACCACCGCCATGCAGGGCTTCCGCGACGTGATGCATGAGGACAAGCTCTTTTCCCATGCGCTTCAGGTCAAGAACATGCTGCGGGAAATCGCCTCAGCCCTGGGCACTTGCGTTGCTACGCTGCTCATCCAGTGGCGCAGCACCGTGCAGTACAACTCGCTCAACGTCAGGCTCACGCAGGGCGACCCCGTGTTCTCCGCCCAGCAACAGCACCTGACCCAATACCTGTCGCTGGTTCACGAAGGTGGCGTTGCCGCCAAGATGGCCATGACCCAGCTGGGGCAGCAGATCAGCCAGCAAGCCTCGCTGCTGGCCAGCATCGAATACTTCTGGGTCGTGATCTGGGTCGCCAGCCTGTCCCTGGCATTCATGCTCTGGCAGCAGGTCTTCCGCTAACCTCGGGAAAATGACGCGCAGCCGGATCCGATCCGGATGCGCGGCCACTGCCATCAGGCCATGGGCGTCGCCAGACGCTCAGCGATGAAATTGACGAACGCCTTTATCTTCGGCAGGGGCTGACGACTGGATGGCCAGAGGATACTGAGCGTGCGGCGATCCTCGACGTAAGGGGCCAGAAGTGCGAGCAGAACTCCCTTGGCGATCGCGTCTGCGACGACGAAGTCCGGCAGGCAGGCTATCCCCTGCCCTGCCTCGGCCATTGCCAGCAAGGGGTCGATGGCATTGGTGACCGCGGTCTGGGGCAGATCAAGGTGCAGCGGCTCGCCCCGTTCCACGAGTGGCCAGGGATCGAGCTTGCCGCTCGTGGGGTAGCGATAGTGCAGGCAAGCGTGGGTCGAGAGCTCGAGCGGATGCGAAGGCATGCCGTGCTGGGCAAGGTAGGACGGCGCGGCTACCAGCCGATGGCCGAAGCCGCTCAGCGCCCGCATGACCAGACGCGAGTCCTGTACCTCACCTATGCGCATGACGGCGTCGAAGCCCTCCTCGATCACGTTCACCAGCCGGTCGCTGAAGTCCAGCTCCAGTTCGATGGCGGGATACGCCTGCTGGAAGGCGATCAGATGAGGCATCAGGCGCACACCTAACTGCGGAAGGCTGATGCGCAGCTTGCCTTGCGGCTTGCCGGCCGCCTGCGTCAGCTCGCGCTCGGCAACCTCCAGCTCGGCGAAGACACGGTGGCAACGCTGCAGGAACAGCGAGCCCTCGGCCGTCAGCGTAATGGCCCGCGTGGAGCGGTGGAAGAGCCTGACGCCCAGTCGCTCCTCCAGGCGCGCCACCGCCTTGCCGATGGCTGAGGAGGACACCCCCAGGCGCCTGCCCGCCTCGGTGAAGCTGCGCGTTTCGGCGGCCTGGACGAAGGCGCCAAGGGCGCCGAGATGGTCCATCCGGGAGCTCATATTAATTCCTTGGATTCCGAAAAGACCGGAACTTTAGCTTATTTTTCTTTCAAGGTGTGCCCCCTATAGTCGCGCTTCCCGTGACCTGGATATGCAGGCCGACGGTATCGAAACGAGGCAACCATGAACTCCACACGCCCACTCACCGTGCTGCCGCCGGAACTCGCAGAGCACCGCGGCTATGCCCGGATCTTTCAGCCGGGGCAACTGACCTTCGGCTTCATCGCACCGCTCGAGAGCTACCCCGACACCCCCTGGCCGACACTCGCTGACCACCAGAACATGGCGCGAAAGGTCGACGAGGCGGGCTTTTCGGCGATCTGGCTACGCGATGTCCCGTTCTACGACCCAAACTTCGGCGACCTCGGTCAGCTTCTGGATCCTCTGGTCTACGCCGGCTACCTGGCTGCGGTGACAAAGCACATCGCCATCGGCACCGCAGGCATCGTGCTGCCGTTGCGCGATCCGCTGATCGTCGCCAAGCAGGCGACCAGCGTCGACCAGCTGCTGGGCGGCCGCTTCATTCTCGGCCTGGCCACCGGTGACCGCGCCCGCGAATATCCGGCCTTCGGCAGCAATTTTGACGACCGCGCAGATCGCTTCCGCGATGCGCTGGCCATGCTGCGGGCAGCCACGGAGCAAACATGGCCCATGCATTCCTCGCTGTTCTACGGGCAGCTCGACGGCAGCCTCGACCTGCTTCCCAAGCCCCGTGCGGCTAGGCTGCCGACCCTGGTGGTCGGCATGGCCGGGCAGAACATGGAGTGGATCGCCAGGCACACCGACGGCGTGCTCTGGTACCTGACCGACCCGGCACGCATTCCGGAGATCGTCAACCAATGGCGCGTCGCCTGCACCGGCATGCCCTTCAAGCCCTATGGCTACGGCACCTTCTTCGACCTGGACCGCGATCCGAACCTGCCGCTGCAGCCGGGGCGCGTGATGCGGGCCGGGCGTAATACGCTCATCGACCTGTGGCGGCGCCAGCAGGATCAGGGCGTCTGCCACGTTGCGCTGAACTTCAAGCCGCAGCGCAGGCCTGCCGCAGAGGTCATCGACGAGCTGGGTGAGTACGTGCTGCCGCACTTCCCCATCGGCAAGCCGGTCTCCCCGGCCGACACTGCCGTGGAGGGCGCGGCATGAAGCACGCCGTACATGCTATGGACTTCATTTTCCAGACCCGCCTGGGTACCTATCCCCTGGCAGCACAGTGCGAAATGCTGACCGAGCTTGGCTACCAGGGGCTGACGGTGTCCTGGTGGAGCCAGGAGCTGGCCGAGCTGCCACGGGTCAAGGAGCGCTGGGGACTGGACGTCGGGGCCATCTACGCGATCTACCGCCAGGGCCTGGAGTCGCGCCTGGTTCGACTGTTCGAGAGCGTCGAGGGGTGCGGTTCCATCGAGCTGGCCCTGCATTCCGGTGAGTCTGTCACTGATGCCGATCGCCGGATGCTCGATCGGCTGCTGCCGATCTGCGAGCGGCGGAACATCGAGCTGGCGCTCTACCCGCACGTACGCTACGGCATGCAGACCACCTCCGAGGCCGTCGCCCTATGCGAGGAATTCGACCATCCACGCCTGGGCATCGTGTTCAACGGCTACCACTGGTACGCAACCCAGGAGAAAGCGCTCGAGCAGCGCCTGGACGCGCTCTGGCCCTGGCTCAGGCAGGTAAACATCGCCGGTTGCCGCCTGTCGCCGCTGGGCTGGGGAGGAGCCGCCACCATCGAACCCCTGGACGAGGGGGAGATGGACAACTTCGTGCTGCTTGGCGCACTGACGCGGCGTGGTTATCAGGGCCGCTACGCCTTCCTCGGCTGGGAAAGCATGGGGGGCGACGTCTACGGCAACCTGCGTCGCTCGCTGACCTCCTTCAGGTCCATGGAACATCGCCTGTTGCAGCACCCCCACTGGGCGGTGATGGACCAGCTGGCGTACTGACCCCAAAGCGCGAGAGAGCCTTTCCATGAAACTACCGATTCACGCGCTGGATTCCTTCTTCTACACCTCGATGGGCGTCTACAGCTTCCGTTCGCAGTGCGAAATGCTCGCGGAGATCGGCTACGACGCGATCACGGTTGCGGCATGGGGTGGGCAGCCGTTGACCGATCTGTCGCTGCTGCCCAGCGTCAGGGCCGAGCACGGACTGGACATCGCGGCGCTTTACCTGGTTCTGCACGAGGGGCGCAACGACGCCGTGCTGCGACGGATCGTCGAGTCCGTCGAAGGCGTGGAGCTGATCGAGCTCGCCGTGCAGTCCTCGCTCAATGGCGAGTCGGCGATCCTGCGGGTGATCGAAGGGCTGTTGCCGATTGTCGAGCGGCGTGGCCTGCGTCTGGCGCTGTACCCGCACCGCCATCACGTTACGGAAACCACTTCGCAGGTCGTCGCCATCTGCCAGCACTTCGATCACCCGCAGCTGGGGGCCACCTTCAATGGCTACCACTGGTATGCCAGCGAGGAAGGCGACCTCGAGGGTCGTCTGCGCGCCATGCAGCCCTGGCTGATGCAGGTGACCACGTCCGGCTCAGCGCTTTCACCGCTGGGCTGGGGCGGCGTGGCCACAATGGAACCCCCAGACCGCGGCGAACTGGACAACTTCGCTTTGCTCGCCGCGCTGTCGCGCATGGGCTACCGCGGCCGCATCGGGCTGCTGGGCTGGGACTACTGTGGGGACGTCTATCTGAAGCTGCAACGCTCCCTGGCGACCATCCGCGAGATGCAGGAGCGCCTGAGCCGTCACCCTCAGTGGGCTCCGCTCGCCGGCGGGCAATGAGCGTCGAGCGGCCCCTTCATCCCCTTGTTCAATCCTTGAAAAATGGAGACCCCATGACCGCACTCTCTGTACTCGACCTCATGATGATCGGCGAAGGCAAAGGGCTGGCCCATTCGCTCGAAGAGGCCGCCCTGCTCGCCCGCCACGTGGAAAAACATGGCTACCGGCGCTACTGGGTGGCGGAGCACCACGACCTGTCGGGTATCGGCTCGGCCGCCACGACCCTGATCATTCAGCACCTGGCGGCGGCGACATCGACACTGCGGGTCGGCGCTGGCGGGATCATGCTGCCCAACCATTCACCGCTGGTCATCGCGGAACAGTTCGCCACGCTGGAGACCCTGTTCCCGGGACGCATCGATCTGGGCGTCGGACGCGCACCGGGATCTGCCGGCCCGAGCATCCGGGCGATGCGCGGCGACGCCTCGGAGCGCGACTTCGCTACCGACGTCACGCAACTGATGGACTACCTGGCCAACAACGGCCGACAGGAGGCACGGGGCTTACCCGGCCGCCATGATGTGCCGGTGTGGATTCTTGGCTCCAGCCTGCAAGGTGCCGATCTCGCGGCGAAGCTCGGTCTGCCCTACGCCTTCGCTTCGCATTTCGCTCCGCGTTTCCTGATGCAGGCGATCGCCCATTACCGGACCAACTTCCGGCCCAGCGAGCATCTGCAGCAGCCTTACGTGATCGCCGGGGTGAACGTCATCGCCGCCGAGACCCACGACGAAGCGGAGTACATCGCCAGCTCGCATCGCCATTGGGTGAATAACCTGCACAACGGTGTGCCGGGGCCGTTGCCGCAGCCAGAGGATGGCTACATGGCGCGCCTGTCCAACTGCGAATTGCAGGGACTGGCGCAGGCGATGGCTTGCACCGCCATCGGGGATAAGCGCGAAGTTGGGGCCTGGCTGCGTGAGTTCATTGCCACCACGGGCGCGAACGAACTGATGATCGACGCCAGGATCTACACCCCCACCGCGCGTTGCCGCTCGTATCAGCTGGCGGCCGAATCCATCGAGGATCTGCTCGAATAGCGCTGGCCCTGGATGCCGCTGCGACAGCCCGGCCACCGGGGCCGGCTGCTCCTTCCGATATGCGGCAGTCGCCAAACAACGGCATTGGCCAGGGACGGCCGCTACGCCTCCGGGCCGAAGGTGGCTATGGCGAAGTCAAGGAAGCTGCGCAGTTTCGGAGTGATGCGGCGATCCGGGGCATAGAGAATGTGCAAGGGCCGAGTCGGCACCTGATAGTCCGGCAGCAGCGCAACCAGCTCGCCCGTCGCCAGGTGCTTGCGAACCAGCTCGAGGGGCTGAAGCAAGATTCCCAGCCCCGCCAATGCGGCGCACAGCAGCGGCTCTCCATGATCGACCATCAGCCGCCCTGAGACAGCCACCACGATCCGCCCGTCTGGACCGTCGAAGGTCCACTGCGTGCGCAACTCCGTGTGCGCGAAACCCAGGCACTCATGTGCCTGCAAGTCCCATGGCGTATTCAAAGGGCCATGAGCCGCCAGATAGTCCGGCGCGGCGCAGAGCACGAGTCTGTAGGGAGCGAGAGGCCTGGCGATTAGCCCACTGTCGGCCAGTTGGCCGACCCTGAATACCGCATCGTAGCCTTCGTCGATCAAATCCACAGCGCGATTGGACAACGTCAGCTCGACACTGACCTCTGGGAACGCCTTCATGTACTCGGGCAGGTGCACTGCCAACTGCTGCATGCCGAAGCTGACCGGAGCGTTGATGCGCAAGCGCCCACTGGGTGACGCCTGAGCCTCCGCAGCGAGGTTTTCGGCATGCTCCACTTCGGCGAGGATGATTTTTGCGCGCTCATAAAATGAGCGTCCGAAATCGGTGAGACTCTGGCGCCGCGTGGTGCGGTTCAGCAGCCGCATACCGAGGCGTTGCTCCAGATGATGGACATGCTTGCCCACCAGTTGCGACGAAATCTGCAGCACTTCCGCCGCGGCGCTGAAGGATCCCAACTCCGCCGCCTTTACGAAGGCATTCATGCTGGCCAGTCGGTCCATTGCAAACAACTCGTTTTGAATGTCGTTTCATTTTGTATATTTATCCCTTTTGATTTCAAGTATTGAATGAGCCGACATTCGAGCAGGAGCTTGGGTGATCGGCTTGAATACGCCGCCATTTGCGTCCACACCGGTACCAGACTTGAGAACGATCGAGCACACTGCACCCGTCTCGGCACTTGCCGTGCTGGGGGCGGATTTCACCTTCCCGCGAGCCATTGAGGGCCAACCGACGCGACTGTCGGATTTCGGCGGACTGCAGATCGGCCGCTTTCGCACCAGCGATGACGTGGAGCTCGCCTACTGGGTGGCCGGTGAAGGTGATCCCCTGGTGTTCATCCCCGGCTGGTCGGCTAACGGGGCGCTGTACGTCTACCTGATGGCTCTGCTGAGTCGGCATTACCGCGTCCATGTCCTGGATGTCCGCAATCAGGGGCTGTCCCAGCGTGTGTCGTTCGGCACCCGGATTTCACGGTTTGCCATGGATCTCAAGGAGTTCGCCGAGCATCTGCATCTGGACACGGCACATTACTGTGGATGGTCCATGGGCGCCTCGGTGTTGTGGGCTTATATCGACCTGTTCGGTACCCAGGGCGTTCGCAAGCTGGCTTTTATCGATCAGGCCCCCTCGATCTACTGCCACGCGGACTGGACTGAACAGGAGCGCCTGGACGCCGGAGCTTTCACTTCATCCCCGGAGCGCATGATTGCCTCGTATACCCAGATGAAGCCGGTCAACATGCTGATTTCCGGCACCAGGGTTCTGGAGCACGCAACGCATATGGATTCGCCGTACTACGCAAATGCCTTGGCGTTCGCCCAGTCCATCATCATCGATGACATGAGCTATACCGGTCAGGTGCTGTTCGATCATGCGACCAATGATTGGCGCGACGTCATCCGCAGCAAGATCGACGCACCGACTGCGATTTTCTCGGGCGAGTACAGCGACTGGCTTCACAGTCAGCGCTGGATGGCCTCAGTCATTCCCGACGCTTCGCTGTTCGTGTACTCGAAAGCCGATCATGGGGACCACTTCCTGGCCTTGAAGAACCCGTTGAAATTCAGTTCAGACCTGCATGGGTTCCTGATGCGCTGAGCGGAATTCGATCCGACCTCCGGTCGAACGTCCGGCTCTGGAAGCCGGGTTGCACTTGGGCAAAGCGATTACCGCAATGCCCCTTACTCATGTTCTCAGAGGAAGCCATTATGCCCGTTGTACGAGTGAGCTGGTTTGAAGGCAAGGACCATGCTGCCAAACAGGCGGTAGCTGCCGAGATCACCGAAAGCATCGTGAAGAACACTGGCACTGATCCGAACTACATCTATGTCATCTTCGAAGATATCGCCCCCAGTGATTGGGCGGGGGCGGGAAAACTGTTCGGCGGTCCCGACAAGGACTCCTGAATGGCCATCTTCGGCTCCGTAGCGAACGCCGGTCATTCGGTGGTGCGGCTGAATCGCCAAGGCTGCCCGATATCGGCAGCGATGCCGGGAGCTCCTTTCTCTTGCGCAGCCTTTTGATCTTCGGCTGCCTCATCCCTTGCTTGGCGGTATGAGGTTGACGATCTCGGCTCCTGCCTGCCAAGACCATGGATTGCCATCCGCGGAGCCGATATCACTCAGAAGGCATTGCTCACGGTCGCAAAGCTCGATGATTCAGCGATGCGAACCTTATCCAGAAGCGGGAGGGCGCTGCTCTGCAGCGGTTGTTCGAAACACTGCATGCACACACAGCCACGCCCTGATCAAACCAATCCTTCGTGTGCCGTCAGCCCCCCACCTGACGATCACTGACATCTTTCAAGGTAAGATTGATGACTGTTCAACTCGTAATCGACAACAAGAAACACAATGCTTCAAGCGGAAAACTGTATCAGCGTGTCGACCCGCTTAGCGGACTGACGATCAGCGAAGGCGCGGCCTGCAGCGTGGAGGATGCTCTACGTGTCGCCGACTCATCCGAGCGCGCGTTCCGCAAATGGTCGAAGACCGGACCGACCGAGCGGCGCCGCCTGCTGCTTGCTGCAGCCGACGCACTGGAAGCCAAAATGGCGGAATTCTGCCTGGTCATGGCCGAGGAAATCGGTGCTTCGCAGCTCTGGGCCCAATTCAACGTCGGCGCATCGGCGAATCTGCTGCGGGAAGCAGCGGCACTGACCACGCAGATCAAAGGCGAGACCATCCCGACCGACAAGCCCGGGGCACTATCGATGACCCTTCGCCAGCCGGTGGGCACCGTCCTGAGCATCGTGCCGTGGAACGGTCCGGTGATTCTCGGCGCACGCGCCATCGCCTATCCGCTGGCCTGCGGCAATACCGTGATCTTCAAGGGCTCGGAAAGCAGTCCGCGCACCCATGCCCTGCTGGCCGATGCTTTCATCGAGGCGGGGCTGCCCGAGGGCGTGCTGAACTTCCTCATCACCGCGCCCGAAGACGCCGCAGCAGTAACTGACACGCTGGTCGCCCACAATACCGTGCGCCGCGTCAATTTCACCGGCTCCACTAAGGTCGGCCGCATGATCGCCGAAACCTGTGCCAGCCATCTCAAGCGTTGCTTGCTGGAGCTGGGCGGCAAGGCTCCATTTCTCGTTCTGGACGACGCCGATATCGATGGCGCTGTGAACGCAGCGGTATTCGGCGCCTTCCTCTACCAGGGCCAGATCTGTATGTCGACCGAGCGCTTTGTGGTCGACGAAACCGTAGCAGATGACTTCGTCAGCAAGTTTGCCGAGCGAATCGCTCAGCTGGAGGTGGGTAACCCGACCTCCACCCCGGCTTGTGTGGTTGGCCCGATGATCTCCCAGGGCTCGGTGCAGCGGATCAATCAGCTGCTCGATGATGCTATCGGCAAAGGCGCGAAGATCGTTGCCGGCGGCCTGGCCGAAAACGCTCTGATGGGGCCGACCCTGGTCGACCATGTCCGCCGAGACATGGCCATCTACGACGAGGAAACCTTCGGCCCGGTGACGACCGTCGTTCGCGTCAAGGGCGCCGAGCAGGCCCTGGAGGTCGCCAATGACACCGCTTACGGGCTGTCGTCATCGATCTTCAGTGCCGACGTGACGCGCGCGCTCGAACTGGCCAGTCGTCTGGACGCAGGTTGCGTCCATATCAATGGCGCAACTGTACAGAACGAGGCTCAGGCCCCGTATGGCGGCATGAAACACAGTGGTTACGGTCGCTTCGATGGTAGCGCGGTGATCGAGGAGTTCACCGAGGTCAAATGGGTGACCGTCGAGCCTGCCCATCAGACCTATCCATTCTGAACGAGCGGCCGGTGCTCGCGCGCACTGGTCTTGCCCCCATCGCGCAGACGGCCAGTCCGCGCGATGGATGGGCTCATGTGCAGACATTCTTCACGGCATGCAACTTTGTCAAGCATCTGAAGGCTCTACGATGGTGCACTCCGATCAAAGCGATCTGCGATGCTTGGACTCGATCGACAGAAAGTTACAAGACTGATCCGAACCACCTCATCCCGTTATAAAACACCTTGGTGCTCACACTGCAGC
Source organism: Pseudomonas oryzae (assembly GCF_900104805.1). Lineage (NCBI taxonomy): Bacteria > Pseudomonadati > Pseudomonadota > Gammaproteobacteria > Pseudomonadales > Pseudomonadaceae > Pseudomonas > Pseudomonas oryzae. Next base: position 1,486,480 of record NZ_LT629751.1, on the reverse strand, counting down.
CCCCCTTCCCAACTTGCTCATCAGATGCCATGGAAACCCGTGGAAATCGGGGATGTTTCAGACCTTCCTTGGCACTCAGCCTGCTTCCCAGAGGGGAACAGGCTGAGTCAGTTATATACCTATGCAGGCTGAACGATAATCTTCACATTCTGATCTTTGTTATTGACCAGCTGATCAAATCCGAGCGACACAATATCTTCAAGCCCGATACGGCCAGTGATAAGTGGTGACACATCAATGTGTCCGGAAGAAATCAAGTCGATCACGTCCGCGAACTCGCCTCTATACGCCAGCGCGCCGACTAGTTTCTTTTCGGTAGCAACGACTTCGAAGAAGTTGAACTGACTTGCTTCTTCGAAAACGCCTACGAGCACGCAGGTTCCTGCTTTGCGTACGGTGTCGATGGCCAGCTTCGCTGTGTTCTTATTGCCGACACATTCGAAACTAACATCTGCGCCGCGGCCGGACGTCAGTGCACGAACCTCGGTAAGTACATCGCACTCTTTGGGGTCGAGTACACGGGTGGCGCCGACTTCGAGCGCTTTTTCCTTGCGGGCCGACGACATTTCCAGCGCTATGATTTGCGATGCTCCCGCAGCTTTTGCGCACATGATGGTGCAAAGACCAATAGTGCCAGCGCCTACAACAACTACGCTAAGCCCTGCTAGATCGCCCGCTTGCTTGACCGCATGCATCCCGACAGAGAGAGGTTCGATAAGCGCCCCTGCCTCTTCGGGAAAGCCTGCCGGCAACCGATACAGAACATTGGCCGGGACATTGACTAGCGGGGCAAATGCGCCGTCGTTCATAAGTCCAGTAAAAGCAATGCTGTCACAAAGATTGTATTGTCCCTGGAGGCAGTAAAAGCACTCGCCGCAATGCTGGCAGGCATCAGCGGTGACAACATCGCCTATCGAGTAACCATCTACCCCTACACCTACTTTAACGATCTCGCCAGAGAACTCATGCCCAAGAATGCATTTCCCGCTCAGGCCGGTTACAGGATGAGGAGCATCGACAGGAATGAATACTGGGCCAGCCACATACTCATGTAAGTCAGAGCCACAAATACCACACCAGCTGACCCGCACCTGAACCCACCCTGGGGCCGGATCTGCCGGAAGGGGAACATCTTGTACCCGAATATCATGGCGGCCATGCCAAACCGCTGCCCGCATGGTTCTTGTGGTCAAGTTCTGATTTGTCATCTGCTAATCCTCACACCCGCTTCACGCGGTGATGTTGTTCTTCTTGTTTGAGATCTGGTATATCGTCTTTCCTGGCCTGAGGAAGTTGCAGCATTAAAGCGATAGCACGCTATCACAGGTACTGACCTGACGAGTTGCATGATGCGGCCATTTTTTGCTCAAGCACCATGCTCGCCTGCCTGGCAGCACAAGAATGACCCAGTTGATACTTAACTATGGCCATCATGCTTTAACCGCTTCCGGGGTCACTGACGTCGACCTGCAGGACTACTGATTCGCGACATTCCAGAGCACGGATCTTGGCGGCAGCTTCCTCAACGATGCCTCGACCCTAGTCTGCGACATCAGCTCCGACGTTGGAATGGCTCAACGCAACCGCCCTGTCGATGCCACGACAGGCTCCGGACATCAGGGCGATGCTACCGACAAGGGAAAAATCGAGAGAAGTACTTTTGCTCATGCCATACCTCTTGTTGTTTTTGATGCGCCACCACCAGCTGGGCGCAATTTCGATACAAGCAAGAGGAATGCCAATCCATCAAAATATTCATAACTATTTGATTTTTAATGATTATTCATCATCACAACCTCCCCGCCGAATTCTCGCCGTAAGACATTCGGTCTCTCACCACTAAAACTTACCTGAGAATTCTGAGGCATTATGTCTCACATGTATCTTTACGATGGACCTCAATTGTCACGAAGTGGAAACTTCTTTCTGGGGCTGTTGACGTTTCGCGGCAGGGGCCTTGAGGAATAAGAGCAAACCCGCAGAATTGAGGTTCCTCCACCAATAACCCTGCGGGTTTGCAATGCCCCGATTGATGCTCAGTGACGAGCTTGGTCGAAGCTGGAGAAATTCAGCTTCAGCAAGCGATTTACCACAAGCCAGATCTGCGGATGACGTTTGAGGGAATGCTCTAACGGATGCGCGTGGGCTGCCCCTGGAGAGACCTGTCCAGCGCCTTTGGGTGCTGGAACTCTGTCTACAAACGATTCAACCCTTGGTCGACGGCCAGCAAGTGGCTCAACGTGTTCAACGCATTGCTCGAGGAGCCTGACTTTGAGTGGGCATTCATCGACGGTACCTATGTAAAGGCCCATCAGCACAGTGCTGGTGCTGCCAGCGGTAAGTCTGAGGCGATCGGCAAAAGCCGCGCCGGCCATACGAGCAAGATCTACCTGGCGGTCGATGCGCATGGTTTGCCTGTGGCTTTCGAGATCACCGGAGGCGACATCAACGACTGCACGGCAGCTCCCCAGCTGATAGCGCAGCTGCCGTCTGCCGAGGTGATCGTGTCGGACAAGGGCTATGACAGTGAGTGCATCAGCGAACAGATCGAGACGCAGGGCGCCCGACCGGTGATCCCCAGAAAGCGCAACTCGATCAGGGGCAATGCCGACTTGGACAGGGGGCTGTATCGCTACAGGCATCTGGTCGAGAACGCCTTTGTGCGGCTGAAGCACTACTGGGCCGTGGCGTTCCGATACGACAAGCTGAAGCGAAGTTACGAGAGCATGATAGCCATGGCCTGCGGGGTCCTATGGCTATCCATGTGAAACGTCAACAGCCCCTAGAACTCAGGATGCAGGCCAGAGGGTACGTCCAAAGAAGGTCAGCGTCCGATCCCAAGCCAGTTGCGACCAGGCTGGATCGTACTGGGTCGCCTCGATACGTCCGGGCCCGACTGCGTTCTCATTGGCAAAGCCGTGGTGAGCAAGGTACCGATGAAATTCCGTTTTCACACCGGCCACTTGAAGCTTCTGCTCAAGCTCATCGACCTTGGCCAGTGGGAAGAAAGCGTCTTGGGTAGCCCAATGCCCCATCACCGGTGCCCGGATGACAGATGCGTCGATGTATTCGAGGGGCGGGAATCCATACCAGGCCACCGCGGCCGCTACCTCTGGATTATGAACAAGGCTCAGCAGCGTCAGAGCGCCACCCATGCAAAATCCGGTAACAGCCACCTTCGGCGTCTTCTGCAGCAGGTACTGAACCGCCCCCTTGATGTCTTGTGCGGCTGCATCGCCAAAGTCGAGGCCCTCCATGAGATGGTGAGCCTCTTCTGCCTCGACCGTGGATTTGCCTCGGTACAGATCAGGTACAAGCGCTAGGTAGCCCAAGTGAGCTAAGCGATCAGCCACTCCCTTGATCTGGTCATTGAGTCCCCACCACTCTTGGATCACAACAATAGCCGGAGCTCCCTCTGTATGCGACGGCGTCGCAAGGTATCCTTGAAGCTCCTGACCGTCCGGTCGCTTGAAGGTGACGGTGATTCCAGTACTCACTTTCATATCGTTCTCCCAAGTAGAAAACTGCCCACGTGACACAGCGGCTTGCAAGCATATTCCGCATCATCTAAGTGTCATTGCCCAAGACCCATTTTGCCGAAATTGCAAAACATTTGCGTTGTGGTAGCGAGTCAACTGCTCGCTCAGAAACTGGCCTGGATCTTCAGGCCTGCGACCAGGGCGTTGTCGACCTCGTCAACACCACCTGGACTGCGGACATATTGAAGGTTGGGGCGAACAGTCAGCCAATTGGTCATATGGACACCATAGTACAACTCCATATTATACTCACTGCGCTGAACGGGCACGAAGCGAGGATCATCGTAACCTTCAATGCCACTGACCTCGTTGAGTTGTTGCTGGCGCTTGGTAACGTCGTCGTTCACGTGCAGACGAGCCACACCGAACCCAATGTCGTCTTTTGGCCTAGAGTCGAAAAAACCTTTATACACAAGACCAAGTTGCTGGTACCTATCAATAAAGCTAGTAGCCTGATCAAGTAACGTGAGGCTCGCGAAGATGCTCAGGCCGCGGCTAGCATCACCGTTGTGTGCGGTTAATTGTTGCTGCGCAATCACCCACCACCCATGCTTGCTGCCATGCGATTTGAACGCTTCTCCTGTGAAGCCTTGCGGATCCCCGTTGACGTCCTCGTAGACGTCGTTGGCACTTGCACTGCTGTAGAAGTAGCCCAAGCGATACTCACCCGGTAGTTTCTGGCCGCCAACCTTGGGACTCCAGACCGCTTCGACCGGCAACAACATCCCTTTAGAACCGCTGCCGCTGAGCTTGAATCCGTTGCCGGTCTCCAGATACGAAGGGTTCATCTCGAAAGCACCAACCTGCAAAGCCAAGTCGGGCACAACGTTGTACTTGATCCGCATGCCCCACTGGCTCACCGGCCAGCTGAACCAGACATCACCTGCCACGTTGCCAATTGGTGAGCTGCAAAATGCAAGGCTCTGGAAATCACAGGGGAAGCTGTTGAAGTCCTCCTGGATACCCATGCGCCCGAGCTTTACGTCCAGCTTGTCATCGAAGAGTTTCTGGCGGTACCACATTTGGGTGAGACGCCATGTTTGGCCGCGCCCCCAAACTTCCTGCACTGAACTTAGCTGGCCGGTTCGAGGATCCGCGATACGATCGTTTGACAGGTTATTCCCGCTCCGTTCGGTTATCATCAGTTGGAAGTCGGCAGCATTCCAGCCAAGGATCTTCTGCAGATCCAGATGGGCGCCCAACGCCCATTGATCAGTGTAGCGCGCAGTTTTATCGTGATTGAAACCGCCATGCAGGTTGGTTGCGGTTTCACCGGTATAACCAACGGTGAAGTCATAACCATTCTCCAGAAGCTCATTTCTCACGCCCCCCCAATCACCAAAACCCCATTGAGAGGCGGAGGTAGCGTTGGAGGTACATGCAAGGATCCAAAAAGCAAAAGGCAAAAGCAATTTCATTTTCATGCAGGTTATTCCTTGTTTTTATTATTTCGCGACTCAGCACTCCCCCGCAGAGCTGCCATTTTGGCAGCTCTGCAATTTCGAAAGGGGTTGCAACGCAGTCCAATAGGTTTCGATTAGAAGAGCCTCATTTGGCGTCGAAACCAAATAAGGCATCAGATCAGGCACCCAGATCAGTCAGATTCCTGCCAAGCACAGGTACTTGATCTCCAAGTAATCCTCGATCCCGTATTTGGATCCCTCACGACCAATGCCAGAAGCCTTGATCCCGCCAAATGGAGCAGCCTCGGAGCTGATGATTCCCGTGTTCACTCCGACGATGCCGTACTCCAAGCTCTCACCTACCCGGAACGCTCTACTCAGATTCGACGTGTAGAAATACGCTGCTAGACCGTACTCTGTGTCGTTGGCCTTGCTGAGGACATCGGCGTCATCGGAGAACCTGAATACCGGAGCAAGAGGGCCAAAAGTCTCCTCTTTGGAAACACGAGCAGTGTCCGGAACATCCACCAGAACTGTCGGTTCGAAGAAGTTGCCTCCCAAGGAATGCGCCACCCCGCCCTTCAGAACACGAGCGCCCTTGTCCAGGGCGTCTTTGATGTGCTCTTGAACTTTGGCCACCGCCTGGCCGTCGATAAGCGGCCCCAGGGTGACCCCCTCGACAAAACCATCGCCAGCGTTCAGGCTCCCCACGGCAACAGCGAGTTTGTCGACAAAGGCGTCATACACAGCGTCGTGGACATACAGTCGATTCGTGCAGACACAGGTTTGGCCAGCGTTACGGAATTTGGAGGCGATAGCCCCCTCCACAGCGGCATCCAGGTCGGCATCCTCGAAAACGATAAAGGGCGCATTACCGCCGAGTTCGAGGGAGACCTTCTTGATGTCGTGAGAGCACTTTGCCATGAGCTCGCGACCAATCTCGGTCGATCCGGTGAACGAAATCTTGCGCACAGCCGGATTAGCCGTCAGCTCGTCGGCAATCTCCGCGGCGGCTCCCGTCACGACAGACAGGACACCACGCGGAATCCCTGCACGCTCAGCCAGATCAACCAGAGCCAGTGCGGAGAAAGGCGTTTGCGAGGCCGGCTTGATGACCATGGTGCACCCTGCAGCCAGGGCCGGGCCCGCTTTGCGAGTGATCATCGCGGAGGGGAAATTCCACGGAGTGATCGCGGCGCACACACCAATCGGCTGCTTGAGCACAACCAGTCGCCGATCAACTTGCCCCGGAATAATATCGCCATAGATACGCTTCGCTTCTTCGGCATACCACTCGATGTAAGAGGCCCCGAACACGATCTCACCCTGAGCCTCCGACAAGGGCTTACCCTGCTCCAGCGTCATGATGCGGGCCAGATCGAGCTGGTTTTCGATGATCAGCTCATACCAGCGGCGGAGCTTCGCAGACCGCTCCTTCGCCGAAAGCTCACGCCAGGCCGGCAGTGCTCGCTCGGCCGCCTCGACGGCACGGCGTGTTTCAGCCTGGCCCATCCGCGGAACATGGCCGACAGTGGCATTGTTCGCTGGATTGACGACTGTGATCGTGACCCCGCTGTCTGCGAGGCACCACTCGCCATCGATGTACGCGCGCTCGCGAAACAGATCCGGTTTTTTCAGTTCCACTGCTTGCTCTCCAATAGTTCTACAGACGTCCAACTACTGTCGGCCGTACTGACTTATCCAACGTGTAAGCCAGCAGGCCGACAATCACGATAGGCTCGGCTGCTCAGTGCCGGTCTTGCTGCGCGTATTTGCCGGAGGACTCGAGCGCTTTGAACTTGAAGAGGCGGTAGTTTTCACGCTTGACCGAGTCAAGGATATCCCTGAAGGCGCACAAACCACCCATGTAGAAGTAGACGGAGTTGGCTTTGCCGGGGATGTTCGCCCCGAAGATCCACGAATCGGCCTTGGTGAAGAGCGTCTGATCGGCGATCCCGCGGCAGGTGTCACTCCACTCCTGCTCCTTGTCCGCAGTGGTCTCCACGCTAGCCAGTTCGTTCTCCTCCATGAAGCCGATGAGATCGGAAACCCACTCCACCTCCGCCTCAATGGTCGGCGGCAGGTTCGTGAAAGGGCCGTTCGGTCCGAGGATCATGAACATGTTGGGGAAGTTAGAGGTGGCCACTGCCAGGTAGCTGGAAGGGCCATCCTTCCAATGATCCTTGATGCTCAGGTCATCACGACCACGGATGTCGATTCGCTTGTAGTTGCCGTCGACAGCGTCGAAACCGGTCGCGAAGATCAGCACGTCCAGCTCGTGCTCCACGCCGTCGGAGGTGCGAATCCCCTTGCTGGTGATTTCTTCGATGGGGTTGGCCTTCACATCCACCAGCGAAACATTTTCGCGGTTGAACGTAGCGTAGTAACCGCTATCGCATAGCGGCCGCTTGGCATACAGGTCGCGCGGCTGAAGTTTGCGAGCGGTATCGGGATCTTTGACGATCTCGGCGATCTTCGCGCGAATGAAATCCTGCGCCGCGATGTTGGCTTGCTCTTCTATTGCGATGTCGTTGAAGGTCTCGAACATGAAGCGGAAGCCACCACCGATGTCCCACGCGCGCTGGAAGATTTGCTCGCGCTCTTTGGCAGAGACGCTCATGGTCGGCACTGTGCTTTCTTCAAAGCCAAATGCCAGACGGGACCCTCTGACCTGGTTCCAGATCGCGTCGTAGTTGTGCTTGATGTAGTCGACGCGCTCACGGCTCAACGGGCCATTACCCACCGGCACCGTGTACTGGGCCGAACGCTGGAAGACGGTGAGGTGTCCCACCACCGGCGCAATCGCAGTGATCACTTGGGTGCCCGTCGAGCCTGTGCCGATGACACCCACACGCTTGCCTTCAAGGACTGCGTTTTCCGGCCAGTTGGCGGTGTGATACTTCTGCCCCTTGAACTGGTCGATGCCTTTGATGTTCGGGATGTTGGTCGCCGACAGCAGACCCAGGGCCGTTACCAGGTACTTGGCGCTGTAGTGGCGGCCATCGTCGGTGCTCACCAGCCAGCGGCTGCTTTCCTCATCAAAGACCGCGGAGGTCATGGCGGTCTCCAGTTGGATATCCTTGCGCAGGTCGTGGCGATCGACCACGTGGTTAATGTAGGAGAGGATTTGCGGCTGGGTCAGGTAGCGCGTGGTGATGTTCCACTCCTGGCACAGCTCGCGATCCCACGAGAAGCAGTAGACGAACGACTCGCTGTCGGAGAGCGCGCCCGGATAACGGTTCCAGAACCAAGTACCGCCCACGCCGGAGGCCTTATCGAAAGCTCGCACTTTCAGGCCCAGCTCATCACGCAGCTTTTTCAGCATGTAGATACCACCTAAGCCCGCGCCAATAATGATCGCGTCGTAGTTGATAATGTCGCTGCCGAGGGAGCGCTTTGCCAGAACGGAAGTTGTCATTGTTCTCTCCTGATTGATTGCCACCCAGAGCTTCCTGCCAACACGCGTCGGCAGGAATTCGAGGCAGAATGTGCCTTTCCCTCGTTGTCACTACGAGAGATTGCTTATTTCGATTGAGGTTCTTCAGCTATTCAGCTGAAGTTCGAGCCATCGCTGGTTACTCAGGGCGGCCAGTTCGGCTTACAGCGAAAAGCCGCCATCCACGGCAATGGCCTGGCCTGTTACATGAGGCGCACAGGCGAGGTAGACCGCCAGTTGCCCCATGTCTTCGACCGTTTGAGCCTCCCCCTGCGGCAGCAAGGTGGACTGGTGACGCTCCCAGGATTGCTCCTCGGTCTCACCAGGTTGACTCCAACGTGCAGACAGACCTTCCTCACCACGCCACATGCCCGTACCGACGACACCGGGGCACAGGGCATTGACCGTGATGCCATCACGCGCTACCTCCTTGGCGAAGGCGTTGGTGAAACCAATCACGGCGAACTTAGAGGCACTGTAGTGGGCCAGATCGGGGAACCCCACCTTCCCGGCAATGGAAGCGATGTTGATGATGCGGCCAGCCTTTTGTTCGAGCATCATCCGCACCTCCGCCTGGCAGCACAGGAACACGCCGCGGGCATTGATGTTCATGATGCGATCCCACTCGCTCACAGGCAGCTCGGCAACCTTGCCGATGCTGACGACGCCGGCGTTGTTGACCGCCACGTTGAGGCGACCCAGTTGATACTTAACTTGGGCCATCATGCTGTTAACGCTTTCGGGATCACTTACGTCGACCTGCAGGGCTACTGAGCGACGACCCAGCGCACGGATCTTGGCGGCAGCTTCCTCAGCGATGCTCCAGTCGTAATCAGCGACCGCCACATCAGCACCGGCGTTAGCCAAGCTCAACGCAATCCCCTGGCCGATTCCACGACCAGCTCCGGTCACCAGAGCGATCTTGCCGGCAAGGGAAAAATCGAGAGAAGTACTTTGGCTCATGTCATGTCTCTTCTTGTTGTTTGAGATGCGTTCACCACAAACGGGACGCTGCTCCGACAAATGCAAGCCGAATGCCAAGACCAAAAAAATTATTCAAGTACTTGATATTCAAGAATTTTTTCAATAGATGCCCAGTCAGCATCAAGCACACCCATAAGACATTATGGTTCTCGCCTACTTCACCAGCCTGCGAATCCTGAGATGTTATGTCTCAGTGCTGTCGTTCCGATGGATAACCCTAGACCCGCCACGGCAACCAGCGTCTAATGAGAAATACAAAAATTAGAATCGACCTGCGGAGGCCTCTATGCCCTCTAGCTATTCAAGGGCTCATGTAGACCACGTGAGCCGTGTGTTGCGTACTGCCGACAGGGCTCCAACGCTGCCCGTACCAGGCATAATCGTCGACTCCTGGCAGCGATCACTGCGGGACTACCACCTTGACCCAGGCTCACTTCAGGGGCCTCGAATTGTTGAGGCCTATCAACTGCAAGAGCATCGTCAACGCGTGGAGGAATTCCTACGTATCGCGGGAGATGGAGTGTCCAGATTACACGGTCGCGTCAGCGGTTCCGACTACTGCGTCATGCTGACGGATACTCAAGGATGCACCATCGACATGCGCGTAGAGACATGCATCCGAGGTGAATACCGCCGCTCCGGTATGGATCTCGGCACGTGCTGGTCAGAAAGCGAAGAAGGCACGACAGGGGTTTGCTCGGTATTGATCAACCAGCAGCCGGTGACTGTGCACAAAAATGAACACTTTCGGGCCGCCTTCATTGGCATCACCTGCTCAGCCGCGCCCATTTTCTCTCCCTCAGGCGAGCTGATCGCGGTCATCGACGCCTCGGCCATGGGGGCACCGGATGATAGGCGCAGCCAACACCTGATTCATGAAATGGTGTTGCAGAGCGCGAAGGAGATAGAGAATGCGTTCTTCATGTACAGCACTCAGGATCTCTGGGTGTTGCGAGGACACGCTCTACCGGGTTACGTCGATAGCCAGCCCGAGTTCTTGCTTGCCTGGGACAGTGACGGAGTCATAAAAGCATTGAATCCGTCGGCCAAACGCTTGCTCCAGCGGCAGCACGGAACTCTTCCGCGAACAATCAGCGAAGCGTTCACCGCGGTTCGCCTTCCCTCCGCCAGCGATGACAGCCTGCACCACCTCCCGCTCCTCGACCTGCATGTACGCCTGAAAGGGCCACGCCGGTTGACGACCGTCAGTGTACCCGGCCGACAAGATATCGACCCCCGAATGGCGCAGGCGCTGCATCTGGCGGTTCGAGTGAAGGATCGTGGCTTGCCGGTGCTACTCCACGGGGAAACAGGTGTCGGCAAGGACTACTTCGCTCGCCAGTTGCACGATGCCAGCCTGCGACGGAACAAACCCTTCGTGGCGATCAACTGTGCCGCGATTCCCGAGGGGCTGATCGAAAGCGAGCTCTTTGGCTATAACGCAGGTGCCTTCACTGGCGCATCCAACAAAGGCATGCGAGGCCTGCTGCAACAGGCTGACGGCGGCACGCTGTTCCTGGATGAGATAGGGGACATGCCCCTTTCGCTGCAGACCCGGCTGCTGAGAGTGCTAAGCGAAGGCGAGGTTGCCCCCCTTGGCTCTGCTCGCAGGGAATCCGTTGACATTCAAGTCGTCTGTGCAACCCACCGCGATCTGGCCACTCTGGTAGCAGCTGGCACCTTCCGCGAAGACCTCTATTTCCGCCTGAATGGAGCACGATTCGACCTGCCCCCCCTTCGCGAACGCAGTGACAAGCTTACTTTGATCACCAAATTGCTCAAGGAAGAGGCTGAGCGCACGGGAATACACTACGGATTAAGCGAGGCAGCACTGGAGATGCTTCTCAACTATGCGTGGCCGGGCAATGTTCGCCAGCTTCACCACGTTCTGCGGTATGCCTGCGCCATCAGCAGCGGGCCCATGATCAGCGTCAGCGATTTGCCTACGTCCATGGACGTGTCGGCCCCCTCGCTCGCCCCGGAGGCCACCAGCGGAAGCCCAGAGCGACAGATCCTGATCGACGCTCTGGTTCGCAATCGCTGGAAGCCGGTACTGGCCGCGCAAGACCTGGGTATCTCACGCGCAACACTCTACCGTCGAGTCAATCAGCATGGCATCAAGATGCCAGGAAAGGGCTCATACGGCTGATTCGAGCGCCTGCAGCGCCCGGGAGACAACAGGTAACCCTTCTCCCAGGTGCTGCAACGGCTTCGCTCAGCGAGTGAAGCCCTCGAATGGTGTCATGTACGGTCGCGATAGGAATGGCAGTTACCTGCCACCCCCGCACAATGCGTATGTGCGGAACTACCGTAACCGTCCGGGCATCCCATCTGGATTGAACCCGCAAAGTTAAGAGATGGTGTCCACCTATTTATCGTGGACACCATCTCAAGGCTTCCACGCGGGAAATCATGCAGCATCGTTCTTATTCCAAGGCCTTCAAGGCGCAAGTCGTGCAGGAGTGCAGCCTGCCCGGCAACAAGATTGCCAGCGTGTCCCTGAGCCACGGCATCAACACCAATGTGGTTCATCAATGGCGAAGGCTGGCGGCCTGCCAACCGTCGACCGAAACACTGCCCGCATTTCCCCCGGTGACGCTGGAGTCGCCCGCTCGATCAGTGGTTTCCAGGGAGGCAGAGATTCGCATCGAGATTCCCCATCGTCGCACGACCCTGGCCTTGTACTGCCGGCGGCAGATGCCGATGACTGCGCCCGGTTCATGCGTGAGCTCCTGCAATGATCCGCATTGAACGCATCTGGCTGGCCAGCGAGCCTATGGACATGCGTGCCGGAACGAAAACGGCGCTGGCCAGGGTGGTGGCGGTCTTCGGCGCAGCGCAGTCGCACTGCGCGTATCTGTTCGCCAACAAGCGAGCCAACCGCATGAAAGTGCTGGTGCATGATGGCTTCGGTGTCTGGCTGGCCTCGCGCCGGCTGAACCAGGGACGCTTTGTGTGACCCGGCAACTGGCCGGGTGTACAACTGGAGCTGAATGCCGAGCAACTTCAGGCACTGGTGGTCGGACTGCCTTGGCAGCAGGTCGGCGCCGGCGCCGAAATCCGTCTTTTATAGTGAGTCCTGCGGTGGTGCCTGCTGCGCAATTGATACGAACGCAGCGCTCTCCAAAGCCCTACCGGGCTGGCTCCGCTCAAAAACACCCCGCGGGCCTTGCGCCCGACGGGGTGTTTTCGTGCGGCAGGGGCCGCCCTCGCGGGGAGAACGCCCCGTGTCGCTTACTGCTTCTGCGGGTCGAACTGCTTGTCACGGATCAACAGGGCAGGAATCACGCCGCAGATGAAGTAGGCCGCGCCCATGACCAGGAAGCCGAGGCCGATGGAGCCCTCTGTGGCCAGGAAGCCGATGGTGGCCGGGGCGATGGCCGCACCGATACGACCGATGTTGTAGGCGCCACCGACGGCGGTGCCGCGGTACTTGGCCTGGAAGCTCTCGGTCATGTAGGTGGCGTTCACACCGTAGGGGATGCCGTACAGGAAGCCGAAGACCACCAGCATCCACAGGATGTGCTCGGGGCTGTGGTACAGCACGATGATCGGCAGGAACACCGCGGTACCGATGGCACCGAAGGCGTACACAGCGCGGCGACCGAAGCGGTCGGCGGCCAGGCCGGCGAGGATCTTGCCGAGGATCATCGCGGTGTAGGTACCCACCAGGTAGGCGGTCATGGACTTGAAGTTCATGTTCATTTCGGTCTGCAGGTACGCCGGCAGCCAGTTGTTCACGCCGTAGTAACCGAACTGCAGGAAACCCGCGGTCAAGCACCAGAGGATGAACATACGGCGGGCCGACGGGTCGCCAAAGATCATCTTGTAGGCGCTTTCGCCCTTCTGCATGGCGTTTTCCTTCACGTCTTCAACCAGCTTATTGGCGCGCTCGGCCTTGGCCTTGACCCAGGCTTCCGGCTCCGGCACCAGACGCTGCATCGAGATGGCCAGAACGACCGGGATGATGGCGACGTAGAACAGGTAGCGCCAGCCGTAAGTCGGCAGCAGCCAGCCGGCGAGCAGGGTGGCTACGATGTAGCCCACGGACCAGCCGGCCTGCAGGGTGCCCAACACGGTGGTGCGGTACCTGGTCGGTACGTACTCGGCCATCAGGGTGTTGCAGGCAACATACAGCGCGCCCAGGCCCAGGGAGGAGACGAAACGGAAGAAGGCGAACTGCCAGTAGCTCTGGGTCATGCCCAGCGCGGCGGTGCCGAGGGAGAACAGGGCGATGGTCCAGACCACGGTCTTCACGCGGCCGAAGCGGTCGCATGCCCAGCCACCGTAGATGCCGCCGATGGCCATACCGGCGAGGGTGAAGCTACCCAGCGCGCCCGCCTCGACGTTGGTCAGGCCGAACTCGGCCTTCAGGCTAGTGAGGAGTAGGACAACAACATCAGGTCGGCGCCATCGATCAGCAGCCCGAGGAAGCAGAAGACGAAGACAATGACCCAGATGTTGCTTTTGGGTATTGCCACGCCTGTTTGAATGGTAGTTGTGGTGCTCATAACGAACGAAACCTTTTTGTTGTTCTAGCGAAACGGGGAAGGTGATTCCCCCCCGTTGGTGGCCCCCCCCGGACGCGCGCCCGATACGTCCATTCCACCGAGCGATTGCCGAAGGCACGGACGCCCGGGTAGGGCTAGCGCTGAGCTTCGCGGATCATGTTGCGGGCGATGATCACCTGCTGGATCTGGGTCGTACCCTCGTACAGGCGGAACAGGCGCACGTCTCGGTAGAAGCGCTCAATGGCGTATTCGCTGATGTAGCCTGCGCCGCCATGAATCTGCACTCCACGATCGGCTACGCGGCCGCACATCTCGGTGGCGAACATCTTGGCGCAGGAGGCTTCGGTGCTGACGTTCAGGCCCTCGTCGCGCTTGCGTGCAGCGTCCAGCACCATGCAGCGGGCGGCGTATATCTCAGCCTTACTGTCGGCCAGCATGCCTTGGATCAGCTGGAACTCGGCGATGGGCTGGCCGAACTGCTTGCGCTCGATGGCGTACTGCAGCGTGTCTGCGAGCATGCGTTCGGCGGCGCCGACCGACAGCGCGGCGATGTGCAGGCGGCCCTTGTCCAGCACCTTCATGGCGGTCTTGAATCCCACCCCTTCCTTGCCGCCAATCAGGTTGGCGGCCGGAACGCGCACGTTCTCGAAGATCACGTCGGCGGTGTGGGCACCCTTCTGGCCCATCTTGTGGTCGCGCTTGCCGATGGTGACACCCAGCGTGCCGGCTTCGACGATGAACGAGCTAATGCCACCAGCGCCTTTGATCTCCGGGTTGGTGCGGGCCATCACAGTGAAAATGCCTGCGTGCGGAGCGTTGGTGATGAAGCGCTTAGTGCCGTTGATGACGTAGAAGTCGCCGTCGCGCACTGCGGTGGTCTTCAGTGAGGCGGCGTCGGAACCCGAGTCCGGCTCGGTCAGGCAGAAGGAGCTGAGGCACTCGCCGGCCGCCAGCTTCGGCAGGTAGCGGTCCTTCTGCTCAGGGGTGCCGTCGAGCAGGATGCCGATGGAGCCGATGCCATTGTTGGTGCCGATGTAGGAGCGGAATGCGGGGGAGGTGCGGCCGAGTTCGAAGGCGATGTTCACCTCTTCTTCCATGGTGACGCCCAGGCCGCCGAACTCTTCCGGGATGGTCAGACCGAACAGGCCCATCTCACGCATCTGCTCGATGATGTCCTGCGGGATGGCGTCGGTCTCTGCAACTTCGTTTTCGCGAGGGATCAACGCTTCGTCGACGAACTGGTGGATCGAATCCAACAGAAGCTGCAGGGTTTCTGGGTCACGGATCATGTGCTCTCCTCAAGGGCCCACACGTGGGCCCGGCTGGTGAGGCACTGTCACCCGAGGATCAGCGAGCGGCAGCGCCAATGTTGTTAACCATGTTGATCAGGCGGGGCCCGATGTCGTCCTCGAGCCTATCCCGTGTCAGTTGGAAGCTCGGTCCTCCGCAGTTGAAGGCCAGCAGCCCGTACTGCGGATGTAGCAAGGGCACGGCGACGGAATTGACGTCGCGATGCCATTCGCCGATAGACAGGCAGTAGCCGTAGTCGGCGTAGTCCCTGAAGGCGCGGTCCAGCCCCTTGCGGATGGACGGCCATTGCTCCAGATCACGCTGGCGGATGTGATCGATCAGAAACTCCCGTTCGCTCTCTGGCATCGCCGCCAGGCACGCCCGGCCCACCGAGCTCTGAGCCAGCGGCAGGTAGCTGCCGATCTGTCGGCGCATGGTCATGTTCCCCTCGCCTTGCACCACATCCAGATAAACCATCTGCAGTCGATCACGGGCAGCCATGGCAACCGCAGCCTGAGCGTGATTCGCCAGTTCCTCCATCAGTGGGTGTGCTACGGAGCGAATCGACAAATTCGAGAGCATCGAATAGCCGAAGCCCAGCACTCCCACATCCAGCTGGTACTTACCCGAATGAATTTCGCGCTTCAGGCAGCCCAGCCGCATCAAGGTGTTGGTAAGCCTTGTCACCGTCGGCTTAGGCAGGCCGGTCTTTCTGGCCAGGTCCTGATTGCCGAGCACGTTTTCACGCGGGCTGAAGCAACGCAGCAACTCCAGCCCCCGCGCCAGCGCGGTAACGAACTGGCCGCTATTTTCCTCTTCACTCAGGGCTGACACCGGATCGAGAAGCCCCTTCTCAAGCAGCTCCAGTTCAGTCTCGTGATCAGTCGATGCGGATGCCTGCGAATCCGTCCTGTTGTGGCGCATGGTAGAACCCTCGGCTCCAAAAAATCAAGAAAATAAAATTCAGTTTCGTACAGCGAAATTGTAGTGGATATCTGTACAAAGGGCAACCGGAGAACATTCCGATTTGAATGGCCCGATTTTACTGGGTTTTAAGAGGTTTTTGATCAATGGGCGTTTACACAGACGCCAACCTGTCACTATGATTTGCCTATATTCGAAATGCGATTTCGCACAGCGAAACAAAGGCGAGGTTTTAGACGTCATGAACTCAGAGCAAGCCAAACAGGTGGTGGCGACTCTCCAGGAAAACGGTGTGGCCGTTGTACGGATCAGTCGCCCCGAGGCGATGAACGCCCTCAACAGCCATGTGCGTCAGCAACTGGCCGAGCATTTCCGGGCCTTGGCCATCGAGCCGCAGGTACGGGCGATCGTCCTTACCGGTGGCGAAAAGTGCTTCGTAGCTGGCGCTGATGTCCGCGAGTTCGCCCAGGCCAGCCCCATCGAAATGTACCGCCGGCACACCGAGTACCTGTGGGAGGCCATCAGCCGCTGCCCGAAACCGGTGATCGCAGCGGTGAACGGCTTCGCCCTGGGCGGCGGCTGCGAGCTGGCCATGCATTGCGACATCATCGTCGCCGGCGAGTCGGCCCGCCTCGGCCAGCCAGAGGTCAAGCTGGGTCTGATGCCCGGCGCTGGCGGCACCCAGCGCCTGATCCGCGCGGTGGGCAAGTTCCAGGCCATGCGTATCGCCCTGACTGGCTGCCTGGTCAAGGCGCCGGAAGCCCTGGCCATGGGCATGGTCAGCGAAGTGGTGAGCGACGAGCACGCCCTGCCGCGCGCCCTGGAGTTGGCCGCGGAGATCGCCGCGCTACCGCCGCTGGCGGTGGCGCAGATCAAGGAGGTGATGTTGGCCGGTGCTGATCTGCCGCTGGACAGTGCTCTGGCGTTGGAGCGCAAAGCCTTCCAGTTGCTGTTCGACTCCCGTGACCAGAAGGAGGGTGCCGCAGCCTTCCTCGAAAAGCGCAAAGCCAACTTCCAGGGGGAGTGAGACATGACTCGTATTATCGATCGCATGGCCATCGTTGGTACCGGTGTGATGGGCAGCGGTATCGCCCAGATCGCCGCGCAGGCCGGCATCCAGGTGAAACTCTTCGATGCCCGCGAAGGCGCAGCGCAGGTCGCCCGTGACAACCTGGCGCGCACCCTCGGCAAGCTGGCAGACAAGGGCAAGCTCAGCGGCGCCGATGTCGAGGCCACTCTGGGGCGCCTGCAGGTGGCCGGCACCTTGCAAGAACTGGCTGATACACAACTGGTGGTCGAGGCCATCGTCGAGCGCCTGGATGCCAAGCAGGCGTTGCTCGGCGAGCTGGAGGCCGTGGTCTCCGCGGATTGCATCCTGGCCACCAACACTTCGTCGTTCTCGGTCACCAGCATCGCGCGTGGCTGCCGCCACCCCGAACGGGTGGCCGGCTTCCACTTCTTCAACCCGGTACCGCTGATGAAGGTGGTCGAGGTGATCGACGGCCTGGCCACCGACGCGCAGGTGGGCGATTGCCTGCAGGCGCTGGCGGCGCGCATGGGCCATCGCGGCATCCGCGCCAAGGACACCCCCGGATTCATCATCAACCACGCCGGCCGCGCCTACAGCACCGAGGCGCTGCAGATTCTCCGGGAAGGCGTTGCCGAGCCGGCAGATATCGACCGCGTCCTGCGCGAGGGCCTGGGCTTCCGCATGGGCCCGCTGGAGCTGTTCGACCTGACCGCGCTGGACGTGTCGCATCCGGTGATCGAGTCGATCTACAACCAGTTCTACCAGGAGCCGCGCTACCGTCCCTCGCCGCTGACCCGGCTGATGCTCGAGGCCGGCCATGTGGGGCGCAAGGTGGGTCGTGGCTTCTACCGCTATCAGGACGGGCAGATGATCGATCCGCCGGCGCCGCAGGCGGTGCCGACGGTGGAAACGTTGCCGCCGGTGTGGATCGGCGCCGAAAACGACACCGACCGCGAACGACTGACCGGTTTGCTGGAGCAGCTCGGCGCGCGCATTGAGCAGGGCACCACGCCATCGCGCGAGGCGCTATGCCTGCTGGCGCCCTACGGCATCGACGCGACCAGCGCTTGCTCCCGCTTCGCCACCGATCCGGCGCGGACGCTGTGCATCGACCTGCTGCTCGACCCGATGCGCCACCGCTGCCTGATGCAGTCCCCGGCGACCTCTCCGGCGATGCGCGCTGCGGCCCATGCGCTTCTGGCCGGCGACGGCGTCGGGGTCACCGTGATCAACGACAGCGTCGGCTTCATCGCCCAGCGCATGCTGGCGATGATCGTCAACCTGGCCGGTGACATCGTGCAGCAACGCATCGCCAGCGTGGACGATCTCGACGAAGGCGTACGCCGTGGCCTGGGTTATCCGCAGGGACCGCTGGCCTGGGGCGACAGTGTCGGCGCCGCGCGCCTCCTGCTGATTCTCGATCGGATGACCGCGCTGACCGGCGACGCCCGCTACCGCCCGGGGCCCTGGCTGCGCCGCCGGGCCGCCCTCGGCCTATCGCTGCGCCATGCCGAACCGGCGCTGGGTTGAGTCTTCACTTTCACTTTAACGAGGAGCCTTCGATGCTCAATGCTTTCCTGTACGCCGGCCTGCGCACGCCCTTCGGACGACATGGCGGCGCCCTGGCGCCGGTGCGTCCGGACGACCTGGCCGCGCATGTGATCCGCGAACTGCTGGACCGCCACGGCGTGCCGGGCGATGCCATCGAGGACGTGCTCCTCGGCAACACCAACCAGGCCGGCGAGGACAGCCGCAACGTGGCGCGCCATGCCGCACTGCTCGCGGGCCTGCCGGTGACGGTGCCTGGGCAGACGGTCAACCGCCTGTGCGCCAGCGGCCTGGCGGCGATCATCGACGCGGCGCGGGCGGTGACCTGCGGTGAGGGCGAGCTGTTCGTGGCCGGCGGCGTGGAAAGCATGTCGCGCGCGCCCTTCGTGATGGCCAAGGCCGAGACGGCCTACAGCCGCGACCTCACGGTGTTCGACAGCACCATCGGCGCTCGCTTCCCGAATCCGAAGATCGTCGCCGCCTTCGGCAACGACAGCATGCCGCAGACCGGCGACAACGTGGCCCGTGAGTACGGCATCAGCCGCGAGCAAGCCGACCGCTTCGCCGCCGCTTCCCAGGCGCGTTACGAGGCCGCTCGCCAAGCCGGCTTCTTCAACGACGAGATCGTCCCGGTGAGCGTTTCCACCGGACGCAAGACCCCGCCGAACGTGGTCGAGCAGGACGAACATCCGCGGCCGGAGTCCGACGAGGCGGCCCTGGCACGCCTGAAGCCGCTGTCCGAGGGCGGCGTGGTCACCGCCGGCAACGCCTCGGGCGTGAACGACGGCGCTGCCGCGCTGCTGATCGGGTCCGCAGCAGCGGGTGAGCGTTATGGCCTGGTGCCTATGGCGCGCGTGCTGTCGGCCGCAGCGGTGGGTGTGGAGCCGCGCATCATGGGCGTCGGTCCGGTGGAGGCAATCAACAAGGCCTTGGCCCGGGCCGGGCTCGGCCTGGCGGATATGGGCATCATCGAGATCAACGAGGCCTTCGCCTCCCAGGTGCTCGGCTGCCTGAGCGCTCTAGGGGTGGCCTTCGACGATCCGCGGGTCAACCCCAACGGCGGAGCCATTGCTGTGGGCCACCCGCTGGGAGCGTCCGGCGCGCGCCTGGCGCTGAGCGCTGCGCGACAGTTGCAGCGCAGCGGCCAGCGTTACGCTGTGGTGAGTTTGTGCATCGGAGTCGGCCAAGGGCTGGCGATGGTCATCGAGCGCGTGTGACTGCGCAGCTAAAGAAGGTGAGATAAAAATGGGTGCATTAAGCGGATATCGCGTACTCGACCTCAGCCGCGTACTAGCCGGCCCCTGGTGCGGCCAAGTGCTGGCGGATCTGGGAGCGGAAGTGATCAAGATCGAGCGGCCTGGCGTGGGCGACGACACCCGCGGCTGGGGTCCGCCCTTCATGAAGACCGCGGATGGCGCGGACAGTCCCGAAGCTTCCTATTACCAATCGACCAACCGCAACAAGCTGTCGGTGGCATTGAACCTAGCGACTCCCGAAGGCCAGGCGCTGGTACGTGCCCTGGCTTGCGAATGCGATGTGCTGATCGAGAACTACAAGGCCGGTTCGCTGGCCAAGTACGGGCTGGACTACGAGAACCTGGCGAAGCTCAATCCGCGCCTGGTGTACTGCTCCATCACCGGCTTCGGGCTGACGGGCCCGCGTGCGGAAGAGCCCGGCTACGACTTCATCATCCAGGGCATGGGCGGCCTGATGAGCATCACCGGCGAGAAAGATGGCGTGCCCGGGGCCGGCCCGCAGAAAGTGGGTGTCGCAGTGTCGGACGTGATGACCGGCCTGTATTCCGTCATAGCCATCCAGGCCGCGTTACTTGCGCGCGAGAAAACCGGACGTGGCCAGCATTGCGACATGGCGCTGCTGGACGTGCAGGTGGCGATGCTCGGCAACCAGAGCCAGAACTACCTCAGCACCGGGCGCTCGCCCGGCCGACTGGGCAACGCCCACGTCAATATCGTGCCGTACCAGGTGTTCTCCGCAAGCGATAGGGATTTCATCATCGCCTGCGGCAACGACAGCCAGTTTGTCGCGTTGTGCGAGGCTATCTGCTTGCCGGAACTGCCCCAGGACTTGAGGTTCACCAAGAACGCTGATCGAGTGCGTAACCGTGTGGTGCTCGTCGAGAAGCTGGCCGAACACTTTCTGAGTGATACGGCCGACAACTGGGTTACCAGAATCCATGCGGTCAAGGTGCCGGTCGGTGTGATCAATGACATCGGCCGGGCCCTGGACGAGCCGCAGGTGCTGGCCCGCGACATGCTGGTCGACATTCCCCATGCTCTGAACCCCGGATTCCGCATGGTCGGTAGCCCGGTCAAACTGTCCGACACCCCGGTGGAGTACCAGCGTCCGGCACCGCAACTCGGTGAGCACACCGATGACGTGCTCAAGCGCCGTCTCGGGCTGGATGACGTCCGCCTTGCCGAGCTCAAGGCCCAAGGTGTCATCGAGCAACTCGGCGATCTCTGACGCTGCTCTTGCGCCGGAGCCGCCTTTGCCGCTCCGGCCCTCTTTCCTTTCTGGAGGCTGCCATGAAAACCCTCGTCGCCATCAAACGCGTGGTCGATTACAACGTCAAGGTCCGCGTCAAGGCGGACAACTCCGGCGTTGACCTCGCCAACGTGAAAATGTCCATGAACCCCTTCTGCGAGATCGCCGTGGAAGAAGCCGTGCGCTTGAAGGAGAAGGGCATCGCCAGCGAAATCGTCGTGGTGTCCATCGGCCCGGCCACCGCCCAGGAGCAGCTGCGCACCGCCCTGGCCCTCGGCGCCGACCGTGCCGTGCTGGTCGAGAGCAACGAGGAGCTGGGCTCGCTGGCCGTCGCCAAGCTATTGAAAGCCGTGGTCGACAAGGAGCAGCCGCAGCTGGTCATCCTCGGCAAGCAGGCCATCGACAGCGACAACAACCAGACCGGGCAGATGCTCGCCGCGCTGACCGGCTTCGCCCAGGGCACCTTCGCATCCAAGGTCGAGGTCACCGGCGACAAGGTCAACGTCACCCGCGAGATCGACGGCGGCCTGCAGACCGTTTCCCTCAACCTGCCGGCCATCGTCACCACCGACCTGCGCCTCAACGAGCCGCGCTACGCCTCGCTGCCGAACATCATGAAGGCCAAGAAAAAGCCGCTCGACGTGCTGACTCCGGACGCTCTGGGCGTGTCCACCACCTCGACGCTGAAGACCCTCAAGGTCGAGGCACCGGCCGCGCGCAGCGCCGGGATCAAGGTCAAGTCGGTGGCCGAACTGGTCGAGAAACTGAAGAACGAAGCGAAGGTGATCTGAGATGGCAATCCTGGTAATCGCTGAACACAACAACAGTGCCCTGGCCGCCGCCACCCTCAACACCGTGGCTGCCGCCCAACAGATCGGTGGCGACGTCCACCTGCTGGTCGCCGGCTCCAACTGCGGCGCGGTGGCCGAAGCCGCCTCCCAGGTCGCCGGCGTGGCCAAGGTGTTGGTCGCCGACAGCGCCGCCTTCGCCCATCAGCTGCCGGAAAACCTGGCGCCGCTGATCGTGCAACTGGTTCCAGAGCAGGGAGCCCGTGGTGCCTACAGCCACGTGCTGGCCCCGGCCACCAGCAACGGCAAGAACGTGTTGCCGCGCGTGGCCGCCCTGCTCGATGTCGAGCAGATCTCCGAGATCACCAAGGTCATCGGCGCCGACACCTTCCAGCGGCCGATCTATGCCGGCAACGCCATCGCCACCGTGCAGTCCAGCGCGGCGGTCAAGGTGATCACCGTACGCAGCACCGGCTTCGACGCCGTGGCCACCGAGGTCGGCAGCGCTTCCATCGAGACCGTCGGCGCCGCCTGCGATGCCGGCGTGTCCAGCTTCGTCGGCGAGGAGCTGGCCAAGTCCGAGCGCCCCGAGCTGACCGGCGCCAAGGTGGTGGTGTCCGGCGGTCGCGGCATGCAGAACGGCGACAACTTCGCCCTGCTCTACGGCCTGGCCGACAAGCTCGGCGCCGCGGTGGGCGCCTCGCGCGCGGCGGTGGATGCCGGCTTCGTGCCCAACGACATGCAGGTCGGCCAGACCGGCAAGATCGTCGCGCCGCAGCTGTATGTGGCCGTCGGCATCTCCGGCGCCATCCAGCACCTGGCCGGCATGAAGGACTCCAAGGTGATCGTGGCGATCAACAAGGACGAGGAAGCGCCGATCTTCCAGGTCGCCGACTACGGCCTGGTCGCCGACCTGTTCGTGGCGGTGCCGGAATTGAGCAGTCTGCTCGGCTGATCCACACCACGCTGCGCAAGCAGCCGTTTTTGCCCTTGGTACAGGCAAAGGGTTCTCAGGGCATGGGCAACTCGCATTGCCCATTTTTTGTCCGCGAGTTTCCGCGAAGAGTGATTGAGGATAAGAAATGCAACGCGAATACATGGAATTCGACGTCGTCATCGTCGGAGCCGGCCCCGCCGGGCTCTCCGCCTCCTGCCGCCTGAAGCAAAAGGCCGCCGAAGCCGGCCAGGAGCTCAGCGTCTGCGTGGTGGAGAAAGGCTCCGAAGTCGGCGCCCATATCCTCTCCGGGGCGGTATTCGAGCCGCGCGCGCTCAATGAGCTGTTCCCCGACTGGCAGGCCCTCGGCGCCCCGCTGAATACCCCGGTCAAGCGCGACGATATCTATCTGCTGAAGAGTGGCAACGCCGCCACCAAGATCCCCGACTTCGCTGTGCCCAAGACCATGCACAACGAAGGCAACTACATCATCTCCCTCGGCAACCTGTGTCGCTGGCTGGCCCAGCAGGCCGAGAATCTCGGCGTCGAGATCTACCCGGGCTTCGCCGCCCAGGAAGCGCTGATCGACGAGCAGGGCGTGGTACGCGGCATCGTCACCGGCGATCTCGGCGTCGACCACGCAGGCAAGCCCAAGGACGGCCTGTACACCCCGGGCATGGAACTGCGCGCCAAGTACACCCTGTTCGCCGAGGGCTGCCGCGGCCATATCGGCAAGCAGCTGATCAGCAAATACAAGCTCGACGCCCAGGCCGACGCCCAGCACTACGGCATCGGCATCAAGGAGCTGTGGGAGATCGACCCGGCCAAGCACGAGCAGGGCCTGGTGGTGCACACCGCCGGCTGGCCGCTGAACGACGAGAACCCCGGCGGCTCCTTCCTCTACCACCTGGAGAACCACCAGGTGGTGGTGGGCCTGATCGTCGACCTGTCCTACAGCAACCCCTACCTGTCGCCGTTCGATGAGTTCCAGCGCTACAAGCACCACCCGGTGATCAAGCAGTATCTGGAAGGCGGCAAGCGCATCAGCTACGGCGCCCGCGCCATCTGCAAGGGCGGCCTCAACTCGCTGCCGAAGATGGTGTTCCCCGGCGGCGCGCTGATCGGCTGCGACCTAGGCACCCTCAACTTCGCCAAGATCAAGGGCAGCCACACCGCGATGAAGTCCGGCATGCTGGCCGCCGAGGCCATCGTCGAGGCGCTGGGCGCCGGCAGCGAGAGCGGCGACGAGCTGAACAACTACGTCAAGGCCTTCGAGGACAGCTGGCTGTACGACGAGCTGTTCCGCAGCCGCAACTTCGGCGCAGCGATCCACAAGTTCGGCGCGGTGCTCGGCGGGGCGTTCAACTTCGTCGACCAGAACCTGTTCAGCGGCAAGATCCCGCTGACCCTGCGCGACAACCAGCCGGACCACGCCACCCTCAAGCCGGCTGCCGCGTGCGCGAAGATCGACTACCCCAAACCGGACGGCAAGCTCAGCTTCGACAAACTGTCCTCGGTGTTCCTCTCCAACACCAACCACGAGGAAGACCAGCCCTGCCATCTGAAGCTGGCCGATCCGAGCATCCCGTTGGTGAAGAACCTGCCGCTGTACGACGAGCCAGCGCAGCGCTACTGCCCGGCCGGGGTGTACGAGATCGTCACCCTGGAAAGCGGCGAGAAGAAGTTCCAGATCAACGCGCAGAACTGCGTGCACTGCAAGACCTGCGATATCAAGGACCCGGCGCAGAACATCACTTGGGTAACGCCGGAAGGCACCGGCGGACCGACCTATCCCAACATGTGATGTAGCCCCCTTCCCAGCCCGACCCTTCCATGCCTTCGCGGCGCGGGAGTTCTTTGCTGCGCGCGCCTTGTCAACTGCCAGGCGGGCGCGCTTGTTGACCTAGCTTGAGGAAACGAAATGCAGGTTGGAGTCCCCCTCGAAACCCACGCCGGGGAAACCCGCGTGGCCGCCACGCCGGAAACGGTGAAGAAACTCGTCGGCCAGGGCCACCAGGTCGTCGTCCAGGCCTGCGCCGGCCTGCGCGCCAGCCTGCCCGACGACGCCTATGTCGCCGCCGGCGCGCGCATCGGTTCGGCCGCCGAAGCCTTCGGCGCCGGCCTGGTGCTCAAGGTCGCCGCCCCCGACGCCGCCGAACTGGCCCTGATGCAGCCCGGCGCCGTGCTGGTCGGCATGCTCAACCCGTTCGACAACGCCAACCTGGCGCGCATGACCGAGCACGGCATCACCGCCTTCGCCCTCGAGGCCGCGCCGCGCACCTCGCGCGCGCAGAGCCTCGACGTGCTTTCGTCCCAGGCCAATATCGCCGGCTACAAGGCGGTGATGCTGGCCGCCAACCACTACCCGCGCTTCATGCCGATGCTGATGACCGCCGCCGGTACGGTGAAGGCCGCCCGCGTGCTGGTGCTCGGCGCTGGCGTCGCCGGCCTGCAGGCCATCGCCACCGCCAAGCGCCTCGGCGCGGTGATCGAGGCCTCGGACGTGCGTCCGGCGGTCAAGGAGCAGATCGAGTCGCTCGGCGCCAAATTCGTCGACGTGCCGTTCGAGACCGACGAGGAGCGCGAGTGTGCCCAGGGCGTCGGCGGCTACGCCCGGCCGATGCCGGCGTCGTGGATGGAGCGCCAGGCCAAGGCGGTGCACGAAAAGGCCAAACAGGCCGACATCGTCATCACCACCGCGCTGATCCCCGGGCGCAAGGCGCCGACCCTGCTGCATGAAGCCACGGTGGCGGCGATGAAGCCGGGCTCGGTGGTCATCGACCTGGCCGCCGCGCAGGGCGGCAACTGCCCGCTGACCGAGGTCGACCGGGTGGTAGTCAAGCACGGCGTGACCCTGGTCGGCCACGGCAACCTGCCGGCGCTGGTGCCGGCGGACGCCTCGGCGCTGTACGCGCGCAACCTGCTGGACTTCCTCAAGCTGCTCATCGACGGCGAAGGCAAGTTCCACCTCAATCGCGAAGACGACATCGTCGCTGCCTGCCTGATGTGCACGGACGGCCAGCTCGTGCGAAGCAATGCCGGCGCTTCCGCCCCCGTGGCTGCCGTCGCCCCGCCCTCCCAAGCAACTGCCTAAGGACAACCGCCATGGACCCGATCTCCGACGGTCTCTACAACCTGATCATCTTCGTGCTGGCGATCTACGTTGGCTACCACGTGGTCTGGAACGTCACCCCCGCGCTGCACACCCCGCTGATGGCGGTGACCAACGCGATTTCCGCCATCGTCATCGTCGGCGCCATGCTGGCCGCCGCGCTGACCGAAACCGGCCTGGGCAAGACCATGGGCACCCTGGCCGTGGCGCTGGCCGCGGTCAACGTGTTCGGCGGCTTCCTGGTCACCCGGCGCATGCTGGAAATGTTCAAGAAGAAAGACAAGGCGCCGAAGGCGCAGGCACAGGGGCACTGAGATGAGCATGAACCTGATCACCGCCCTCTACCTGGTCGCCTCCATCTGCTTCATCCAGGCACTCAAGGGCCTCTCGCACCCGACCAGTTCGCGGCGCGGCAACCTGTTCGGCATGCTCGGCATGGGCCTCGCCATCGTCACCACCGTCGGCCTGATCTACAAGCTCGGCGCGCAGATGGGCGAAGGCGCCGGCATCGGCTACGTGCTGCTCGGCCTGCTGGTGGGCGGCACGGCCGGCACCCTGATGGCCAAGCGCGTGGAAATGACCAAGATGCCCGAACTGGTCGCCTTCATGCACAGCATGATCGGCCTGGCCGCGGTGTTCATCGCCGTCGCCGCGGTGGTCGAGCCGCAGTCGCTGGGCATCGTCGCGCAGCTGGGTGACGCGATCCCGGCCGGCAACCGCCTGGAGCTGTTCCTCGGTGCGGCCATCGGCGCGATCACCTTCTCCGGTTCGGTGATCGCCTTCGGCAAGCTGGCCGGCGGCTCTGTATTTGGCAAGAAGTTCCGCCTGTTCCAGGGCGCCCCGGTGACCTTCGCCGGCCAGCACTGGCTCAACCTGGCCTTCGGCCTGGCGATCCTCGGTCTCGGCCTGGCGTTCACCTTCACCGGCAACCTGGCGGCCTTCGCCCTGCTGGTGGCGCTGGCCTTCGTGATCGGCGTGCTGATCATCATCCCCATCGGCGGCGCCGACATGCCGGTGGTGGTGTCGATGCTCAACAGCTACTCGGGCTGGGCAGCGGCCGGCATCGGCTTCTCGCTGAACAACTCGATGCTGATCGTCGCCGGTAGCCTGGTCGGTTCCTCGGGTGCGATCCTCTCCTACATCATGTGCAAGGCGATGAACCGCTCGTTCTTCAACGTCATCCTCGGTGGCTTCGGCGCCGAAGCCGGCGCCAGCGCCGCGGCCGGCAGCCAGGAGCAGCGCCCGGTGAAGAGCGGCTCGGCCGACGACGCCGCGTTCATGCTCGGCAACGCCGACAGCGTGATCATCGTCCCCGGCTACGGCCTGGCGGTGGCCCGCGCCCAGCACGCGCTGATGGAGCTGACCGAGAAGCTGACCCACCGCGGCATCACCGTGAAGTACGCCATCCACCCGGTAGCCGGGCGCATGCCGGGGCACATGAACGTGCTGCTCGCCGAGGCCGAGGTGCCCTACGAGCAGGTGTTCGAGATGGACGACATCAACGCCGAGTTCGCCCAGACCGACGTGGTGCTGGTGCTTGGCGCCAACGACGTGGTCAACCCGGCGGCGAAGACCGACCCGCACTCGCCGATTGCCGGCATGCCGATCCTCGAGGCGTACAAGGCGCGCACCGTGATCGTCAACAAGCGCTCGATGGCCAGCGGTTACGCGGGCCTGGACAACGAACTGTTCTACATGGACAAGTCGATGATGGTGTTCGGCGACGCCAAGAAGGTCATCGAGGACATGCTCAAGGCGGTGGACTGAACCGTTGTGTCGGACAGCCGAGCCGGTGCCGTCTTTGGGCTGCGCCGGCTTTTTTGCGTGTACCGACAACCTGGAGTTGTGACTGAATCAGCACCTATGATTCGAGAAGTGGCTTTCCTTGATGACCAAGATTTGCCTGCGCTCCTTGCAGGCAGCTTGAAGCCGATGAAGGCCCCCCTTCAGCCCTCTGGAGTCCGAGTCTGCATCGCGCCTCTTCGCCGTGATTAGCCCACCTACCGCCCCAGGTACTCGCACACTTCCACAATGCAGCGCCTATCATCAGACGCCCTGGAAACCCTTAGCCAAGGCGTCCGACCCTGTCAATCGCCCCAGCTGGTCGCGCTAAAACGCTCCGCCAGATAGTTGATGAGTGCTCGGACCTTCGGCGCCAGTTGCTTGCGTGAAGGGTATACCGCATAGATGCCGAGTTCGACAGAGCGATACTCCGGGAGAATTTCGACCAACCTCCCCCGACGCAGGTCATCGTGAATCATGAAGCTGGGCTGCAACAAGATCCCGCCACCATCGAGGGCAATCGCTCGACAGGTGTCACCGTTGTTGCAACGCACCGCAGGGCGCGTCTGCACGCGAGTCTCACCATGCGGACCTGTGAAACTCCATTCATTGCGGGTCGCGAAATTGCTGTAGGCAATCACTTTATGGGCGGCGAGATCAGCCGGGCTCGACAGTGGTGCATGCCTGGCCAGGTAAGCTGGCGCAGCGCAAAGGCGCATTCGCGTGGCAGCAAGGCGTCGCCCGACGAGCGATGAGCTTTCCAGGCGGGCGATGCGCACCGCCATATCAAACCCTTCATCTACAAGGTCCACAACCCGATCATTCAGGGTGATATCCAGTTCAATCTTCGGGTATGCATTCATGAAGCCCGCCCACAGCGGCGCCAGGTGCTGCACCCCAAAGCTGACCGGCGCGTTGACGCGCAACAGGCCGCTGGGCACCAGTGAACCGGAGGACACCGAACTCTCGGCCTGCTCCATCAAGCCGAGCACTTCTCGTGCCTGATGGTAGAAAGCCCGCCCTTCTTCGGTCAGAGAAAGCCGGCGTGTGGTGCGATGCAGAAGGCGGGCACCAAGACGCGCCTCCAGCGCATTGACGTGTCGCGAGACCGCCGCCTTGGACATATTCAACGGCTCTACCGCAGCGATGAAGCTGCCTTTTTCAACGACCGTGCAGAACACCTGCATTTCCAGTGCGCGATCCATATTTGTCTCACTAATCGGAACTATAAGTCACATTCAACCACCTTTATCTCGACCGATGAACCTATAAACTGAGCCCACCTTTCAGCGAACTCCTCAAGAGGCTGGCATGAACATTACGCTTATCGGCAGTGGCAACATGGGTTCCGCCTTCGCCCGTCAACTGTCCCGGGCGGGGCACAAGGTCCGCATTACGGGGCGCGACCTCAGTAAGGCGCAGGCGCTTGCCAACCAATACCCTCAGGTCGAGGCCTACCCTGCTGCACAGGCCCTGGGAGACAGCGAGGTAGTCATAGTCGCTACCGCCTATACCGACGCCATCGAGGCGATGCGTAGCCTGGGCGATCTCAGCGGCAAGGTGGTGATCGACATCACTAACCCGCTAACCCCGGACTACATGGGTCTGACCATCGGCCACAGTAGCAGTGCAGCCGAAGAGATCGCCAAGGCATTCCCCAATATTCAGCTGGTCAAGGCATTCAACACCCTGTTCGCCCAGGTGCTGGCCGATGGCCCGATTTTCGCCAACGGTCAGCGCAGCAGTGTGCTCGTCGCCAGCAACAGCGAGCGCGCGAAGCAGACTGCCGTTTCCCTGGCCCAGAGCCTTGGCTTCGACGTTATCGATGCCGGCGGTCTGACCAACGCGCGCTACCTCGAGCCACTCGCGGGCCTGAACATCTACCTGGGTTATGGGGCTGGGATGGGCACATCCATCGCTCCCACCTGGATTCACAAGTAACTGCAACCGGAGCCAACAGCATGTATCACGCTTACCCCGTACTGTTCGTCTCCCACGGCGCCCCGACCTTCGCCCTTGACCCCGGCCTTGCCGGAGCGCGCTTGGCCGAACTGGGGCGCGACTTGTCGCGTCCGACGGCGATCCTGGTGGTATCCCCGCACTGGATGACCCGAGGCAGTGTGCGCATCAGCAGCAGTGCCGCGCCGGAGACCATTCACGACTTTGGCGGTTTTCCGGAGGCCTTGTACAGGCTCAGCTATCCGGCGCCTGGAAACCCGGATCTGGCGGAGCGGATCCGCGGACTGCTGAGCGATGCAGGCTTCCCGGCAATCACCGATCCCCGCCGGGGACTCGACCATGGGGCCTGGGTTCCCCTGCTCCACCTGGTGCCAGCAGCTGATATTCCAGTCGTTCAGGTTTCCCTTCCGTTCCCGCTCGACCCGGCAGGGGCCTGGCGCTTCGGACAGGCCATGCAACCCTTGCGGGAAGCCGGTGTACTGATCATCTGCTCGGGAAGCCTGACTCACAATCTCTACGAATTCCGTGGCCAGCACGGGCCTGCGTCGGACTATGTGACGCGCTTTGCCGACTGGACTGCCGAGGCATTGCGAAAGGGCGATCTGCAGACACTGCTCGACTATCGGCAGAACGCCCCGGAAGCCGAACGAGCGCATCCTAGCGACGAGCACTTTCTACCGCTGTTCGTAGCCCTTGGTGCCGCCGGCAGTGACTATGAACTGGAGGTGCTAGAGGGGGGCGTAGCCTACGGCGTGCTGGCGATGGACAGCTACCTGCTCAGCACCCCGTCCCAACAGCCATTCACACACGAGACGATATAGCTATGACTCAAAACATCGCGTTCTCTGAATTGCAGCATGAACCGCAATCCGGCCTGTACTACCGACGCGCGACCAATTCTGATGTCCCTCGCGCGCGCCTGCTACTGCTCCACGGGGTAGGCGGCAACGAAAGCAACCTTGCTGGGCTCGCACGCTTCCTTCCACCTGCACTAGATCTAATTTTGCTGCGTGCGCCACTGCAGATCGCCCCGCAAGGCTTTGCCTGGTTCCAGGTCAACTTCACCAGTACAGGGCCGGTAATCCAGGCAGATCAAGCGGAGGCAAGCCGTAATCGGTTACTGAGCTTCATCCAGTCGCAACCCCAGATGCCGACGGTCATCGCCGGCTTCAGCCAGGGCGGCATCCTCAGCTCCAGTGTCGGACTGAGCGCCCCCAACTGTGTAGCGGGCTTCGGCTTGCTCAGCGGTCGGATACTGCCGGAGCTGGAGCCACACATTGCCCCTCGGGAAGCGTTGCGCTCCTTGTCCGCCTTCGTTGCTCACGGGAAGCATGACGACAAACTCCCGCTGAGCTGGGCCGAGCAGGCAGATGCATGGCTGGAACGCTTGGGGGTCCCGCATCAGACCCACATTTATGAAATGGGCCACGAAGTCATCAGTGAAGAAGTCAGCGATTTCGCCCAGTGGTTGCGACCACTTCTGAAGCTTGACTAATCCACCGCAGGAGAGAGAACCATGATCGATAAACGGATCATGATGCCGCTCTGCGTCGCCCTATAGCCCAGAGCAATGGCCAGATGCGCATTGGCGACACCCGAGGGGGCGATCCGCACGATGTTCTCGGTACGCTCGACGAACGCCAACCCTGCCAACTCATGCAGCAGTGTCTTGGGCACGCCGGGACTGAAGCCGAAGTCGTACTCCTCCGGCATCTTGATCGCCGGTAAACAGGCCATTCGCGTCAGCAGCTTGCGGCTGCGTTGCTGGCGAAAGCTCTGCTCGGTCCGCAGCAGTTGCTCCAGGAAGTCACCGAAGCTGAACTCCTCCCTGCCTGCTGGGCCAGCACCGGGTAGTGATCGGCGATGCGCTCGAGATTGGGGGCCTGGCACAGTTCGGCGATGCGCTGGTGTTGCAGGTTCATGCGCAGGCCTCCCGGATCGACTCGTAGACCGACAGAGGATGCTGCAAGGACTCATGCGGTACGAGCCGTGGTCAGTCGCCCAGCAACGGTACCCACTCCTGCCGTGGGGCCTGCGGCAAGGATGGCAGCAGGCCCCGCTCCCAACGCCAGCGGTCAATCGGACGTTCACCGAGCGTAACGTGCACACGCACATTGGCCACTTCGACCAGTCAGTCGCCAACCAGTCGATTGGCCGTCCCGCAAGCCACCAGCAGACCCGCGGAGTTAACCCGGCTGTGCAAGGTTTTGTAGAAGCTCTCACGCAGGTGGGGGGGTGAAGCGCTCGACCTTGCCCTTGGTGCGTGCCCGGTACGGGCAGCACAGGCGGATGCGAAAGCCCAGACCGTCGGCCATCTGGAGCAGGCCGAGGTGGAAGCGGTGGCTACCGTCGCCATAGGCGTCGCGCTCCGGGACGACCGTCTTCATGTTGTCGAACAGCGCTGAGCAACGCGGAACTAGGGCTCCTTGAGCTAGCGCCGGACGGTATTGCGTGACACGCCCAGCGTCGTGGCGATCTGCCGAATGCTGCGCCCCTAAGGAAGGTCTGAAATAGCCCTGCCTTTTGCCCTCGCTCTGCCCAGCAGGCCGAAAAACGAAGGTCTCTTATGTCAAACGCGGGCTATTTCAGCGCTTCCAACCCCTATTCCTTGCCCTTCACGGGCACCCTGTGGGCTGCTGCCCACATCACGGACGCACCTCGCCTGCCATCAGCAGTCGTTTTCGCATCATCCAGAGGTTCGACAGGGCAAACAGGGTGACCAGTTGGGCCGTGTTCTTCGCCAACCCACGGAAACGCACCTTGGTGTAGCCGAGATCACCCGGAACGGATGTTCAACCTTGGCTCGCATCTGGGCCTTGGCCTTCTCGATATGGCGAATCGGGTAGTGCGGCTCGATCAGCGCCATCAACGCCTGCCACGGCACGACCTGATCCATCTCGATCAGGAAGCGCTCACGGCGGGTCTGTTTGCGCTTGCCAGCGTACTCGGCACCGGCGAAGGACAGCTGCTTCATGCAAGGGGCTCCAGAGGGGCGGCTGGGCTATTTCACCAGATTGGGAAGTGTTTTTCAGACCTTCCCTATGCCTCTGCCGGAAATTGCCATCAATCTGTTCTGGCACGCCAAATTCAACAAGGACCCAGCCAACCGCTGGATTCAGCAACTGATGTTGGAGTTGTTCTCCGCATCGAGCGCGCAAAAAAACCACTGATACTCGGCCACGAGCCCCTCAAACAAAGGGCTTTCGCGGCTGTTCGCAGGCCCCTTTCACTGGCCTTGCACAGCCACAACAATCACCAACTGCGCGACTGAACCACTCGTAGCAATATTCACAAACAGCATATTCAATATTGGCTTTGCGGTATTTACGCTGCCTGCAAACGAGCCAGATATTGAAGGTACTAAAAAAATAAAACCATGAGTTCCTTGCTATGCACCTGTCTTCTGCTTTGCGTATTGGCATTGTCGGTGGCGGTATCGCCGGCGTTGCACTGGCTCTAGATCTTTGCCGTCATGCCCACCTTCAGGTTCAGCTGTTCGAAGCCGCACCGGCTTTCGGTGAAGTGGGTGCCGGTGTTTCCTTCGGCGCCAACGCCGTTCAAGCCATCAGCGGCCTGGGTATCGGTGAACCCTATCAACGAGTGGCCGACCGCACCCCTGCTCCCTGGCAAGACATCTGGTTCGAGTGGCGCAAAGGCGAGGACGCCAGCTACCTCGGCGCCAGTATTGCCCAAGGCGTTGGCCAGTCCTCGGTACACCGTGCCGACTTCCTCGATGTACTGGCCAGTCAACTGCCCGAGGGCATTGCTCAGTTCGGCAAACGCGCCGTTCGTGTTGAGCAGGACGGCAATCAGGCAGAGGTTTTCTTTGCCGACGGCAGCAGCCACCAGTGCGACATTCTGATCGCCGCCGATGGCATCAAATCCTCCATTCGCGACCATGTACTCCAGGGCCTGGGTCAGCCACTGGCCTCGCCGCGCTTCAGCGGTACCTGCGCCTACCGCGGCATGATCGACAGCCAGCAGCTGCGCGCGGCCTACCGCGAGCACAGCCTGGATGAGCACCTGGTCAACGTGCCGCAGATGTACCTGGGGCTGGATGCCCACATCCTGGCCTTCCCGGTCAAACAAGGTCGTCTTATCAACGTCGTCGCCTTTGTTTCCGACCGCAGCCACAGCACGCCGGCTTGGCCTAGCGATTCGCCATGGGTGCGCAATGCATCACAAGCGGAAATGCTCGAAGCCTTTGCCGATTGGGGCGATGCCGCTCGTGTGCTACTGGAGTCCATCCCGAACCCTACCCTCTGGGCCCTACACGACCTAGAAGAACTTCCCGGTTACGTGCACGGCCATGTGGCGCTGATTGGCGATGCTGCTCACGCGATGTTGCCGCACCAAGGCGCCGGCGCTGGCCAGGGGCTTGAAGATGCCTGGCTACTCGCGCGCCTGCTCAGCGACCCGCAGGTGCTCAGCTCTACTCCTGCCACGATGCTCAACGCCTATGACGCCATTCGCCGCCCCCGCGCCTGCCGCGTACAGCGCACCTCATGGGAGGCCGGAGAACTCTATGAGCTCCGAGACCCCGTGGTCACCGATGACGAGACCCTGCTGGGGCAAACCCTGGCCGCTCGATTCGACTGGCTGTGGAACCACGATATGCAAGCAGACCTGCAAGCAGCCCGAACCCGACTGGGCTGGTAAGCCTCACCCCGAGTAAACCGTACTGCCAAAGCAGGGCTACCCTGTCCCTGTCCCTGCCCTTCAACCATTGATGACTTTCGACTTTCAACTGCGCCCTGCCCACAGCGAGCAAGCCACTCAGCGCAGCAAGCGACCACGTGCGCTGCAGGCTTGAGCTAGGCAACGCATAGCGTGCAAGAGCCCATTATCTGAGGAACAAACATGTCCCAGCCCAACGTTCAACCTCTGCAAATTCAGGTTGCAGTTCTCCGTGAAGCCGGTGCACCGCTGCAAATTGAAAACGCCACACTGGGCGCCCCTGCCCCTAGCGAAGTCCGCGTGCGCGTGGTCGCTACCGGAGTGTGCCATACCGATATGGTGGTCCGCGACCAGCTATTCCCGACACCTTTGCCCATAATCCTGGGCCATGAAGGTTCTGGAGTCGTCGAAGCCGTAGGTTCGGCGGTCACCACCGTCGCACCCGGCGACCATGTGGTGATGACCTATATGTCCTGCGGGCTGTGCTTGCCCTGCGAAACCGGCCATCCCGCCCACTGTTCCCATATGCATCCGCTGAACTTCGGTGGCGGTCGCATCGATGGCAGCACGTCCAGTTGCAGTTGCGGCGGCGACCATCCGATCCACGATCACTTCTTCGGCCAATCCTCGTTCTCCACCTACGCCATGGCCAACGAGCGCAATGTGGTCAAGGTGCCGAAAGAAGCGCCGTTGGAGCTGCTTGGCCCACTGGGTTGCGGCATCCAGACCGGTGCAGGCTCGGTGCTCAACGCCCTCAAGGTTGAAGCGGGTTCAAGCTTTGTGGCCTTTGGTGCAGGCGCCGTAGGCCTAGCAGCGGTGATGGCGGCCAGGGTTGCTGGCGCTACCACTATTATCGCTGTCGACGTCACTCCCAGCCGCCTGGAGCTGGCACTAAAGCTGGGCGCGACCCACGTCATCAACAGCCGCGAAGAAGATCCGGTGCAGCGGGTTCACGCCATTACCGGTGGCGGCGCCAACTACAGCCTCGAATGTTCTGGTCGTGCCGAAGTGCTACGTCAGGCCATCGACTCGATCACCATCCTGGGTACCTGCGGCATCGTCGGTGCGACCAAGATGGGTACCGAAGTGTCGTTCAACATCAATGATGTGATGATTCCGGGCAAACGCATCATGGGCATCGTCCAGGGTGATGTGGTGTCCAACGCCTTTATTCCCAAGCTGGTCGACCTCTACCTGCAAGGGCGCTTTCCCTTCGACAAGCTCTGCCACTTCTACCAGTTCGCCGAAATCAATCAGGCCATGGCTGACAGCGAGAGCGGCATAACGATCAAGCCGATCCTGCTGATGCCTTCTTTCGATCAAGCCTGACCGACGCGCTCCAATACGAGGAACATTCGATGACCGTTCAAATCACCATCGACAACCACAAACGTGATGCTTCCGACGGCAAAACTTTTCAACGAATTGACCCTGTCAGCGGCAAGACCGTTAGCGTGGGTGCAGCATGCAGTGTGCAGGATGCCCTGTGCGCTGCAGAGTCTTCAGCACAAGCCTTTCGCACCTGGTCAGTCACCGGGCCGACAGAGCGCCGTCGCATTCTGCTGGCCGCCGCTGACGCGTTGGAAGCGAAAATGGCTGAGTTCTGCTGCGTGATGGCTGAAGAAATTGGAGCATCCCAGCTCTGGGCACAGTTCAACATCGGCGCATCTGCGGGCTTGCTGCGCGAGGCTGCGGCCATGACCACGCAGATCAAGGGTGAAACCATCCCTACCGACAAACCCGGCGCGTTGTCGATGACCTTGCGCCAACCTGTCGGCACCGTGCTCAGCATCGTGCCGTGGAACGGCCCAGTAATTCTCGGCGCCCGCGCCATCGCCTATCCGTTGGCCTGTGGCAATACCGTGATTTTCAAAGGCTCGGAAAACAGCCCGCGTACTCACGCGTTGTTGGCCGAGGCATTCTACGAAGCCGGTCTGCCGCCCGGCGCTCTGAATTTCCTGATCAGCGCACCGGCCGATGCGGCTGCAGTGACCGAAGCGCTGGTTGCTCATGACAGCGTGCGCCGGGTCAACTTCACCGGCTCCACCAAGGTCGGCCGCATGATTGCGCAAACCTGTGCAAGCCACCTCAAACGCTGCCTGCTGGAGCTGGGTGGCAAGGCGCCCTTTATCGTTCTGGACGACGCCGATATCGACGGCGCAGTGAATGCGGCCGTGTTCGGTGCGTTTCTATATCAGGGGCAAATCTGCATGTCGACCGAGCGTTTTGTGGTCGACGAACGTGTCGCTGATGACTTCGTGGCGCGATTCTCGGCGCGCGTCGCCGCACTGGAAACCAACCTGCCCAGCGAATCCCCAGCTTGCGTGATTGGCCCGATGATCGCTCAAGGCTCGGTACAGCGGATCAACCAACTGCTAAACGACGCCATCGGCAAGGGTGCCCAGATCGTTGCCGGCGGTTTGGCCGAGAGCGCGTTGATGGCGCCGACGCTGGTCGACCGCGTGACGCGCAGCATGGCCATTTACGACGAAGAAACCTTTGGCCCGGTGACCACCATCGTGCGCGTCAAAGACGCCGAAGAGGCGCTGGCTGTGGCCAATGACACAGCCTATGGCCTATCTTCCTCGATCTTCAGTGCCGACGTCACCAAGGCTCTGCAACTGGCCGCACGCCTGGATGCCGGCTGCGTGCATATCAACGGTGCGACCGTGCAGAACGAGCCCCAGGCGCCCTATGGCGGCATGAAGAAGAGCGGCTATGGCCGTTTCGACGGCAGCGCCGTGATCGAGGAGTTCACCGAGGTCAAGTGGGTCACGGTGGAGCC
This sequence comes from Pseudomonas oryzae, assembly GCF_900104805.1. Classification (NCBI taxonomy): domain Bacteria; kingdom Pseudomonadati; phylum Pseudomonadota; class Gammaproteobacteria; order Pseudomonadales; family Pseudomonadaceae; genus Pseudomonas; species Pseudomonas oryzae. The sequence continues at coordinate 1,449,273 of NZ_LT629751.1, read as the reverse complement.
GTCCGACCAACCGTACCCGTTCTAAGCCTGCGCACCAGGCCGACGCTCTGTCGGCCTGGAACCACGCCTGATTGCCCCGGGCGCCGGCATTGCACCGGCGACGTTTAAACGTCACCGACTACAACAAAAAGTGGTGCCTATGAACATTCGTCCATCTGTATTGCGTGCCCGTTCCTATCCCCTGTCTCGCCTGCTGACAGGCACCGTTGCCGCTATCGTGCTGCCTGTCGCCCAGGCCACAGAAGGCGGCGGCTCCTCGTACCCCATGGGTGCGGAAAACTACATGACCGGCGCCATGCCGCCGCCCGGTTTCTATGCCCAGGTATTCGCCCAGCATTACAGCGCCGACAGCCTGCGTGACAACAGAGGCCATGATGCCGTCGCCCACTTTGATCTGGATGCCGCAGTGGTGGCACCAAGGCTAATCTGGGTGACCGAACAAAAGGTGCTGAACGGCGATTTGGCCTTTCACCTCAATGTGCCCTTGGTGGATCTCAAGGTTGAGGTCAACGACCAGCATCAGCGTCGCAAAGGCATGGGCGACATCATTTTCGGCCCGGCCCTCGGCTATCACTACAGCGACAAGCTGCATGCCATCTACGCGGTGGATATTTTCGCCCCCACCGGTCGATATGACCGCGGTGATCTGGCCAATATCGGCCGCAATTATTGGGCGGTAGAGCCGATTGTGGCGCTTTCCTATGTCGACCCTGACGGACTCAACCTGGACGTGAAGTTGATGTATGACTTCAACTTCCGTAATCCGGACACCGACTACCGCTCAGGCCAGGAAGCCCATGCCGATTACTCGACCGGTTGGGGTTTTGGTAACGGTTGGGTGGTGGGGGTTGGCGGCTATATCTATCGCCAGGTCACCGATGACAACCAGAACGGCGACACCGTGGACGACAACAAAGGCCGCGCATTCGCCATTGGCCCTTCGATCAAGTACAGCGACGCCAGCGGCTGGTTTGTCACTGCCAAATGGCAACAGGAAAAGGCCGTGCGTAACCGAGCGGAAGGTGATGCCTACTGGCTGAAGCTGACCATTCCGCTTTAACACGGCAGGCATTAAGGGCCCAGCAATAGGCCTTTAATGACAGCGGTATATGCACGCCGATTGACGAAATAACCTCTACATGCCGGCGATTTGCAGCGTGTTTATCGCCTTCTAGATCTCTCCTATTCTCTCTTCGCTGCTCCGCTGCACTGAGTGGCAGAGCCCGGACTGACCGCAAGATCGGCCCAGATCGCGCTCTACCCCACGTGAATAGAGGATCACCCCATGCCTACTGTACGAGTCAGTTGGTTCGAAGGGAAAGACCACGCCGCGAAGGAAGCTGTCGCGGCTGAAATCGCCCAAAGCATCGTGAAAAACACCGGCACCGACGCCACTACATCTACGTAATATTTGAAGACGTGGCGCCATCGGATTGGGCCGGTGCAGGCAAGCTGTACGGCGAAGATCCAAAGAAGACCTAATGAAGGTCTGAAATAGCCCTGACCTTTGCCCTCGCTCTGCCCAGCAGGCCGAAAAACGAAGTTCTCTTATGTCAAACGCGGGCTATTTCAGCGTTTCCGACCCTATTCCTTGCCCTTCACTGGCACCATGTGGGCTGCTGCCCACATCACGGACGCACCTCGCCTGCCATCAGCAGTCGTTTCCGCATCATCCAGAGGTTCGACAGGGCAAACAGGGTGACCAGTTGGGCCGTGTTCTTCGCCAACCCACGGAAACGCACCTTGGTGTAGCCGAGATCACCCGGAACGGATGTTCAACCTTGGCTCGCGTCTGGGCCTTGGCCTTCTCGATCTGGCGAATCATGCGGCCGAGCAGGCTGTGCTTGCCGAGTAGCTTATAAGTAGGCGAGCAGCAACTGACCAGATAACCTCGCGGCCTTCATGCTCGGGGCGCTTTTCGACCCCGGTGTAGCCGGCGTCCGCGCAGACATACGACTCTTCGCCGTGCAGCAATTTGTCGACCTGAGTGACGTCAGCGACGTTGGCTGCTGTGCCGATCACGCTGTGTACCAGCCCCGAGTCGTCGTCAACGCCGGTGTGTGCCTTCATGCCGAAGTAGTACTGGTTGCCCTTCTTGCTCTGGTGCATCTCCAGATCACGCTTGCCATCCTTGTTCTTGGTCGAACTGGGCGCATGGATGATGATCGCGTCGACGATGCTGTCCTGGCGCAACAGCAGGCCGCGCTCCCCCAGGTAGCCGCTGATGACTTCCAGGATCTGGCTAGCCAGTTCGTGCTTCTCCAGCAGGCGGCGGAAATTGAGGATGGTGGTCTCGTCCGGAATCCGATCCAGGTGCAGTCCGGCGAAATGGCGCAGGATCGTCACCTCATATCGGGCTTCCTCCATCGCCGGCAGTAGCCGAACCATTTCTGCATGAGGTGCACACGCAGCATGGCAGCCAGCGGGTAGGCCGGACGCCCACCTTCGCCTCTCGGGTAGTGCGACTCGATCAGCGCCATCAACGCCTGCCACGGCACGACCTGATCCATCTGGATCAGGAAGCGCTCACGGCGGGTCTATTTGCGCTTGCCAGCGTACTCTGCATCGGCGAAGGACAGCTAGGGGCTCCAGAGGGGCTGCTGGGCTATTTCACCAGATTGGGAAGTGTTTTTCAGACCCTCCCTAACGGGCCAATACCCTGAACTCCACTGCTTGCTCCTGGGTCAACATGAGCAGCCTCGACAAGGCCGCAAGGTTAGCCAGGTGGGACAGTTTTAGATCGGCCTTGACTCATGCAGTTGCATACCCCCCCCAATATTCATGCCGGTGATGAAGGTTATACAACTTCGCTTATTTACTTATATAACAGCCTTCTCTATTTTTAACCCAAGGCATCATTAATAGGAGTGTGGTCAGAGCGGGCTCTCACGCCACGGCATGAGACGCTGCAACTCACCGCCCCTTGTTAAATGCCTCAGCATGAGGCCATTCGCACCATCTAAATTTTCGCCAACCCCTAATAATAAAGAGATAATAATTATGAATGAAAAAGAAACCAATAAAATACGCCGCATTGCTGTGGTCGGCGGCGGTATCGGTGGCTTGACCTTTGCGATTGCGATGCGCCACCACGGTATCGACGTTGATATATACGAGCAAGCGGAGGAATTGCGTGAGGTTGGTGCCGCGGTCGCATTATCCGCCAATGCCACGCGTTTTTATTACAACCACTGGGGTTTGGGCGAGGAGTTCGACGAGGCTGCGTTTGAAATTTCTGCTTTGATCTACCGGGACGGAAAAACTGGCCGTGAAATCGGCAGGCACGCCGGGGGGCAGGCGTATCGAGACCTTTTCGGCGGCCCCTATCTCGGCATCCACCGGGCCGAGTTGCAAAGGATTCTCTCCACCAAGGTGGGTATGGAACGCATCCACCTGAATAAACGCCTAGTAAATATCGATGATACTGGCGAACAGGTAGTGCTACATTTCAAGGATGGCAGCAAAGCGGAAGCTGATATAGTAATCGGTGCTGACGGAGTGCGTTCCACCGTACGGAATTTGATGCTCGGCTATGAGGATTACATATACGCGGGGTACACAGCTTTTCGTGGGATTGTTCCAATCGATAAACTACCGAGCATGCCTGATCCGACCGCCATTCAATTCTGGATGGGTGAGTCCGGCCACTGTCTTCACTACCCGATCGGCGGAGACAGGAAAGGAGACATCAATTTCTTTCTCGTAGAACGCACTCCGACGACCTGGCCACTAAAACAGTCGACCGCGCCTACAGACGACGGCGAACAGCTACGCCTCTTCAAGGACTGGCATCCTGCTCTCGTCGAGATGATCGCTTCGAACACATTGAAGACAGTCAATCAGCGGTGGGGAATGGTTTATCGTATGACCCTTGGCCGCTGGAGCAAAGGTCGGGTAACGCTGCTCGGTGATGCCGCACATTCCCTAGTACCGCACCATGGACAGGGTGCCAACCAGTCGATCGAGGATGCCGTGGTCCTTGCTGACTGCATTGCCGCTGCGGGTTCCGCGTCGATTGCAGAAACCTTTGAACGTTACGAGCGACTGCGTCGTGGCCGGGCGCGCAAGGTTGTGTATGCGTCCGTGACCACTGGCGATATGTTGCACTTGCCACCGGGTGAAGAGAGGGATCGGCGCGATGCACGTCTTGCCTCACATGATGCCATGCTGCATCACCTCGATTGGATCCACGGCTTCGACGCTAGCGATCTCAACGAGCCGGATGAACGCCAGGGCGGAACCTGGTTGTGATGCGGGCTTTCTACGTCACATCTGGATGTAATTTACCGTAGAAGACCTGTGGTGCAATGCTGCTCACCTAAGCGGAGCAGCATTGCGATCAACCGGGAAGCGCGTCGTGGAAATCTTCACCATCCTGGGTCTTGATGGTCTAAGCCCTCTTGACGTTTCGCGCTGGAGGCCTTGAGGAGGAGAAGCAAACCCGCAGAATTGAGGCTCCCACAGCAACAACCCTGCGGCTTTGCAAATGCCCCCGATTGATGCTCAGTGACGAGCCTTGATCGAGGCTAGAAAAAATCTGCTTCAACAAGCCAGGTAGTGTCCGCCCTGCCCCGCATCACTCAGCGAGTGAAGCCGTCGAACGGGGTCATATAGATCGCACCGAATTCATCTAGGCGTTTACGTGCCTTGGCGTCCGGGTTGCCATAGACAACCAGGCCGGTGACCGTAACCAGGTCAAGGAAGCGCTTTGAAAAAAGGGCGAAGGTCTGGTCGATATGCGAGACCAACCCTTCGGAGTGATAGCGTTCGATGATGTGAACCGAACGCTGGTCGCTACTCACGCTGTACTCGTAGGTCAAGGTGCCAGGTTCTTGGCGGGTGGCTTCAACGATCTCCGAGACCAGCGACTCAAAGGCCGGGAAGTTTTGAGGCTCGAGGCTCAGATTGAAAATATTGACGATTACATCGCTCATAGTTTGCCTTCGTTGTCCGTGGTGAATGATTCAGGTCCCGTGGCGCGGCGCATTTATTGAAACGGGATTCAGGCGGCGCCGGTCAGAGGTTTTCTACAATCCATTGGATGACCGACTGGTGACGGGGCTTCCAGCCCATTTCCTCGCGCGCACGAGTGGCGTGCACGCGGCTGTTTGAGCCGAGCGAATAGCGCGCTTTGTTGAGCCCCCAGTAGCTGGTCGCTTCCGCTTCGGTCCATTGCTCGATACGAGAAATGCCGAGGCGCCGGGCGATAGACTGGGCTATCTCGGCAAAGGACGATTCGCCGTTCTCGACGAAATAGAATCCCCTCCCCTTCGCCTGCTCAAGCGTCAGCAGGTAAAGGTCGCTCATGTCCTCGACATGAATGGTCGACCAGCGATTGAGGCCCGGCCCGACCGTCCGGACCACACCGCTTTCCTGCGCCTGGCTGACCAGAGCCGGAACCTGCACGCTGTCCCGCTGCAAGCCTCTGCCCCGGCCATAGATTAGGCTGTTGCACAGTACGATGCCCCGCACGCCCTCGGTTTGGCAGACGAGAGTATCCAGAGCGTGGCGTGCGGACTTCTCCGGCATGACATCAAGGGGCGTACGCTCGTCGTAGACCTTGCCATTGAGCCGGGTGCCTGCTGCCGCATCCCCCACAACGCTGGAGCCGCTGGTGTGCAGAAGCGCCTTGCTGCTCCCGGCGAGCGCCGCGAGCAGCGACTCCACCGCGCCACGGTGATCGCTGCTGGCTGCATTGATGACGGCGTCAGCGGCTCGCGCCTCACGCATCAGCAGTTGAGTATCGTCGAGACTGCCATGTACGGGCTCGATACCGAGGGCGCGCAGGGCGTCGAACTGTCCCTCATTTCGTGCCAGGCCACGCACCGAATGTCCCGCCTCAAGCAGTCGCATTGCAACGGAACCGCCGATGTAGCCCGTGACGCCAGTGACAAAGACCTTCATGTATTCACCCTGCCGGACATTTAGACCGCGTTTCTTCATGCCGGGCCAAGTAGGCACGCGAGCATACTTGGCGGATCGTTTCCGGACAACGTCCTTGCAGAGGCGGGCGGGAAATGCCCGCCACCATAGCCATCACCAGGCGATTTCGTTGCCCTGGAAGTCGATGAAGAACACGCCAGCGTTACCCTGGCGTGCGGCAATGGCCTTGGCCATGCCATCGGTGCTGTCCTCGATCTCGACGGGAGCGTCTGGGCCTCCCATGTCAGTGCGTACCCAGCCCGGCATCATGGCAATGTAGGTCCGCTCATCCTTCTTGCGCGCGCTGAAACTGCGCAGCAGCGAGTTCAGTGCGGCCTTGCTGGCCCGATAGGACTCGTAGCCACCTTCAGTGTTGGTGCTGACGCTACCCAGGGCGGAAGACATGACGGCCACGACCCCCTCGGCCGGAACATTGGCACTGAAGGCTTCGAGCGCTCGCATGGGGCTGAGGGCATTGGTCAGCATCAGGTGGGCAAACTCGTCGTTGCTGATCTGGCTGGACAGCTGCTGCGGATCGTCGCTCACACCGGCGACCACAAACAGCAGATCGAAAGTGGCACCTTTCAGCTTCTCGGCAAGCTGTTCGATCTGCTTCTGGTCATTGATGTCGAGCTGCTCCACACGCAGTGCCTGAGAGAATTTCTCGGCCAGTTGTCCCAGATGAGTGTCCGGCCCCGGAGCACGCTCGGTCGCCAAGACTTTCCAGCCTTGCTCCAGGTATTTCTGAACCAGCCCGAGGCCGAGGCCTCGCGATGCGCCAAGGATCAGGGCGTGCTTCTGCTTGTCTGCAGTGGTCATTGATGACTCCGGTGGTAGGTGGGGCTATCGAATGGTGGCCCTTGTTCCAAGGCGCCAATCCAGATGGGGGATCATGCTATAGTCGACAAAGATTCAGATAAACAGGCAAAAACTCTTAACTGAGTAGAAAATAAGTCAACATAAGAAAGCCGAATGATGCAGATCGAATCGCTGAACGGAGTCATCACCTTCGTCACCGCCGCCCGCTCCTCCAGTTTCACCGAGGCCGCAGAGCATCTTGGCGTCTCCAAGTCGGCGGTGGGCAAGGCAATCTCCAGGCTGGAGGAACGGCTGGGAACCCAGTTGTTCCACCGCACGACCCGGCGCATTCGCCTCTCCGCCGACGGCGAGGCCTATTTCGCCGCCTGCGCGGCGGCACTGGATGAAATCAAGGGCGCCGAAGACAGCCTCGGCCCTAGGGCCAACGAGCCAGCCGGCCGCTTGCGCGTGGACATGCCGGTGGCCTTCGGTCGGCAGGTGATCATGCCGATGCTGCTGTCACTGGCCAAACAGTTTCCGCGTCTGAAGTTGAGCCTCTCCTTCAGCGATCACCTGATCGATCCCATCGAGGAAGGTGTCGACCTGATGATCCGCTTCGGGGAAATCGGCGACCAGAGCAATCTGGTGGCGCGCAAGTTGGCAAGCCAGCGCTGGGTCATCTGCGGCTCTCCCGAATACCTTGCGAGACAGGGCTATCCCGACGGGCTACACAGCCTGGAGCGGCATGACTGCATCGTTGGCTTCAGGCGTGGATTGCCCTTGTCCTGGCGCCTTTGCAGCGAGGGCCAGAACATCCGCTTTGCCCCGCCCTCCACCCACCAGTTCAGCGATGGCGCCGCCATGATCGACGCCACCCTGGCCGGTCTGGGCTTGTGCCAGATGCCGCTCTACCTGTTCCGCCAGCACATAACTGACGGACGACTGGTGGAGGTGCTGGCCGAACTGGAACCGGATCCGGTGGACATCTACGCACTATGGCCGAAGACCTCGCACCTGAGACCCAAGGTCCGTTATGTGGTCGACCAGTTGATCGAGCTCAGCAAAGACTGGTAAAGAGCGAATTGCTTGCCCAAGGGCCACATATTACAGAGGGCAGCCGGAGGTTGCTCGCGCCACAAGTGTGCAGCGAAACCCCATATCGATAGCGCCGGCAAGCTACCGTCAGCCTGTCGTGCAACGAAACCCTGTATTGCAGGAGCGATCCAGTAACGCTCCGAACGCCGAGTAACCATCGGCAGCGCTTGTGAGGTCGGCCTTGCTTTCCGGGGATGCGAACCTGATCCAGAAGTGCCTGGGCATTCGAGACATCAATGGCCTATCCCTGTGCATCCAGCAGGCGCTAGGTCGATCGCCCTGCGACGGCAGCATCTACCTGTTTCGCAACTACGCCGGCACGCGCCCGAAGCTGCTGCAGTGGGATATCAACGGCGTCTGGCCGGACTTTTGCTCAATCCAGCGGGAGACCAGTCTGCCCAACTGGTGGCGGCACTGCGCATGGCAAACGGCAGCTGGCCTGCGCCAACGGATACTCGCTATTTCTGAGTGCAGCGCTCTGACTTACCTTTGATGCGTGCTGTATAGGGTTTCGTGTGGATATGCCTGCCGCCCCAAGCGTCAGCATATTCCGCTGGAGTGCTCTGGCAAGGTGGCAGGCGCCATGATCTGTCATTACTTGCCGAAAACGGATACCCACGAGGTAGTAGCGCAAGCCCTGAAGCAGAGTCCGGCAAGCTCCTCAGCACTACTGGTCCGAGTGCAGGCGAGTGAAGGCTCGTCGGGATGCATCATCAATGGATACGTGGGTGAGCCCAGCCCCCGCCGCCGAAATTTTGCAGACGATCACCGGTGGCCCTGGCCCGGACTTCCAGTCGGTCATCACTGCTGGGCCGCCCCATCTTATGTCAGAGGAAACCAGATCCGTGATCAGCTCCTGAGGAGCCTCAAGGGAGTTCGTAGTGCCCTGCCATGTGTGCCTCCATACCCCGGGCCGGTTCCAGCTGTCTGGACTTCTAGCATAGAACCTAGCTAGCCTCCCCATATAACAACAAAATCGAGAGAAATCGAACTGATGACTGACATGAAATCACCCCCCAAAACGGCCTTGAGTGTCGGCAATGTGACCTTCAGTCAGGACGACGATGCGCAGAGCCAGAGCGAGAAAATGGCCCGGATCATCCTTGACCGGATGTATCACTTTGCCGGGCTGCTGGATCCCGACGGCACCATCCTCGAAATCAATCTCCCCGCTCTTGAAGGTGCCGGGCTGCGCATCGAAGACATTCGTGGCACTCCCTTTTGGGAGGCCCGCTGGTTTGCTCTGTCACAGGAGAGCCAGAGCCTGCAGCGACAACTCGTCGAGCGTGCTGCCGCAGGTGAGTTCATTCGCTGCGATCTGGAAGTCTACGGCGAAGCCAGCGGCGAGCGCACGATCATCACCGATTATTCCCTAACTCCGGTCCGCGACAGTTCGGGCGAGGTGGCTTTCCTACTCGCCGAAGGGCGGAACATCACCAGCAAGAAGAAATATGAGCAGGAGATAGCCCGCAAGAACACCGAGCTAGAGCGCCTGGTGGAGCAGATCCGTGAGCTGGATGCACAGAAAAACCGTTTCTTTTCCAACCTGAGCCACGAGCTTCGCACGCCGCTGTCGCTGATTCTCGGTCCGGTGGACGAAATGCTGGCAAGCAATGAGCTGTCCAGCCGCCAGCGTAACGATCTGGCCAGCGTCCGACGCAACGCAGTAACTCTATTGCGCCTAGTTAACGAACTACTCGATTTGGCTAAAGTCGACGCGGGCAAGATGCAACTTGCTTACGAGCGGCTGGATGTCACTGCGCTACTTTCGGAGGTGGTCTCTCATTTCGAGGCGCACGCCCGGCAGCGACGTATCGCCTGCGTCGTGCTGACCCAGGAGCCGCTGAAGGCGGAGGTCGATGGCGAGAAGATTGGCCAAGTGGTGTTCAATTTGTTGGCAAACGCCTTCCACGCCACGCCCGATGGAGGACGCATCAGTTGCAGCGTGGAGCGCGCAGGTAAGGATCGCTGGCTACTCAGCGTGCGCGACAGCGGCCCGGGTATTCGCGCCGACCTGCGCGAGCGAATCTTCGATCGGTTCCAGCAGGGACTGGAGGATTACGGTGGTCCTCGGACCGGCAGCGGACTGGGCCTGGCGATCGCCCGAGAATTCGTCGAGCTACACGGAGGCACCGTTACTGTCAGTGATGCCCCCGGTGGCGGCGCACTATTCCAGCTGGAGATGCCACTGCATGCGCCCAGCCAAGCCCAAGTTCGCCGGCAACTTACCTCTACCAAGACGCCGACTCCGGCGCTGTCCTCGTCGCATGGCAGCAATCCAATACCGCAACACCCCCACAGCCAGGCAGAAGCCGACAGGCCGCATGTGCTGCTGGTGGAAGACCACGCGGAAATGCGTCATTTGATTGCCCGCTCGCTTGCTTGCGAATTTGAGGTCACCTGCGCAGCAGATGGTCAAGAAGGGCTGGCGCTGATGCGGCAAACACCCCCGCCGGACCTGGTCATTACCGACCTGATGATGCCGGAGCTTAGCGGCGAGCAACTGGTGCGACGGATGCGCGAGGAGCCCGGGCTGATGCAGATCCCGGTGCTGGTGCTCTCGGCTCGTGCCGACGAAGAGCTACGCATGACCCTGCTGGCCGAACTGGTGCAGGACTATGTGACCAAGCCGTTCTTCATTCCAGAACTGCTCAGCCGGGTGCGCAACCTGGTGATGACCCGTCGCGCCCGCCTTGCCCTTCAGCAGGAGCTGGAAACCCACAACGCCGACCTGGTCGAGCTGATCCGCGAGCTCATCTCCAGTCGCCAGGCCCTGCAGCGCAGCCTCGAGGCAGAGCGGAAATCCGAACGGCGCTGGCGGGCGATCCACGAGAACTCCGCCGTCGGCATCGCAGTGGTTGACCTCGAGTGGCATTTTGTCTCCGCCAATCCGGCGTTTTGTCGCATGCTTGGTTATAGTCAGGAGGAGTTGGTCGGCCGCCAGGTATTAGATATCACCCACCCCGATGACCGCGAAATCACTGGCCTGCGCCTGCAGCAACTCCTCGACGGCCGACTGAAGACCTATCACCACCAAAAGCGATTCCTGCATAAGAATGGGCGCAGCCTGTGGACGCGCTCCAGCGTTTCAGTGATACCAGAAAGCGGCGACACACCGCCTTTGCTGATTGGCGTAGTTGAGGACATCGATGAGCGCAAGCGGGCAGAATACTCCCTGGAGCAGGCACGTAGCGAACTGGCGCGGGTAATGCGCATGACTGCCATGGGCGAGTTGGTCGCCTCCATAACCCATGAGATCAACCAGCCGCTCACGGCCATCATTGCCAACAGCCATGCCTGCAGGCGCTGGCTAGAGAGCGTCCCACCCAATCACGAGGAAGCGGTGTCCTGCGTTGGCGGCATCATTCGCGATAGCCAGCGTGCAGCCGATGTGGCGCTGCGGATTCGAAAATTTCTACGCCGCGGCGAAGTGCACCAGGAACCATTGGATCTGGCTGCTTTGGGAAGCGACGTGCTGGGCTACGTGCGAGAAACCCTGCTGATGCAGGGTATTGCTTTGGAGACTGAACTTCCTTCTGGACTTCCTGCAGTACTGGCCGACCGGGTGCAACTGCAGCAGGTTGTGCTCAACCTCCTGCTCAACGCCATCGAGGCGATCCAGACTGCTCGCCCGGAAGCACCATTGCTGAGCCTCAAAGTCGGCCTATGCCCAGACAGCAGCAATCTGTTCTTGCTGGTTGGCGACAACGGCATTGGGGTCGCCGAGGCGCAACGTGAGCGCGTCTTCGAGCCCTTCTACACCACCAAGAGCCAGGGGTTGGGAATGGGGCTGACGATTTGTCGGACCATCCTCGAAGCGCATGGAGGGCAGCTGCGCCTGCTGCCCTCAGACGGCAACAGTTCCGGCAGCTTGTTCCAGATTTCGCTCCCGGCCGCCTGCGGAGTTCAGCCATGAAGCCGCTCAAGCCTACCGTGTTTGTAGTCGACGACGATCCCTCCATGCGTGAAGCCCTCAGCAACTTGCTGCGCTCGACTGGGCTTGAAGTGCGAACATTTGACAGCGCCCAGGCATTCCTCGAGCACCCTCGTCAAGAGGGTCCTGGCTGCCTGGTGCTAGACATGCGCATGCCGGGAATGACCGGAATGGAGTTGCAGCAGCAACTCGCCACGATGAGCGACGACATTCCCATCGTCTTTATCACTGCACACGGCGACATTCCCATGACAGTGCGGGCGATAAAGGCCGGCGCCTTCGAGTTCCTGCCCAAGCCGTTTGAGGAGAAGGCTCTGCTCGACGCCATTAACCAAGGCCTGCAGATAGACATCGCGCGACGCCAGGCACGTGCCGAGCGGAACAGCCTGGAAAGCCGTTTTGCCCCGTTGACTGAGCGCGAACGTCAAGTGCTTCGTCTGACCGTCCGGGGCCTGATGAACAAGCAGATCGCTGGCGAGCTGGGTATCGCCGAGGTCACCGCCAAGGTCCACCGGCACAACATTATGCAAAAGCTGAACGTACGCTCGCTTGCCGAGCTGGTTCGCCTGGTTGACCATTACGAATCAGCCCGCATCAAATGAGACGACCTGCCCCTCATGCGAGCCGGAACACATGGGAGTGTTTTTCCGGCCGGTAAAAAATTACGATAACCACTTTAAAATCAATAATTTACGAACCACTCACTACGCCTGAGCCCGATCTAAACCATGGTTTATTCCTTAGTTGCGGGTGACTGATTACCTTGGAGCTGTCAGTCATCAACAACAAAAATAAGGAGTACATCATGAAAAAGCGTATCGGTATCGTGGGTGCTGGAGCCGCCGGGCTGCATCTGGGCCTTTACCTGCGCCAGCATGACATCGACGTCACTGTCTACACCGACCGGAAGCCGGACGATTACAGCGACCTTCGCCTGCTCAACACCGTTGCTCATCACGCGGTTACCGTCCAGCGCGAGGAGGCCTTGGGCGTCAACGAATGGCCGTCCGACCAATATGGCTACTTCGGCCACTACTACTACGTTGGTACCCCGCAGCCCATGCAGTTCTACGGCGACCTCAAGGAGCCGAGCCGCGCAGTAGATTACCGTATGTACCTGCCGATGCTGATGCGTGCTCTCGAGGCTCGCGGCGGCAAGTTCAGCTACGACACGGTCACCGCTGATGACCTCGAGGCACTATCCGAGCAGTACGATCTTCTGGTGGTTTGCACCGGCAAGTTCGCCCTCGGCCAGCTGTTCGACAAGCAGCCCGAGAACTCTCCATTCGAGAAGCCGCAGCGCGCCCTTTGTGTCGGCCTGTTCAAGGGCATCAAGGAGTCTCAGATCCGCGCCGTGACCATGTCCTTCTCACCCGGTCAAGGCGAGCTGATCGAGATCCCCACCCTGTCTTTCAACGGTATGGTCACCGCGCTGGTGCTGGAAAACCACATCGGCGGAGATTTGGAGATTCTCGCGAACACCAAATATGACGACGATCCCCAAGCTTTCCTCTCCCTCTTGCTGGATAAGCTCCGCAAACACCATCCGTCTGTCGCCGAGCGCATTGACCCGGATGAGTTCGACCTCGCTAACGGCTCGCTGGATATCCTCCAGGGCGGCGTGGTGCCGGTATATCGCAATGGCCATGCCCAGCTAAGGAATGGTCGCACCATCATCGGCCTGGGCGACGTACAGGCCACCGTTGACCCGGTCCTCGGTCAGGGTGCCAACATGGCCTCCTATGCAGCCTGGGTTCTTGGCGAGGAGATTGTCGCTCAGTCGGTCTACGACCAGCGCTTCTGTGAACACCTGGAGCGGCGCCGGCAGGATCGAGTGACCTGCGCTACCCGCTGGACAAATTTCACTCTCACAGCCCTGTCGCAACTGCCGCCAGCATTTGTGCAGTTCCTCCAGGTGCTCAGCCAGAGCCGTGAGATGGCTGACGAGTTCACAGACAACTTCAACTACCCCGAGCGCCAGTGGGACTACTTCTCGAGTCCTGAACGCATCGGCAACTGGTGCAACAAATTTGCACCCGACGTCGCCGCCTGACCGGCCCTGCCGCTGGCCCGCGGGGCCAGCGTCCCCCCGAATTGAAGGTGAATGACATGAACACTCAAGAGCTCGCGGTTTCCGTCTATGTCGATCCGACCTGCTTTCGGCAGTCGGTCGCCCTCTTCGCCACCGGCATTGCCGTGATCAGTGCCGAGACCGAAGAATGCAAGGTGCACGGCATGACCGTGAACAGTTTCACCTCCTTAAGCCTGGACCCGCCTACCGTTATGGTGTCGCTCAAGCCCGGGCGCATGCATGACCTGATTAGCCAGAGTGGTCGCTACGGCGTCAGCATCCTCGGCGAGGACCAGCAGGCATTCTCCGCTTACTTCAGCAAGCGCGTGCCAGACGAGTGCCAGCCCCCGGCTTTCGTCGTGCAGGAGGAGTTGCCGACCCTGCAGGGCGCGCTGGCTTGGTTAGAGTGCGAAGTTGAGAAAAGCGTGACGGTCCACGACCACACCCTGTTCATCGCACGGGTTACCGCCTGCGGCCGCCCAAGTTTGCAGTCACCAAAGCCGCTGTTGTTCTTCGCCAGTCGCTATCACGGCAACCCTGTGCCGCTAGGTTGACCCCAGCAAAACTCCCATACAACAAGAACTCCCGGTTCAGCGCCATCATTGCCGCTGCCTCGCGGGAACAAGGAGATAACCATGCTCAATGCCTTCGAACGCAAGATGGCCGGTCACGGCATCCTGATGATCTTCTGTACCCTGCTGTTTGGGGTTGGCCTGTGGATGCACCTGGTCGGCGGTTTCGAAATAGTCCCCGGCTACATCCTCGAATTCAGTGTGCCAGGCACGCCGGAGGGCTGGGCTCGCGCCCACTCCGGCCCCGCACTGAACGGCATGATGGTGATTGCCGTTGCCTTCGTCCTGCCTAGCCTCGGCCTCGCCGAAAAGACCAGTCGCTTGCTTGGCTGGATCATTATCCTGGATGGCTGGTCCAACGTCGGCTTCTACTTCTTTTCAAATTTTTCGCTCAACCGCGGCCTGACCTTTGGCGCCAACCAGTTCGGCCCCGGAGATATCTACAGCTTCCTTGCCTTGGCCCCCGCCTACCTGTTCGGTGTTCTCGCGCTCGGCGCCTTGGCCGTGATCGGTTATCAGGCGTTGAAATCACCCAGCGCCGCCAAATCCAGCGGGCACACCATGACGGAACAACAAGGAATCTGACGATGACTAGCATTGCGACTCAAAGCCCTAAAACCACCCTGCCGAGCCAGATGCTCATCCACGGTAACCGGACAGACGCCCGCTCCGGCGCCTCGCTGACTGTATTCAACCCGGCCACTGGGCATCCGCTGACCAACGTGCCGGACGCCAGTGCTGATGACGTGAACCTCGCAGTGGAGAGCGCTGCCGAAACCTTCCGCTCTGCAGCCTGGCGGCGAATGGCTCCAGTCCGGCGTGAAGCGATCCTGCTGCGCTTGGCCGATCTTCTTGAAGCCAATGCCGATGAGTTAGCCCGGCTGGAGACGTTGAACAACGGCAAACTCTTGGCCTACTCGCGGCTTCTGGAGGTCGGTGCCAGCGCCCAATGGTTGCGCTACATGGCTGGCTGGGCAACCAAGATCAGCGGCAATACCCTGGACGTTTCCCTGCCACTGCCGCCAGATGTGCGTGTACAGGCATCGACCCGCCGCGTTCCAGTCGGGGTGGTCGGCGCGATCATTCCCTGGAACTTCCCGTTGCTGATGGCTGTGTGGAAGATCGCCCCGGCACTGGCCTGTGGCAACACCGTGGTACTCAAACCTGCCGAGGAAACCCCGCTGACCGCCCTGCGCCTGGGCGAACTGGCCTTGGAGGCCGGGCTGCCCGCCGGCGCGCTGAACGTGATTACCGGGCGCGGAGAGACGGCGGGCGATGCCTTGGTACGTCATCCGCGCGTAAACAAGGTCGCTTTCACCGGTTCCACTGAGGTTGGGCGGATCATCGGCGCGGCCTGCGGCCAGAGCCTGAAGCCGGTATCACTGGAACTGGGTGGCAAGAGCCCGGTGATCGTCCTGCCCGACTGCGACCCGCAGAAGGCTGCCGAAGGCGCCGCCGCAGCGATCTTCTTCAACCACGGTCAGGTATGCACTGCCGGCTCGCGCCTCTACGTGCATGCAAGCATCTACGACGATGTGCTCGAACGTCTTGGACGTATAGGGGAAAGCATCGTGCTCGGCTCTGGACTGGACGAAGGTGTGCAGATGGGGCCCATGGTCTCGAAAAAGCATCACGAGAATGTTCTCAAGCACATTCGCAGTGGCCTGGAAGACGGTGCCGAGCTTCTCTGTGGCGGTCTGGAGGCACCGCTAGCGCAGGGCTATTTCGTCAAGCCGACAGTGTTCGCTAATCGATCCAAGAATGACATCCGCCTGCTAACCCAGGAAGTGTTCGGCCCGGTGCTCGTGGCTACGCCGTTCTCCGACATTGATGAGGTCATCGGCGAGGCTAACCGTTCAGTGTACGGCCTGGGCGCGAGCGTCTGGACCAACGACCTATCCGCCGCACTGCGTATTGGCGACGACCTGGAAGCCGGCACGGTGTGGATCAACACCCACAACATGATCGATCCCAACCTGCCGTTCGGTGGCTTCAAGGACTCCGGCCTCGGCCGCGAGCATGGCGCGGCAGCTATCGAGCACTACACGGAGACCCGCTCGCTTGTAATCGCCTACTGACCGGTGCGGGTCGCGGCACTGCTGCGGCCCATGCCTCAACCCTTGCGTTACGTCTGGCGCGTGAGCGCCCCAAGAACAAAAACAATCAGACGAGAAAAACAATGAAAGCCATTCTTCCTGTTCAAGTCGCGAGCTGCCTGCCGCTGCTCGCCCTCTGTCAACTGGCCGGTGCCACCGATGTGCTCCGTCTGGAAGGCTACGGCCCCGTATCCCGTGCCATGGGCGGCACTGCCATGGCGTTCGACACTGGCACCGCCGGCATCATGAGCAACCCAGCCACCCTGTCCTTTGCCGCCCCGGGTAGCCAGCTCAGCGCCGGCTTCGACCTAATCAAGGCGGACATCAGCACCCGGAACCTGGATACCGGTGAGACTGCCAAAAGCCACGACAAATCCAACAACCGTGGCCCCTACTACGCCCCCCAGATCGCCTACAGCTACCGAGACGAACGTTGGGCGCTTGGCATCGGCGCGTTCGCCCAAGGAGGCTTGGGCACCGAGTATGGAAATGACAGTTTCCTCTCCGAAGGTAGCTCTGGCACGCGCACGAAGCTCGATAGCAGCAGCCGGCTATTGGTGCTGAACATCCCGCTGGCGCTCAGTTTTGATGTCACCGACAAAATCACCGTCGGCGGCAGCTTGGATGCCATGTGGATGGGGATGAACCTCGACATGATGTTCGCTGCCAACCAGGTCGGCTCGCTGATCGGCTCTGGCCGGGTCAGCGGCAGCCTGCTGCCGGTGCTGGGGGGGCTGCCCTCGTTGGACGGTGCGCACATCAGCTTCAGTCGCGACGAGCCCCTGGCCAGTGGTGCCGATGCCTGGGGCTATGGCGGTCGCCTGGGGCTCTTGTGGAAAGCTTCACCTACCACCAACGTCGGCTTGGCCTACAGCTTCGCCAGCCAGATGGACGACTTGGAAGGCGACGCCACCGTGACCGCAGTGGACGGAATCGTTGGTCAGATCCCACTGGCAGGAAAGATCAAGGTTCGCGACATCCAGATGCCAGCAGTGCTCAGTGCAGGGATCGCCCACTTGATCACTGATCGCTGGCTAATTACCGCCGACATTTCCCAGGTATTCTGGCGCGACGTGATGGAGGATATCAGCGTGACCTTCGTCAGCGATAACGGGGCAGACCTCAATCTCAAGCTGCCACAGAACTACCGCAACCAAACCATTGTATCGCTAGGAACCAGCTATCGGATCAGCAATTGGACACTACGCGCCGGTTACCGGGAAGGTTCAGAAGTTGCCGATAACAATCTCCTGTTCGCCGCCTTGCCGGTCACTCCGACCCGGCACGCCTCGGCCGGGGTATCTTACGACTTGGGGTACGGCAGCATCGACGTGGCCTACGACCATGCCTTCGAAAAGACCACCTATAACCGCTCTCTGCCCAACGCTCCGGCCCCAATCCGTAATAGCCACTCCCAGGATAATCTCGTCTTCTCCTACACCCATCGTTTCTGACCCGGAGGTTGCCATGTACAAGCTGGTCGTGATGTACCCTCAGCCGGACGATCCCCAAGCATTCATAGACTATTACGAAAGTCGCCACCTGCCGAGCTTGAAAGCGCTACCCGGGCTGGTCGCGGCAAGCTACGGCCGGATAGACGATCCAGCTAGCAGTTGGTTTGTGATCTTTGAGGCGCTGTTTGCCGATCAGATGGCAATGCAGGCGGCGCTACAATCCAATGCTGGACTGGCTTTGGCGAAAGACATCCCCAACTATTCACCCCTGGGTGCAAATCTCATTGCTTTTGCAGTTCACGAGTTGCCCTGTCAAAGCTAAACCAAGAAGTGAGCTTTCGATCTTCGCGGACAGGGTCTGCCTGGCCCCGATCAGAAGTTCGTTAAATAAGTAGATTCTGCACGAGCACCCACGGGCGGAGAAGATACATGTGCTGAGTTGCCAGTGTTCAGGGTTATCTTGAATAACGCAGCAGCAGTCTTCTCCATGCCGTCCTTGTATGTTCGCGCCGGCCATGACAGCACGCTATTAATAGAGAAAACTTGATTCGAGAGTGCAATGGGGTCTTCGCCCTGCCAACAGTAGGCAGCCATCACAACAACAATTCGAGTGCAACCATGAATGCGATCACCTCTACAGAGGCGTTTTTTGACCAAATGGCGACCGCTAGCATCGACCAGTTGCGCCAGCACCAACTGAACCGCATGCGCTGGAGCCTGAAGCAGGCCTATGACAACGTGCCGTTGTACCGCCAGCGATTCGATGAGTTGGGCGTGCACCCCGAAGACCTGAAGTCTTTAGAGGACCTGGCGAAGTTCCCATTCACCACCAAAGCCGACCTGCGCGACAACTACCCCTACGGCATGTTCGCCGTACCTATGCAGGAGATCGTGAGACTGCATGCCTCCAGCGGCACCACCGGCAAACCCACCGTGGTCGGTTACACCCAGAGAGACATCGATACATGGGCTAATCTGGTGGCCCGTTCCATTAGCGCTGCCGGCGGACGTAGGGGCGACAAGGTTCATGTTTCCTACGGTTATGGCCTGTTCACCGGTGGCTTGGGTGCACACTACGGCGCCGAGCGATTGGGCTGTACCGTGATTCCCATGTCCGGTGGTCAGACTGAAAAGCAGGTCCAACTGATCCGCGACTTCAAGCCTGACATCATCATGGTCACCCCATCATACATGCTGAACATAGCTGACGAGCTCGAACGCCAAGGCATAGACCCGCTAGAACTACCTTTGCGCTTGGGTATCTTTGGCGCAGAGCCATGGACAGCTGAGCTCCGCCGCGCCATTGAGGAGCGCATGGGGATCACCGCACTAGACATCTATGGCTTGTCGGAAATCATGGGGCCTGGTGTAGCCATGGAGTGCGCTGAAACCAAGGATGGTCCGACCATCTGGGAAGACCATTTTTACCCCGAGATCATCGACCCCACGACTGGCAAAGTGCTGCCCGACGGCGAATACGGCGAGTTGGTCTTCACCTCACTATCCAAGGAAGCACTGCCAATGATCCGCTACCGTACTCGCGACCTGACTCGCCTCCTACCAGGAACCGCGCGACCGATGCGACGCATAGACAAAATTACCGGTCGTAGCGACGACATGCTCATCATCCGCGGAGTGAATGTTTTTCCGACCCAGATCGAGGAGCAAGTACTAAAGATCAAACAGTTTTCCGAGAACTATGAGATCCACCTGTTTTGCAACGGCAACCTGGACGGCATAGAAGTCCACGTGGAGCTAAGGCGCGAACACGAAGAGCTAAGCAAGCAACAGCAGCAGGCCATATGCACCGAATTGGGTAAGCACATCAAGGTGTTTGTTGGCATTAGTGCACATATCGTGCTGCGCCCTAGCTACTCCTTAAGGCGATCAGAGGGCAAAGCCTGTCACGTCTATGACAAGCGCAATCGAGCCTGAAGTAAGAGATCGTTTTTTAGAGTCAGGCAAGCGCTCATTAATAGAATTATCCAAAATTCATCCAGACGAATAGAGAAAAACATTTTTGATAAGTGCGGCATGAAATGTTTTCGCGTTTTTTTGGCTTCTTGCGTCGCGCACGCCACCTTGGCTTGGCAGGCTTTTTCAGGGATCGCCTGCCTCAAAAGGTACGTGATTTTTTTGCCACTATTTAATAAAAATCCTTTGAAAGGAATAACATGAACATCAACATCGAGAAATTAGAAGCTGCGATCATTGAGCTAAAGAGCGTACTAAAAGATAGCCTTCTCATTACATCAATATGGGACTTTTCGACTGGCCTTGCACTGGCGGAGCTCAGCCCGCAGCCTGCAGCCGTAGCACTTTTCACTGAAGTAACAAGGTCGCTTGCGGGTACTCTGTCCGACTCTGGATTTCCAGAACTCAATCGCTACTACTTGATTGACTTGGCGGACGACCACTTGGCAATGGTCGTTCGCCATGGTGACGACATACTGCAAGGGATTGTAATGAGCGCAAAGAAAGTAAACTTAGGCGTGCTCATCTCGGTCGCACTACCAAAGATGATTGCAAGCATAGAAACAGCTCGTGAATAAAACACCTAAACAGCCTGACCGCTTTAACGTGTGGTCACCACATCGCGACTCACGATTAGTTCATGTATTCAAGGCAGCACTGAGCGCCAGACCTGAATCCTGGACTTGGTGTGACGATCCGCATCATGCATCTTGGTGGGTTGTCGATGGCACCCTGCCGGATCAATTTGAACTGACACAAGTTGAGAATATAACGACCCACAAAGTCATTCTTGCACCCTCAATCACACACCACCACAACCCAAGCTGGACTTTCTTTAAGGTTCCACTCAATACAGCTTTATTGTTCAGATGGATTGACTCATGCTTATTAAGAAAGGAAAGAACCGGACCACCAATCAATCGAAGAATAAAATTAGCTCGCTGGCCAAACATATCCAGCTACTCTGAAGGGCTCTCGCCGACAGCTTGCATGCAATTGACCATGGCCTGCTCAAGGCTTCTTGAAAACTGGATGGACTTAGACTCAGCACGGCAGCTTGTGGGGCATCCTGAGCGTTTAGAAAAGCTGCTCAAAGACGCTGAAAATGCCGGAATCCTAGAGGTTCGAGAGATGCCACAGGAGACAATTAAAAATTTGCCACCGACCAGCATACCGCCTGAGATCCACCATGAAAACAAGGAACCCAATAACCCTATATATCTTCTCAAACGCATGATACGGAAATTCACATGAACCAACCTCAGATAGTGCTCGGAAATCCGATCGAGCATTCGATCGTGTTCGCTGGTCCTTTTGGCGTTGGCAAAACAACCGCCCTACGGTCAGTCTCAGATATTCCAGTAGTAAACACAGATGTTGCCTCGACCAAGATGCTTGCCGATGTGCCGAGCAAGCATACTACTACGGTAGGCTTCGACTACGGCGAATGGCATTTCCCAGAAGGCAAAAGGGTTTCTTTGATCGGTATTCCTGGACAGAATCGGTTCGAAGCGATCTGGGATTTGTTTCTTTCGCGCAGCTCGGCAGTAGTGCTATGGGTGTTTGGCGAGCGAAGTACCGGACTCTCAGAGTGCCGAGACTGGTTGGAGATATTGGCATGCCGCGGAGCCATCTCCAACTTGTCAATCGCAGTGACTCGAGTCAACCCCGAACACACAGAGCCTGTTCTAGAGTCGTTCCGGGAGCTCATCGCGAAATATAACAACTTTGCTCCCGTAATGATTGCAGACCCTAGAAAGCCGACCGACGTCATTCAAACGATCACTATGGCGCTTAGCTCGCCAGCGACCAAAACTGGGCCACTATAATCCCGCGCACCGCATATCAATTGAAATGACAAACAACAAAAAGGATTATTAGTTGGACCACCTATCACTTGGGAGAAAATTCCATCCGCACCTCGAAAAAATGGCCAAGCGTATACCTAATCTACGTTTTGTAGTGCTGGCCACATTGGATGGATTCAATATCTGCTCACTGGGACTGACTGAAAGCCAGGTAGGCAAAATGGCGTCATTGAGTGGTTCGCTTTTCTCTATCGGAGAGGCAATAGTGGAAGCTGTGCACAATGCCGGGCCTTCCTCTGCCGGAGAAAATCTTGAACTGCAGACATTTGAGGCTGGCAGATTGCAAGTTGTTAATGTCCGCCTTCATGGTAGTCACCCGCAGTTAGTTATGATGATTGGGGCGACGGCGCCTTTGGGGGTTGTGCTGGTCGGCGTTAGGGCGACGATTCATGAGATCAAGACAACCATCACGCCTGACAACCTCATTGTTAATAAAGCTTAATGTCGCAGGATATCATAAAGCCCACCATCAAATGTGAACGCCTGAGCTCGCCGCATACAAGCCGGCACGATGAGCAATTAACCGCTCGGGCATGACATTTACCATGCCAAGACACAAGCTCTAGCTCCAAAAACGAACCCGCGCAACTGAAAAGGTAAAACATGATCACCATTAATCGTGTGATGCAAAGCTATGGACGCTGCTGCGCCAGCTCAAGCTTCTTTGATACTTTTTATCAGCATTTTCTAGCCAGCTCACCTGAGATCCACGATAAATTCGTCAAAACCGACATGGCCGTACAGAAACATCTGCTGCGCGTCGGCATTCTCAATCTGGTACTCTACGCCCGCGGTATGCCCGACACCAAGCTTCTTGCCCTCGGACAGAGCCACTCCCGCAGAGATCTCGATATTCGCCCAGAACTCTATGACCTGTGGCTGGAGTCGTTGCTGCTAGCCGTCAAGCAACACGATACAGAGGTAACCGGTGAAGATATTGCAGCTTGGCGGGAGGTGCTGGACAAGGGCATCAACCTGATCAAGTCGTACTACTGATCTGTTAGTCTGTGCCCGAATATGGTGCTCGATGCGATGACTGACCGTGAAGAGCTGTCGCTGGAAGTGCTCAACAACGTGGCCGAGAGCTGGGTATTCGCCACGATGATCTACAAGCTGCTGACGGGTGCGGGCGGGTTGGGCAACATAGTGGCGCCGGAGTGTAAGGAGAAAGGTATGACGATGCCGACAGAGCGCACCCGCGCAATCATTCAGACCCGAGAATTTCTGGTCAGCCTGTCTCGTGATCAGGCACTGCCAGAGGCTGTACGCAATGAGGCACGTCGCCTGTTGCGCCATTACCCGACTGCCAATGAAGTGCTGCTTGCCGGGAAAGTGGAAGAGCGGAGAGAGGACAGCCTTACGGAGCCGTTCCTAAGCTCTACCATCGACTAGTCGGGCTGTGTAAATCCGTCTCAGGAGGCAGGAGGGAAGCTGGATCGCAGCTCAGCATGCTGGCGATGCGGTACAGCTTCTCGACGGTGATGTTCACCTCGCCACGCTCGATGCGCCCCAAATAGCTGCGGTCGATGCTGCAGGCCAGCGCGAGTGCATCCTGAGAAAGCCCGCAGGCCTTTCTCTGCGTCCGGATGCGTACCCCCAACGCTTTCGCCAACTGATCCATGACCGCCTCAACTCCACTTGAGGCGGCACTATCCTGCGTTTGCGGACGCACAAGCCACGGACTATAATCCTCATTTTTCGCTATAACCCACCGGATGCCCGCATGAAATCTGCCTCGTTCATCTTCGACAGGCGGCTGTATGAGCTGCTTCAGGAAGAGGGGCGCCCGCAGTTCACGACCCGTGACCTGCGGGATGCCTATGCCAAGCGCCTGGTAGGCATGACCTTTCGTCTCGGTGATGTGCGCCGATACGTGTATGACCAGATTCGCCGCATGCTACGGGTAGGTTGGCTCGTGCAGGATGAAGAGCGCCGCGTTCGAGGGCAGGTCTACCACCTGCAACCATTCCCGAAGCATCTGCTACTGGAGCTGGTCGACAGTGGATTCGAGAACAGCCTCAAGACTGCGTGTGAGACAGAGCAGGAGCCGCCAGTAGCCAAACAGGACGTCATGCACCCCAACCCTTCATCCGATGCGGAGCAGCATCTGGAAACGCTCCTCAAGGAGATCAGGCTGGACTTCCTGTCTGCGATGGGCGAGGCGGAACGATACAAGCAGCTCCTCGACGAAATGCCACATCTCCGCGACAAGGTCGAAGACGAGTACCTGGAGGCGAGAGACCGCAGCTCGCGCCTGCTGGGCCACCTCCGCGCCGTCGAGAAGACGCTCAAGACGCTTGCCTCGGCGCGATGATCTCTTCCTTGCGAGACTGGCAGCGCCGCTGCATCGACACGGCGCTGGAGCACTTCCTTTCCACGTCGCACTTCTTCTGCCAGGCAACGCCGGCCGCCGGCAAGACGCGCATGGCGGCAGAGCTGGCCTGCCGCCTGCTGGAGCAAGACAGGGTCGATCTGGTGCTCTGCTTCGCGCCATCGTGCCAGGTCGTCGAGGGCTTCCGCTCGACCTTTGCGGCGGTACTCGGCAAGCGTCTTGACGGCCTGCTCGGCGCGGTGGGGGCCGCGTACACCTATCAGGCTATGGATTACCGGGACGAGGGATTCTGGCGGCTCCTCGACGACTACCGCGTATTCGTCGTCTTCGATGAGATCCACCACTGCGCCGGCCATGATCCGTTGCTGAGCAACGCCTGGGGGCAGCAGATCCTGCAACGGATTCAGGATCGTGCCACCTTCACCCTAGCGCTGTCCGGAACGCCATGGCGCTCGGACGATCGAGCGATTGCCCTGGCCCGCTACTCGTCACCCGAGGGGCACCTGATCTGTGACTTCCGCTATGGCCTGAGGGAGGCCATAGCCGATGGGGTGTGCCGCTCGCCCCGCATCGTTCTCCTCGACAATCAGAAGGTGAAGCTCACGGAAGAGCTGGAGACCGAGAGTACCGTCAGGCTGTTCCCCAGCATCGCTAAGCTATTGGGAGAGTCCCCCGTCACCTACGAAGAACTGCTGCGCCATGACGAGGTGATCGATCAACTGCTCGGTCTGGGATGCGACAAGCTGGATGAGCTTCGCCAGATCAAGCCGGATGCGGCCGGCCTGGTAGTCGCCACCGATATCGAGCACGCCCAGCAGATTGCCCAGGTTCTGGAAGCCATGGGGGAAGGTTGCCAGGTCGTGACCAACCGGACTCCGGATGCCCAGCAGGTGATCAATGCGTTCAGGCACAGTGACTGTCGCTGGATCGTTGCCGTAGGGATGATCAGCGAAGGTACGGACATCCCCCGTCTGCAGTTGTGCTGCTACCTCAGCCGCATCCGTACCGAGCTGCACTACCGACAGGTGCTGGGACGGGTACTGCGGCGCATGGGCGAGCCCGATGACCAAGCCTGGCTGTTCCTGCTGGCAGAGCCCACGCTGCGGAGCTTTGCCGAGCGTATTGCCGATGATCTGCCGGATGACCTGGCGGTGCTGAGCCAGGTGCAGATGCTAGCCGCCCCATCTGGCTCGATGGCTGATGGGATGGGCGCTGGCAGCGAGGCCGATGGTCGCAGTAGTGGTGAAGCTGGGCAGCCTCCTGGGGCTGGTACGGCGGGCGCCTACTCGCTGGGTGATTTTGTTGCCGAGCCGAGCCATCAGATCAGCTTTTCGCAACACTACCGGCAGTTGCTGTTGGCTTGTTTCTGAAGGTCGAACAGTTGTCAGCCCCTGTGGGGTGAGGCTGGCCGAGATTTGCCTGAGCAGACTCGTCCAACAAAACAGATGATTCTGTGAGATGCTCGATGTTCAGGTCATGCGGCGTAACTAGCTCAGTCGGCGCAACTCACCAGGGAGGTGATGCCTGGTGTAGCCCGCCCAGCCCACTTTGTACCTTATCCTCGGTTCGCTGGGGTTGAAGAACCCAGTGTGGATGTAGACCTGCAACAGCCGGCAGTAGTCGCCCTGGGCACGCAGTTTCTCCGCTGCGCGGCTGGTGTAGCTAGTCACCGCCTCGCATAGCGCCTCGAGGTCGGTGATCCGCTCGGAGAACGAGCGGCTGCAGGCGATCATCTTCTTCGGCTCGGCACTCTCGCCCAGGGCAAGGCAGCTCTCGCCGCGCAGCTCGCGCACGGTTTTCTCGACGACGATGCTGAAGGCCTTCCGGATAAATGCAGGGTCCTGCTGGGCGAGATCCCATGCGGTTTTCACGTTCATGGCTTCGAGCTTGGCGGACAGCTTGCGGCCGATCCCCCATACCTCGCCGACCGGGGCCAGGCGCAGCAGTCTCTCCTGGCGTGCCGGATCGGAGAGGTCGACCACGCCGCTGCGAGTGTGTTTCTTGGCACACCAGTTAGCCAGCTTGGCGAGGGCCTTGGTCGGCGCGATGCCGACGCCCACCGGGATGCCGGTCAGTCGCTGTACCTCGGACTTCACTCTCTGGCCGTAGACCGACAGAGGCTCCTGCAGGCCGGTGATATCTAGGAAGGCCTCGTCGATGCTGTAGACCTCCATGCGGGGGTCTGGTCGCGGAGCACGCACATCACCCGCGCCGAGAGGTTGCCGTAGAGGGCGTAGTTGGAGCTGAAGACGATCAGCTCGTGATGCTCCACCAGGTCGCGCAGCTGAAAGTAGGGTTGGCCCATGGCGATGCCCAGTGCCTTGGCTTCGTTGCTGCGGCTCACTACACAGCCATCGTTGTTGCTGAGCACCACCACCGGCAGGCCGCGCAGGTCCGGCCGGAACAGACGTTCGCAGCTGACGTAGAAGTTGCAGTCGACCAGGGCGAAGGTGGGCGACAGAGCCGTCGTTGGCCTCATAACCAACACCCCATGTGGTTGGCAAATTTGCCAACATGACTGCCAAGAGTTGAGCGATGAGGGTAACGATGAGAACAGTAAAGATTGGGGTGTCTCACGTCGACGATGCCAAGGCGCGGATGAGCGCAGCGTTGCACGGCGAGAACCTGGGCGACTTCATTTCGTTCGCCTCCGTGGAGCTTCTCTGGAAGGTGCTGTCGCCGCGCCGCTGGGAGCTGCTCCGCGCACTAGCCGGGCAGGAAGCCATGTCGCTGCGTGCGATTTCGCGCTTGGTCAGAAAGGATCTGAAGACCGTTCATGGCGATGTCCATGCACTGCTGAATGCCGGCATCCTAGAGCGCCGAGAAGAGGGGGTGGTTTTTCCATATGACGTCGTTCATCTGGATTTCACCGTGAGTAGCTGAGCATTCTGACGGTGAGGCGCCTACAGAAACCGCCTCACCGCAGCCACTACCACCCCGAACACCTCCAGCTCCTCGCTGGCGGCGAGACGGATGTCTGGGTAGCGCGGGTTCTCTGCGCGCAGGACAGGGTCATCGCCATCGCGTTCCAAGCGCTTGCAGGTGAAGTCGCCGCGGACGGTGGCCACCACAATCATGCCGGCGCGGTTCGATGGAGCGGTCCACCACCAGCATGTCGCCGTCGAAGATCCCGGCGCCCTGCATGCTGTCGCCGGCGGCGCGGAGCAGGTAGGTCGCGGCCGGGTGGCGGATGCACAGCTCGTCCAGGGACAGCGTGGCTTCGATGTGGTCCTCGGCCGGCGAAGGGAAGCCGGCGGCGACCGGATTCGAGAACAGGGGCACCTGCTGAACGGACGCGCGGAGCGGGCCAAGCAGTGTCAGACTCATGATTGCAGGCTCTAAGTGCTGTGTTTATATGCAGTATTTCAGTGCCGCCAATGCGGCAACCAGGCTGCGATGGGAGGTGCAAAATGTGCGGAGGTGTCGAGGTAGCAGGCCGCTATACGGAGAGCGGCAAGCCGGTGAAGGTCTACTTCCCCAACCCGAAAGCCACTCTGCCAGTGCTGCAGGCTGACGGTTCTGTGGAGTGGCAGCCCTGAGGACGGCGCAAGGAGCAGGAGGGCCACCTGCCGGCCACCGGATGGGCGCGGGTGGACTCGATCAGCGCGGGCAAGTGGGCACGCTTCCACCCGCAGGACGTGCGGATCGCCGCAGAGCGGTTCATGGAGAAGGACCCGGCAGGAGTTTCGCACTGGTTCGACCTAGAGGAAGGCCAGGCCATCGAGGGGCTGCTGGTGGCCGCCGGTGATGAGCGACGAATCTACGTGGTGACCTCATTGCCGCCGCTTGGATGCGAGTCGATACACGGGCGGTGGCCCGTAGTGATGCGTTAGGTTGCTGATGCGTTCAGCGATGAAACAATGCCGATGGCCAAGGGATTTCAGAAATTATTCTGGCTGAATAATGGAAGGGCTGGACGCATGAGGCGGATTCCAGACGCGCGTTTCGGGCAGGGATAAAGGCCTTCTCTCTGATACCAAACCGTCGCACGGCGGCAACCGCAACGCCGAACACATCCAGATCCTCACTTGCCGCTGTGCCGGATCACCTCGCCATCTTCCGGGCAGAGCTTCGGCCGCGTGGCCACGACCTGCATCAGCCGCTCGAGCACAGGCTTATCGGCCGCCCCATTCAACATCGCACCCAGCTTCGACAGCGGCACCAGACTGACGGCCTGGCTTTCCCAACCCATCGCCGCAGGGGTGCCGCCCACACGTTTGGCCAGGTAGAGCCGGGAGCGGGTGGTCGTGCGCTCGAAGTCTCCCAGCCATCCGGTGATGCGCACCTGGAGACCGGTTTCCTCCCAGCACTCGCGGAGCTCCGCGCCTTGCAGGCTCAGGCCTGCATAGACGCGGCCCTTCGGGAAGGTGGCCTGGTAGCCCCCGAACTGGTTGGTCGGATGCACCACCCAGACGCGCCCATCGGGTTCCAGGATGACGGCGCCGGCGGCCGGCTTCTTGCCGGAGGCCTCCATCGGCGGCTCGTCGAGGTCTTCATTGATCCCATCCAGGTAAGCCCAACCCTCATCGGTGCGCGGGTAGTTCGCCCAGGGAGTCAGGGCAACGCCGTTCAACTCGGTCGGCACCGGGCCATCGGGCACAACCGTGGCGATAGCGGCTGGGGCAGCCCAGGCCTCGATCCCCGTCGGCGTGCTCGGATACTTGATGGCTACAGGCTTGCCCTCGTCATCGGGCTGGGGATGAAAGATCGGCATGGGTCGCTCCCTCCTGGATCGACATGAGCAAGAAGAAACAGGGCGCCCCGCTTCGATCAGTTGAGGGCGTCTTTCAGGCTTTTGCCTGGCTTGAAGCCCGGCAGCTTGGCCGCAGCGATCTGAAGGGCGGCGCCGGTCTGCGGGTTGCGGCCCTCACGCGCGGCACGCTGCTTCACCTCGAAGGTGCCGAAGCCAACCAGTGTGACGTTCTCCCCCTGCTGGAGGGCGTTGGTGATGGCGGCCGTGAAAGCATCCAGGGCAGCGGTCGCCGTGGTCTTCGGGAGGTCAGCGGATGCAGCGATGGCGGCGATCAGTTCGGATTTGTTCATGCTTCGGTCCAGGTTGAAGGGTGGCCCACGAGTATAACCAGTGCGGGCAACCACAGGCTTGGTCACCCGCTGGAGCCTGGCCCAGGCACGACCTCATTGGTGTCGGCCTGCGAGGCCTGACTTAGTAACTGAGGCACCCTTTCCAGCTACTTGTCCGGCCGGGTCGTGCAACGAAGCCGATGAAGGCGCCTGTGCTTGACAATATGGAGCTGACCACCGCAGAAGGCTGCCGGAAGCCGCGTCGCATATAGAGTTCGCCGCCGCAGAACGCCGCCGGCAGACCAAAGGTCGCCAGCGCCCGCCAATATATTGGAGTGCTGCACCGTTCGCCGCCAGGGAGAGGGGGCTTGGGCTCGACAATATGGAGGCATGATCGCGCCGCCGCTGGATCAGAACGACCCGACGGCTAAATGACGAACCATGCAACGAAACCTCAAATTGCCGGATAGGCGGCATGACCCTAGGCCGTGAACATGCGGAAACCCTGTATCACCGGCGAGGCACTCTGACGTGCAGCAGAACCACATATTACAGAGGGGAGCCGGAGGTTGCTCACGCCACGAGTGTGTAGCGAAACCCCATATCGACAGTGCCGGCAAGCCACCATCAGTCTGCCGTGCAACGAAACCCTATATTGCAGGAGCGATCCAGTAACGCCCCGAACGCCCAAGGGACTCCGTAAGCGATGTTCTGCAATACAGGGGGTATTACGGCTCTATCGAAGTCAGCACCGAGGACAGCTGCCTGCTTGGCAAAATGCTCTTCATTCACACGCTGATCAGCTACGAAGGCGAGACGTCGAATGAACTGCAGGCCGCATTCCGCGAGGCAGTTGACGACTGCCTGGCCGCTTTTCAGGAGCTGAGTCGCGAGTCGAAATCGCCGCCATCGGTAGTCTATCGCCGCTCCAATTAGAGCCTCGAAGAGCACTGCCCTATAATTGATCTACTATGTGTAGTGTTAATAGGTAACTAGATAGTGGTCAAGTTCCGTTAAATTGAACTGAGTCCATTGGGAAACACTGGCAACTGTTCGGGAGCCACCAGATGAAAGATAATCCACTCCCTCTTTTCAATACTTACAAGCAATTCCTACAACTGGACTTCCAGGAGCTCGTAAAAGAGCATAAGCTGGTGCGCGATTACGTGCTAGCTTTCCCCGCCGATCTTAAAGCTGTAGATGGATATTTGGCAGTGCGTAGTTTCCTAAAACTTTACGCCAACAACGGAGCAACCTTCAACTCGTACCGCACTCAAGTTGAGCGGATGCTTCTGTGGACATTGCTAATCGCCCGTAAACCGCTGTTTAAGATGCGTCGCCAGGACGCCGAGTCGTTCATGGATTTTTGCCTTAATCCACCGCGGGACTGGGTCAGTCCGACTAAAATGACACGCTTCATCAGAAAGGAAGGTGCATATATATTCAACATCGACTGGCGCCCGTTCACTATTAACGTTCCAAAGCGTGAACGATCGCTAATCAGTTTCACCGATCGGAATAGTCGACCCTATCAGATGTCAAAAGCCTCAGTGGCCCAAGTTTTTGCCGTGTGCAGCAGCTTTTTCCAGAATGCTATAGACAAGGGCAGTTGTGACGTTAATCCGTTCCGCAAGATAAAACAGAAGGAAGTCTATAAACAAACACCCTTCGTGGATGTTGCCGGCCGATCGCTTACCCCACTGCAATGGAGCTACGTACTAAAGACTGCTGAACAGATGGCTGACGAAAATCCTAAGCATGAACGAACGCTATTTATTCTGGCGACCATATTCTGCATGTACTTACGGGTGTCTGACCTGGCCGGGCATGATAACTGGCAGCCAACCATGGGGGATTTCCGTAATGATGCCTCTGGGAATTGGTGGTTTCATGTGCTCGACAAGTGTAACAAGCCAACGGAAATCAGCGTGCGCGATGAGTATGTTGAAGCATATCTGACTCGCTATCGCCGTCATCTTGGCCTGCCGCCGCTACCATCTCCCCACGAGATGCATCCCTTGCTCACCACCCTCTCCGGCCGCTCCGGCCTCACGGATCGCGCCATTCAAGGACTACTACAGGAAGTATTCAATCGTTCATTGGCGCGTATGCTCAAGGAGGGTTTTAGCAACGACGAAGTTGACCAATTACGCTCAGCTTCATTGTACTGGCTTCGCCACACATCGGCCAAATTCGATGCCCAACATCGCGATGTCAAGGAACTACAGGCTGACTTGCGCCATAACAGCATGAATACTACACAGAGCACTTACTACAACTTTCCTGACGAGCCACGTGTCAACTCGGCGAAACATTTACCTATTAAAAGATGAGGACTGTGAGAGGCAATAATGCTGCGTGAAGAGTAAACTCGTCGCGCAGCAAACTCCTTGCACGTACAGATTGTGATCAGTTTATGAACATTGCTTCCGCCCCAATCAAACTGCCCATTTCTCTAAGTGTGCAGTCCTGGGAAGTCATGGTGCATTTAGGAGATCAGATAGTATCTAGCAGAACCTTCGCAAGTTCGCTGCATCAATCCCCTCAATAAATCGCTTGATGTCATTCAAAATCGACGATGGAATTTTGTCAAACAAAGACTTCACATACAAATAGTCCTGCTGCGAGGCGAGATCAAAAGCCAGAAATCCCAAGCGATACTTGTCTTCCGGGAAATGATATCCAGTATATGAATATATACCTCCAGCAAGCTCTAGATCTTTCTTGCTGTAGAATGATAATATAAATCCAGACAAAATTACTCCGCACATGCGCTCGTGAGCGTTGGTTTCTAATGCGCCAATCTCCAGCACATCAGGATAACCGAAAATTGATCTATTAATTGTAAGCCGACCACTAAAGAAAAGATGCCTAGCAGCCCCTGGCGGGGTTCGAGTAGTGCGCGCTTGAAGAAATATCTGAGTCAGAATCTTAAAGCAATCAAAAGTGCTCAAGATATTATCTTTTTTACAGCATGATGACGGACCAACCCCAGCGAGACGAAGAGATTTAAGATGCAGCAAGTAGCGAAGCTTTGTCGGCGCAACTGAGGCCCACTTAGAGCTTGTCTCTGAAGATGTGTTATTAAAGTTTACATATTCCACAAAGGCATCCCATGCCTTATCAACAGATAATTTGCCGGAAAACTCTACTAGTTGCCTCTTATGGAATTGACAGTGACTACTGAATGCATAGCACCATGACTTTCTCCAAGATGGGTTTCTTCCATCACGGATATCTTCAATCAGACAATCAGGACAGTAATGCTTTCTCTGGTGCCATGGGAGAACCCATTTTGTGTTTGGCGAGAATCCACATTTAATTCTGGCTAAATCTACACCAATCAACCTGACTGCAGACAAGACATATGCGGACTCAAAATCAAAGTCAGGATCCTCATGGGAAAAACGGCCGCCACTAATACTTTCGCTTACCCGCACATCCAAAAGGCTGGGCAATCTAGAATGCTTAGCATTCCCGCATCTTGAGATCCAAGATGTAAATGTTTCATCGTAAACTGGCCTAGGAAGTCCGCGAAACTTAATCATAGAAATGGCCAGGCCCTTAGTAGCCCCAAGGATTCTTAGCAGCACGGTGCAACATTTCTAAGTTAATCTGCTCAGCCCCTAGTTTAACTGCGTAACACGCAGCGCTACGAATTAACTCAAGCGTCTTGTCCATTCGCCCATATGCAATGGACAAAATGGATTTCACCATCTCCTCAGAATACAGATTTGAGGGTTTTTGCAAAGGAAGCGACTCCTCAACCTCTAACAGAAATGCCCGGAATGCCTCGTCCTCAGTCCAATCTCCAAGCGTAACCTCATGGAATCTTCTTTTAAATTCATCGTTGGACTGCAGCGCATTCCGTGCACTCACTGTGCCAAAGCAGAATAACTTCAATCCATATTCTGCTCCTAGCAATTTCTTGAGTATCGACATATTGACACGCTGTTCCTGCTTGGGCCTCAAAAGCGCATCATGAAATTCGTCGACAACCACGCCCCAAATTTTTCTTAATTTAATAACTTCTCTGATTTCGTTGGGTATTTCTGATCCGGATATCGATCTCGAGCTCGAACTTAGAGGCAGGCCGAGGGCCAGCGCGAGCTCAACCCTCAAGCTTTTTTTAACTTTTATCTCGGGCGTTTCAGCCATGGATATCATCAATAATCCGTTGCTATTTTTTACGCGCTTTGGGATCCTCGATATAATCGCAGTCTTCCCAGAACCGCCCGGCCCTACCACAAGTAGCGCAGGGGCGTTCATCCTATTTGGGACATCCGCGATATTGTTCATTATGCGAAAAACAGCTTCGCTAGAATTGTTGTCAACCCATAGCTCCTGGTGCATGACACTGATGCGCGTATCAATATCAGCAGACAGATACTTGCGCATATCTGGCCTGACGTGCTCGAAGCTCATTCCTGATCCTCCGTACCAAATTTTTTAGGACGAACCGTATAGTCAGGTCTCGATGCCTCAGCAGTTATCGCTGAAGTGTCTTTGACTGAAGCCGGGTAGGCTTCGTGGTAAGCGTTTTCCGCCGCATGTCGGCGCCTTTCATTTCTTGTTAGAGTGGCGCTTTCTTTTTCGATTTCTTGCTTTTCCCTGTACGCCTTAAGCCCTCCAGGATTATCAATTGATCCTGCCCGAATTGCCTGTCGATGAAATTTGCTTGCTCTATACTCTTCATAACTTGAGGCATGACGCGTCAAGTCAGACAGGCGAATAGAGCAAAATTCTCCATTTAACTTTACCCAAATCTCGTTCAGATTGAATGGGTCGTATTTCACAACAGCATTCGGCGTACCAACAAATGGTGCCAACACAGGATCCCAATAGGTTTCGCCATGAAGATTGATGCCTTCGGGATTTATTTTTCGAGTTTCCTCCGGCATAAAGTAGAGCCTTAGTTTATCTGGATTAGAGATTTTCGGCGGATAGGGAACGCCGCCGTTGGGTGCAAAGTAATCGTTCCATGCTTGTCTCGGGCTAATTTTTAGTTCGGAATGCACTGTTGAGTGATAGACAACAACCTCTCGCGCAAACCATCGAACGAAATCTGAAAAAGTCATAGTAGCGTCATTTTCACTATCAATTCCTCTGCGCGCCACAGCATTCGACATTGTAGTACCTTTCAAAAAATGTACTTTTGTCGTCATAATAGTTCCGATCAGGCGTTCGACATGGCCGCCATAATGCTTCTTGCCAATCGGTCTATACACCGGATCTATCCCAAAAGACGTGCAGCCGGATTTAAACTTTGGGCTTGTGAATTCAGCAGCGTTATCCATATGCGCTACATCAGGCTTGCCATGGAAAGGGTAATCTTCTGGTTCCAATCCCAATCTTTTAGCAAACTCGGTTTTTGGTAAAATGCTGTGACTTAAGGCACTTGCAACCGAAATGGCAGACGGCACATGAAGGCTAAGGTAGTACCCAAGGATAACCCTTGTTCTCAAATCTATTACAACTGTCCACCAAGGCCGTCCAATGACATTGATGCGATCATCCGCCAGAAGTATTATGTCTACTAGAGTGTGATCCATCTGCACCCATTCTAGAGGTCTTAAGATGTTCTTTTTGCCTGCACGAGCCGAGTACTTTTGCGCAGCAGCATCTTTTCCATATTTAATCTTGGCTCGTTCCTTCTCCGAGAGGATAGACTTTACGCGTCGCAGAACGGTGTCTTTGCAGGGTGAACGCAAACCTTTTTCCTTGCAGGTGACATCAACCTCTAACCATACCTTGCTGTAACTGGAAGCTCTTGATTTGTAGTTTTTTTTGATCGCATCGATAATTATTACTTCGATGTTTTCGTCCAACTTGGTTACGCCCGCCTTCCTCCCCCTCTGCCTGAGAGCCATGCATAGCGGGCCAAGGTCCTCATCAAACATCCTGGCTAATCGAAAAAAATAACTTTTGGATATGCCCAGCGCAGCACTGATTTCGCTAGTTGAAAGTTCTCCGCCCCGCCATCTTTTAACTGCATCGTAACGCTCAGCAAAAAGCGACAACTGCTCAGGACTATAGTCATTGGCATCCAGACTCAATTCACCTTGCACTTTGGCGCCACTTACATAATCTTTGTCAATTCTCTCTATATCGCACAGCGAAACCATCAGTGCAGCGCCAGAAGAATTGATTATGACCCTTATGTTTTTTGGGCTGAATACTTGCTGGATCGTGGCGAGCCTTCCCTTTGCGACCACCACCTCTCCGGGCTCAAGTTCCTTGACCATAACTCAGCTCCAATTTTAAGCTGCATAATCAAGCCTTCGCGCTGCCTGTCTAAAAAGTAGACCGCAGGTAGGATTTGCGCAAATTTAGTATCCTTTTTAGACTGGATATGCGCTAAGTTATTGTTTTTTCACAAAAGAAATTAGTGCTTTTTATTGTCAGGCGCCACAACGTCCCTCTACGAATGCAATATCCGATAACGGCCAGACCCGGATATTGCATATAATGGTTCAACGTACCGCTGGTGACGACGCGCGCTCCGGCACCGATCAACTCACAGTCTTCCGCCCACAAGGTCCGCATGTCCACCGTCCCGTTTCCGTTGTTCGAGACCTACAGCCGCTTTCTCGAGCTGAACTTCCAGCAGCTCAGCGCGGAACTGCCGATCGTGCGCGACTACCTCGCCAGTTTCCCGCGCGAACTGCAGGCCGCCGAGGGTTACCAGGCGGTTCGCGGTTTCCTGAAGTCCTACGCCGGCAATGAGCCGACCTTCAATTCCTACCGCACCCATGTCGAGCGCCTGCTGCTGTGGGCCTTGCTGATCGCCCGCAAGCCGCTGCTCGATCTGCGCCGCCGCGACGCCGAGGCCTTCATGGAGTTCTGCCTGCGCCCGCCCAAGGACTGGGTCGGCCCGATGGTCCGTTCGCGCTTCGTGCGCATCGGTGGCCGCAAGAAGCTCGAATCCGACACCTACGCGGTCAACGAGGCCTGGCGGCCCTTCAGCATGACCCTGCCCAAGCGCAACCGCGCGCTGGCCGGACCGGCAGCCCCCGATGTGGAAAGCCGTCCCTACCGGATGTCCCAGGGCTCGGTGGCGCAGGTGTTTGCTGTCTGCGGCAGCTTCTTCCAGCACGCCATCGACGAAGGCCTCACCGAGGTCAATCCGTTCCGTGCGGTCAAGCAGAAATCCATCTACAAGCAGCGCAACACCCTGGACGTCTCCGGCCGCTCGCTGACCCAGCTGCAATGGGGCTACGTGATCGAGACCGCCGAACGCATGGCCGACGAGGAGCCCGAGGTTCACGAGCGCACGCTGTTCATCCTCGCCACCCTGTTCGCCATGTACCTGCGGGTGTCCGACCTGGTCGGCCGCGACAACTGGGAGCCGACCATGGGCGACTTCCGCCGCGATACCACCGGCAACTGGTGGTTCCACGTGGTCGGCAAGGGCAATAAGGCGGCCAAGATCAGTGTGCGCGACGACTACATCAACCTCTACCTGACCCGCTATCGCCGCCATCTGGGCCTGCCTGCCCTGCCCTCGCCCCAGGAAACCCATCCCCTGCTCGCCACCCTCCAGGGCCGCGCCGGGCTGTCCGACCGCCACCTGCGCCTGCTGCTGCAGCAGGTGTTCGATCGCGCGCTCGAGCGCATGGTGGACGAAGGCTGGAGCAACGACGAGGTCGACCACCTGCGCTCGGCCTCGCTGCACTGGCTGCGGCATACCTCGGCCACCTTCGATGCCCCGCACCGCGACATGAAGGACCTGCAGGCCGACCTGCGCCACAACAGCCTGAGCACCACGCAGAACACCTACTACAACTCGCTGGACGAGCAGCGCGCACATTCGGTGAAGAACCTGCGCATCAAGGATTGACGACCGTTGCGCCGGGTCGGCGCTGCCTGGCCCGGGGTCAGTGCGGCATGGAAGCGCGCTCAGTCGCGCCTCATGCCCCCACCTGCAGCACCACCCGGCCGCGCGGCGGACAGGTTTCCATGAAGCGGTGGGCCTCGACGACCTGCTCGAAGGGCAACACCCGGCTGATCTGCGGGCGCAGCTGGCCAGCGACGGTCAGCCGGTCGATGTCCTGCAGGGCGCGGGCCACGGCGGCGCGGTCCTGGGGGATGCCCAGTTCCTCCTTGCCGGTGAAGTTGCCGATGCAGTGGACGAAGAAGCGGATGTTCTTCTGGAACGCGGCGCAGGCGGGAAAGTGGGTCTCGTTGCCCCCCAGCAGGCCGTACAGCACCAGGCGGCCACGCGGCGCCAGGGCATCGCCGAGCAGGCTCATCTGCGGGCCGCCGAGGGCGTCCATCACCACTTCGACGCCGCGACCCTCGGTCAGCTGGTTGATGCGGGTGACCAGATCCTGTTCCTCGGTGAGGATCACCTGATCGGCGCCCAGCTCGCGCAGGTAGTCGCGGTCCTCGCCCAGCTCGGTGGCGGCGATCACCCGGGCGCCGAGGGCCTTGGCCAGTTGCACGATGGTCGGCCCCCAGCACTGGCTGGCGTCGGTGACCAGCACGCTTTCGCCCGGCACCAGGGCGGCCAGCTCGACCAGGCCGAACCAGCCGGTCAGCGCCGGCAGGTAGTGGCCGCAGGCCTCCAGAGCGCTGAGCTGCGGCGGGTAACGGTGCAGCGCCTGGTGCGGCAGCACCACTTCATCGGCATAGCCCGGGTAGTGGTTGGCGCTGTGCGCGGGGAAGCTGGCGACCCGGTCGCCGACCGCCAGGTCGTCGACGCCCTCGCCCACCTCCAGCACCACGCCGGCCAACTCGTGGCCGAGACCGGCCGGCAGTTGCGCCGGCGTGCTGGCCAGGTTCTGCCGCCAGAGCACGTCGTACCAGCTGACGCCGATCGCCTCGACACGCACCAGCACCTCGCCGGCGGCCGGACGTGGGCACGGTCGCTCCTCGATCTTGAGTACCTCGGCTGCGCCGAACTGGTGAAAACGGATGATGCGGGACATCGCCTACCTCGCCTGCAACCCTCATGGCCGGGACTTTAGCCGGGCTTGCCCGCCGATACCACCTGCATGCGGACGATAGTCACCATGTCCGGCACTGATGGAAGCGCACCGCTCGCATATTGGCGAGGGCGGTATTAGCCTGATGCAGCCCCACAAGGAATGGTTTCAGCATGAATCGCAATGACCTGCGCCGCGTCGATCTCAACCTGCTGATCGTCTTCGAGACGCTGATGCACGAGCGCAGCGTGACCCGGGCGGCGGAAAAGCTGTTCCTCGGCCAGCCGGCGATCAGCGCCTCGCTGTCCCGCCTGCGCGGCCTGTTCGACGACCCGCTGTTCGTGCGCAGCGGCCGGCAGATGGAGCCGACCGCGCGGGCGCAGGAGATCTTCGCCCTGCTCACCCCGGCGCTGGACGCCATCTCCACCGCAGTCAGCCGCGCCGCCGACTTCGACCCGGCGACCAGCACCGCGGTGTTCCGCATCGGCCTGTCGGACGACGTCGAGTTCGGCCTGCTGCCGCCGCTGATCAAGCGCCTGCGCGCCGAGGCGCCCGGCGTGGTGCTGGTGATCCGCCGCACCAACTACCTGCAGATAACCGGCCACCTGGCCTCCGGCGAGATCTCGGTGGGCGTCGCCTACACCGAGGAGCTGCCGGCCAATGCCAAGCGCAAGGTGCTGCGCCGCACCTGGCCGCGCCTGCTGCGCGCCGATAGCGTGCCGGGGGCGCTCGGCCTCGACGAGTTCTGTGCCCGTCCGCATGCGCTGGTGTCCTTCGCCGGCGATCTGGGCGGCTACATCGACGACGAACTGGCCAAGCTCGGCCGCCAGCGCCGGGTGGTGCTCGCCGTGCCGCAGTTCAACGGCCTGACCGCGCTGCTCGCCGGCACCGACATCGTCGCCACCGTGCCCGACTACACCGCCGCCGCGCTGACCGCCGCCGGCGGCCTGCGCGCCGAGCCGCTGCCGCTCGACAGCGGCCCCTTCGAGCTGCACATGGCCTGGCGCGCCGCCCAGGACCACGACCCGGCCGAGCGCTGGCTGCGCTCGCGCATCCAGATGTTCTGTGGCGATCCCGACAGCCTGTAAGCCGCGTCCCAGAGCCCCGCCGCCCCACCATCATCACTGCCGCTGATAATCGCTTTCGCCCCATTCGATTCGTCGATGGGGAGTCCACGCCGCAGACTTCGCCCCAATCCACAATTGCGAGCGGCGGAGTCCCCCATGGCCTATTCCATCCCCCTGACCCTGCACCGGCCTCTGGCCCTGGCCGCCCTGCTGGCGCTCGGCGCCTGCGGCAAGGCTGCGGATCATCAGCAGGCAGCGGCGCCGGCCCAGGTCAGCGTTGCCGCCGTCATCGAACAGCCGGTCAACGACTGGCACGAGTTCACCGGCCGCCTGGAGGCGCCGGAGTCGGTCGAGGTCCGCCCGCGGGTGTCCGGCTATGTCGACCGCGTGGCCTTCGTCGAAGGCAGCCTGGTGAAGAAAGGCGACCTGCTGTTCCAGATCGATCCGCGCCCGTTCGAGGCCGAGGTCAAGCGCCTGCAGGCCCAGTTGCAGCAGGCGCGCGCCAACCAGACCCGCGCCGCCAGCGAGGCCCGTCGCGGCGAGCGCCTGCGCCAGAGCAACGCCATCTCCGCCGAGCAGGCCGAGGCTCGCGCAAGCGCGGCAACCGAGGCGCAGGCGGCGGCCGCCGCGATCCAGGCCGAGCTGGAGAAGGCCCGGCTCGACCTCGGTTTCACCCGGGTGACCGCACCCATCGACGGCCGCGTCAGCCGCGTCGAGGTCACCGCCGGCAACCTGGTCAGTGGCGGGCAGACGCTGCTGACCTCGCTGGTGTCCACCGATCGGGCCTACGCCTACTTCGATGCCGACGAGCGCGTCTACCTCGAGTACCTCGAGCAGGCCCGCCAGGCCGGCACCGATGCCCGCGGCGGCAACCTGGTGTATCTCGGCCTGTCCAGCGAGAGCGGCCATCCCCACGCGGGCCGTCTGGACTTCCTCGACAACCAGGTCAACCCGCGTACCGGCACCATCCGCGGCCGCGCCGTGTTCGACAACCGTGACGGCCGCTTCACCCCCGGCCTGTACGCCCGCCTGAAACTGGTCGCCAGCAGCAGCTACGCGGCCACGCTGATCAAGGACGAGGCGGTCGGCACCGATCTGGGCAAGAAGTTCGTCCTGGTGCTCGGCGCAGGCAACGCCGTGGAATACCGCGCCGTCGAGCTGGGGCCGAAGCTGCACGGGCTGCGCGTGGTCCGCCAGGGCCTGGCCAGGGGCGAGCAGATCGTCGTCAACGGCCTGCAGCGCGCCCACCCCGGCGCCCAGGTCGAACCGCAGAGCGTGCCCATGGCCGACGAGCAGACCCTGGCCGAACTGGATCGCCTGCGCCAGGCCGCCGGCGCCGGGCACCCGCAAGTCGCCAGACAGACCGACAACGGCAGCCGCGTGCCGCGCAGCTGAGGTAGAGCGCCATGAACTTCTCGCAATTCTTCATCCAGCGGCCGATCTTCGCCGCGGTGCTGTCGCTGCTGATCCTCATCGGCGGCGGCATCTCGCTGTTCCAGCTGCCGATCAGCGAGTACCCGGAAGTGGTGCCGCCCACCGTGGTGGTGCGCGCCAACTTCCCCGGCGCCAACCCCAAGGTGATCGGCGAGACCGTGGCCGCGCCGCTGGAGCAGGCCATCGTCGGCGTCGAGGGCATGCTCTACATGTCCTCGCAGTCGACCAACGACGGCAAGCTCAGCCTGACCGTCACCTTCGCCCTCGGCACCGACCTGGACAACGCCCAGGTGCAGGTGCAGAACCGCGTCACCCGCAGCATGCCGACCCTGCCGACCGAAGTGCAGCGCCTCGGCGTGACCGTGGACAAGGCCTCTCCCGACCTGACCATGGTGGTGCACCTGACCTCGCCGGATAACCGCTACGACATGCTCTACCTGTCCAACTACGCCGCGCTCAACGTCAAGGACGAGCTGGCGCGGTTGGACGGCGTGGGCGACGTGCAGCTGTTCGGCATGGGCGACTACTCGCTGCGCGTCTGGCTCGACCCGAACAAGGTCGCCTCGCGCAACCTCACCGCCAGCGACGTGGTCGCCGCCATCCGCGAGCAGAACCGCCAGGTGGCGGCCGGCGCGCTCGGCGCCCCGCCGGTGGCGGGCGGCAACAGCTTCCAGCTGTCGATCAACGCGCAGGGCCGCCTGGTCAGCGAGGAGGAGTTCGAGAACATCGTCGTGCATGTCGGCGCGCAGGGCGAAATCACCCGCCTGAAGGACATCGCCCGCGTCGAACTGGGTTCGAGCCAGTACGCCCTGCGCTCGCTGCTGAACAACCAGCCGGCGGTGGCCATCCCGGTGTTCCAGCGTCCCGGCTCCAATGCCATCGCGATCTCCGACGCGGTGCGTCAGCGCATGGCCGAGCTGAAGCGGAACTTCCCGCAGGGCGTGGACTACCAGATCGTCTACGACCCGACCATCTTCGTCCGTGGCTCGATCGAGGCGGTGGTGCACACCCTGCTCGAAGCCGTGGTGCTGGTGGTGCTGGTGGTGATCCTGTTCCTGCAGACCTGGCGCGCCTCGATCATCCCGCTGGCGGCGGTGCCGGTGTCGCTGATCGGCACCTTCGCGGTGATGCACCTGCTGGGCTTCTCGCTCAACGCCCTGTCACTGTTCGGCCTGGTGCTGGCCATCGGCATCGTGGTCGACGACGCCATCGTCGTGGTGGAGAACGTCGAGCGCAACATCGGTCTGGGCAAGTCGCCGGTCGAGGCGACCCGCCAGGCCATGAAGGAAGTCACCGGGCCGATCATCGCCACCGCCCTGGTGCTGTGCGCGGTGTTCGTGCCGACCGCGTTCATCTCCGGCCTGACCGGGCAGTTCTACCAGCAGTTCGCGCTGACCATCGCCATCTCCACGGTGATCTCGGCATTCAACTCGCTGACCCTCTCCCCGGCCCTGGCCGCCGTGCTGCTCAAGGACCACCACACGCCCAGGGACCGCTTCTCGCGCCTGCTCGACCGCCTGCTCGGCGGCTGGCTGTTCGCCCCGTTCAACCGTCTGTTCGAGCGCGCCAGTCACGGCTACGTCGGCAGCGTGCGTCGCGTGCTACGCGGCAGCTCGATCGCCATGCTGATCTACGGCGGCCTGCTCGGCCTCGGCTACCTCGGCTTCTCGAGCACTCCGACCGGCTTCGTGCCGCCGCAGGACAAGCAGTACCTGATCGCCTTCGCCCAGCTGCCGGATGCCGCCACCCTCGACCGCACCGAGGCGGTGATCAAGCGCATGTCGGACATCGCCGGCCAGCACCCCGGCGTGGCGGACACCGTGGCCTTCCCGGGCCTATCGATCAACGGCTTCACCAACAGCCCGAACAGCGGCATCGTGTTCACCCCGCTCAAGCCGTTCGACGAGCGCAAGGATCCGTCGATGTCCGCCGGCGCCATCGCCGCCGAGCTGAACAGGCAGTTCGCCGGTATCCAGGACGCCTACATCGCCATCTTCCCGCCGCCGCCGGTGATGGGCCTCGGCACCATCGGCGGCTTCCGCCTGCAGCTGGAGGATCGCGGCGGCCTCGGTTACGAGGAGCTGTACCGGCAGACCCAGAACATCATCGCCAAGGCGCGCCAGCTGCCGGAGCTGAACCCGATGTCGGTGTTCACCAGCTACCAGGTCAACGTGCCGCAGGTCGATGCCGCCATCGACCGCGAGAAGGCCAAGACCCACGGCGTGGCGATCAGCGACATCTTCGACACCCTGCAGGTGTACCTGGGTTCGCTGTACGCCAACGACTTCAACCGCTTCGGCCGCACCTACCAGGTCAACGTCCAGGCCGACCAGCAGTTCCGCCTCGAGCCCGAGCAGATCGGCCAGCTCAAGGTGCGCAACGACCGTGGCGAGATGATCCCGCTGTCCACCTTCGTCAAGGTGCAAGACAGCGCAGGCCCCGACCGGGTGATGCACTACAACGGCTTCATCACCGCCGAACTCAACGGCGCGGCCGCCCCCGGCTACAGCTCGGGCCAGGCCGAGGCCGCCATCGCCCGGCTGCTCGCGGCCGAACTGCCCAACGGCATGAGCTACGAGTGGACCGATCTGACCTACCAGCAGATCCTCGCCGGCAACACCGCGGTGTTCATCTTCCCGCTCTGCGTGCTGCTGGCTTTCCTGGTGCTGGCCGCCCAGTACGAGAGCTGGAGCCTGCCGCTGGCGGTGATCCTGATCGTGCCGACCGTGCTGGTCTCGGCCATCGCCGGGGTGATCCTGAGCGGCGGCGACAACAACATCTTCACCCAGATCGGTCTGATCGTGCTGGTCGGCCTGGCCTGCAAGAACGCCATCCTCATCGTCGAGTTCGCCAAGGAGCTGCAGGAGGCCGGCATGGATCGCGTCGCCGCCGTGCTGGAAGCCTGCCGCCTGCGTCTGCGCCCGATCCTGATGACCTCCATCGCCTTCATCATGGGCGTGGTGCCGCTGGTGCTGTCCTCCGGCGCCGGCGCCGAGATGCGCCATGCCATGGGCGTGGCGGTGTTCTCCGGGATGATCGGGGTGACCTTCTTCGGCCTCTTGCTGACCCCGGTGTTCTACGTGCTGATCCGCGGCGTGGTGGAGCGGCGCGAAGCGCGCAAGGCTGCCCGCGCACCGCAACTGAAGGAAGCTCACGCATGATCCACAAGGCATTCGCCCCGGCCCTGCTGGCCCTGGCCCTCTCCGCCTGCGCCGTCGGCCCGGACTACCAGGCGCCGGCCCCCGCGCCGGCGCAGCTGGGCAGCCTGGAAGCCGCTGGCTACGATCGCAGTCGTTTCGAGACGACCTGGTGGCGGCAGTTCGACGACCCGACCCTGAGCCAGCTGGTGGCGCAGGCGCTGGACGGCAACCGCGAACTGCGCGTGGCCTTCGCCCGTTTCCAGGCGGCCCGCGCGCTGCGCGACGATGCGGCCAACGACCGACTGCCGACCGTCACCAGCCGCGCCAGCGGCGACTTCGGCAAGTCCCAGCAGCCCGGCTTCGGCGAGCAGCGGGTGCAGGTCGAGCGCTACGACCTCGGCCTGGACATGGCCTGGGAGCTCGACCTGTTCGGCCGCATCCAGCGGCAGATCGAGGCCAGCGCGGCGCAGAGCGAGGCCGCCGAGGCGGCGCTGTACCAGCTGCAGGTCAGCCTGATCGCCGAGCTGGTCGATGCCTACGGCAACCTGCGCGGCGCCCAGCTGCGCGAGCGCATCGCCCGCGCCAACCTGC
This sequence comes from Pseudomonas oryzae, assembly GCF_900104805.1. Taxonomy (NCBI): domain Bacteria; kingdom Pseudomonadati; phylum Pseudomonadota; class Gammaproteobacteria; order Pseudomonadales; family Pseudomonadaceae; genus Pseudomonas; species Pseudomonas oryzae. The sequence goes on along the minus strand of NZ_LT629751.1, from coordinate 1,404,976 downwards.
ACAATCAGCAGGAGTCGCGTGACCTGATCGAGCAGCTGCGCGATGCCGGCGTCGGCAGCGAACTGGACGTGCTGCGCAGCGACGCCCGTCTGGCCGCCACCGAGGCCAGCCTGCCGCAGCTGCAGGCCGAGGCCGCGCGTGCCCGCCATCGCATCGCCACCCTGCTCGGCCAGCGGCCGGAGCAGTTGAACGTGGATCTGGCGCCCAAGCCGCTGCCGGTGATCGCCAAGGCCCTGCCGATCGGCGATCCCGCCGAGCTGCTGCGCCGCCGTCCCGACATCCGCGTGGCCGAACGCCAGCTGGCGGCCGCCACCGCCAATGTCGGGGTGGCCACCGCCGACCTGTTCCCGCGGGTGAGCCTGGCGGGCTTCCTCGGCTTCACCGCCGGGCGCGGCTCGCAGCTGGGCGCCGCAGATGCGCGCGCCTGGGGCGTGGCGCCGACGCTCAGCTGGGCGGCCTTCGACTTCGGCAGCGTGCGTGCCCGTCTGCGCGGCGCCGAGGCCGAGGCCGACGGCGCGCTGGCGCAGTACGAGCAGCAGGTATTGCTGGCCCTCGAGGAAACCGCGAACGCCTTCAGCGACTACGGCAAGCGCCAGCAGCGTCTGCTGTCGCTGGTACGCCAGGCGGAGGCCAGCCGCGCCGCCGCCGAGCAGGCGGCGATCCGCTACCGCGAGGGTGTGGTGGACTTCCTGGTGCTGCTCGACGCCGAGCGCGAACGGCTGGCCGCCGAGGATGCCCAGGCCCAGGGCGAGGTCGAGCTGTATCGCGGCATCGTCGGTATCTACAAGGCGCTTGGCGGGGGCTGGCAGCCGAGTAGCTGATGAACGACAAAGCCCGGTCGGGGGAGCCCGCCGGGCTTCATGTCATGCCTCGCTGCCACCTGCTGGCCGCCCTGCGCCACAACAACCGCCTGAGCGCTCCGCAGAACGCCTGCCACGACTCGCGCGGTCAGGCGTCCGCGCCTCAAGGATTGGGCGAGTTCAGGTAGTCCAGCGCCAACGCCACCATGCTGCGCGCACCGACGGCCAGCGCGGCTTCATCGATCTTGAAATAGGGCGAATGGTTGGGCGCGGCGGTTTTCGGGTCCTGCTTCGGGTCGGTCGAGCCGAGGAAGAAGAACAGGCCCGGCACCTGCTTCTGATAGGCCGAGAAGTCTTCGGAGGCGCTGAGCTTGGGCGCGATCACCGCCTGGCCGCCGGTGACCTGGCGCAGGGTCGGGGCCATACGCTCGGTCAGGCTGGCATCGTTGACGGTGGTGGCATAGGCCGGCTTGAGGAACTTGATCTCGGCCTTGGCGCCGCTGGCCTGGGCGATGGACTCGGCGGTGACCTGCATGCGCTTGAGCGTTTCGTCGCGCATGCCGTCATCGAAGGTGCGAACGGTGCCGAGCATCTCGACGCTTTCCGGGATGATGTTTTCCCGGTTGCCGCCGTGGATCGAGCCGATCGAAATGACCGCCGGCTCGCGCGACAGGTTGAGCTGGCGGCTGACGATGGTCTGCATGCCCATGATGATCTGTGCGGAACTCACGATGGGGTCGATGCCGTTCCACGGGAAACCGCCGTGGGTCTGCTTGCCCGTGACCTTCAGGGCAAAGGCGTCGCCGGAGGCCAGGATCGGGCCGGGGCGATAGGCGACCGTGCCGGTCGGGAAGGCCGGAATCAGATGCAGGCCGAAGATGGCGTCGACCTTCGGGTTCTCCAGCACGCCGGCGTCGATCATCGCCTGTGCGCCGATGTGCGCATGCTCGTCGTGCGGCTCCTCGGAGTGACCTTCCTCCGCGGGCTGGAAGATGAACTTGACGGTGCCCGGAATCTGCTCGCGCATGCCCGCCAGCACTTCGGCGGTCGCCATCAGGATGGCGGTGTGCCCGTCATGCCCGCAGGCGTGCATGACATCCACCTCCTTGCCCATGTGCATGCCCTTGGCCTTGGAGGCGAACGGCAGGTCGGTCAGCTCCTTGATCGGCAGGGCGTCCATGTCCGCGCGCAAGGCAACCACCCTGCCCGGCCTGCCGCCTTCGAGGATGCCGACCACGCCGGTGCCACCGACACCGGTGCTGACCTTGAGACCCAGGCTGCGCAGGTGATCGGCGACCAGCCTGGCGGTGCGATGCTCCTGGTTGGACAGCTCCGGATGCTGGTGGATGTCGCGCTGCCAGCCGATCATCTTGCTTTCGATGGCGCCGACACGGGACTGGATACTGGTCAGCACACTCGCCTCGATGGCCTGGGCGGGTGCGGCAAGGCTCAACCACATGCTGCTCGTTGCCAGCCCGATGGCGGCGAGCTGCAGATTTTTTCTTGTCATTTTTCTGCTCCGAAGCACTCGATCATGCTGGCCCGGTGGCCAGCTGGATTAACCATACAAAGCGCTTTACGATGCGTCTAATGTTAAATTTTCATTATTTTGATTACATGGTGTAATCCTTTGAACCTCAATCACCTTCGCCACCTGGTGGCGCTCGCCGAGCATCAGTCGTTCCGCAAGGCAGCCGATGCGCTCTGCCTGACCCAGCCGGCGCTGAGTCGCAGCCTGCAGGCCCTGGAGCAGGAGCTGGGGGTGCGCCTGATCGACCGCCTGGGCAAGCGCAACATCCTCACTGCCCATGGCCGACAGGTGGTCGACCATGCCCGGCGGATGCTGTTCGAGGCCGCCGAATTGCAGCGCGGCATCAGGCAGCTGGAAAGCGGCCAGCTCGGCGACCTCAGCCTCGGTCTGGGGCCGACGCCGGCCGCGATCCTGATGACGCCGTTCCTGCGCCACATGGCGACCGCGCATCCGCGCGTCAGGGTCAAGGTGGCCCGCGGTGCGGTGAACCGGCTGCTGCAGTCCCTGCGCGAGGAGGCGGTGGACATCATCGTCATCGACCACCGGGCCCTGGCCGTCTCGGACGATCTGCAGGTCGAGCTGCTGCCGCCGCTGCGCGGCGGTTTCGTCTGCCGCGCCGGGCATCCCTTGCGCGAACCTGCCCAGGCCGATCTGCAGGCATTGCGCGCGTACCCCGTGGCGTCCATGCCGCTGAGCGACGAAATCGCCCGCAACCTGGTCACCGAGCTGGGTACCGACGCCCATCCCGAGCGCTTGATGACGATCAGTTGCGAGGATGTGAGCAGCGTGCTCGAGGTCGTCGAGGCCACGGATGCGGTCTTCTTCGGCATCTTCGCCAGCGCCCGCGCACATCTGGCGGATGGCCGGCTGCATGAGCTGCGGGTGCAGCCACATGTCGAACGCACCGGGCAGTATGCGCTGGTCAGTCTCGCCGGTCGCAGCGAGTCGCCGGCGCTGACGCTCTTTCGCCGCTTCGTGCACGCGTACTTCAAGGAGTGCGCGGAGGATCCGGCCGGCGGCGATTGAGCGTGGTTCGCCCGCGGGCATGCCCTGCTGGGCAAAGCGTGCCGGTCCCCGGCTCCGGCGCGTCAGGAGCAGAGTCGGGGATCGGCCAGCCGAATCAGCTGCGCGCTTCCTGGCACACGCCCTTGAGGAAGCCGACCACCACCCGCACGAACAGCAGCTGCCAGCCCGACGCCTACGGCACCTTCAACGAGGTGCCCCGCCGGGCTTCATGTCATGCCTCGGAGTTGGCGCATGCCCCCGGCCTGGTCGAACTTCCACGCCGGGAGCCGCGCTTTCTTGAAAGTAGAAAGTCTAAAAAAACGCTCTTGATCGTTGAAAAAAGACCAGAAGCCGTACCACCATTCAATCAGCCTCACGCCGTGTCCAGCGGCACCGCCAGCGTGGGCAGGAGGTGACCCGTAGGTGAGCAACTGACGTCCCCCGAACAACCCTCCAGCGCAGCAAGCCCACATGCATCCTCTTCGACAAGCCCTGCACAACGAACTGCATTCCCGGCCATCCATCTACTTCCGCGAGCCGGCCCACGTCTACCACTACGCCTTCGCCGATACCGAGCATGTCTGCGATGCACTGGTGCAGCGCCTGAATCTGGCCGCCGACACCATGCTGGCGACCAACGACTCGCAGGCGCTGATGCGCCTTGGCGATTCCACCCTCAAGTGGGAGCGCCACACGGAGTTCTTCACGCTCACACTGATGGTGCCGAGGCAGGCTGGCGATGCCAACTGGCCGCCGCCACCGCCGGCGCTCGAGACGCTGATCGCCGACTACCGGCATCTGCTGATCAACGCCGATCAGGTGCTGGTCGTGGCGCACGAGCACTGGGCTGGCGACACCGCCCACTATGGCTTCAAGGATCCGGCGGGCTCCGACATAGGTGGCGGCGATGCGGTCGTCTGGTCGGACTTCCGTCTCGCCGAGGACGGTATCAACCGCCTCCTGCTGGTCAACCGATGCCTCAACGCTTATCGGCTGGGACGCATGATCCGCCGCCTGTTCGAGATCGAAACCTACCGGATGATGGCCTCCCTGGCCCTGCCGGTGGCCCAGAAGGTTAGCCTTGAGCTCAGAGAGTACGAGCGGGAGCTTACTCGGCTATCGGACCTCAACGCCGAGGGCAGCAGCAGCGCCAAGGACTTGTCGGCCGACATCTCCGCGCTCTCCGCGCACATCGTGCGCATGACCGCGCGTACCCGCCAACGCTTCAGCGCGACCGAGGCCTACGCGAAGATCGTCTCCGAGCGGATCAACGAGCTGCGCGAGTCCCGCACCGGCGACTGCCAGCGCCTGGGGGTGTTCATCGAGCGGCGTTTCCGGCCTACGGTGCGCTACTGCGCCGCCACCGACCAGCGCCTGGAGCGTCTTGGCCGGAGCGTGGCCAACCTCGGCGACTTGCTGCAGGCCCGTGTGCAGGTCGAGATGGAGGAGCAGAATGCGGAGATCCTCAGCAGCCTCAGCGCCCGTGCCGATACCCAGATCAAGATCCAGAAGGCGGTGGAAGGCCTGTCCATCATCGCCATCAGCTACTACCTGCTGAGCCTGTTCAAGCTGCTGTATGCCGGCCTGTACAGCCTCGGCGTGGAAATACCCGCGAAGACCGCCATCATCGGCCTTGCCCCGCTCGCGCTGCTGATCCTGGGTGGCATCCTCCTGAACATCCGAAGAGCCAAGCGTCACTGAGGAGAGGCAACCCCCGGGCGAATCGACCGATCCTGCTCTGGCCAAGCGGGCTGCCCGCTTTGGCCAGAGCACGGATCCGGCAACGGAATCAGCTGCGCGCTTCCTGGCACACACCCTTGAGGAAGCCGATCATCAGCAGCAGCATCAGCGCCATGAACGGCAGCCCCATGACGACCGTGCCAGCCTGGATGCTCTTCAGCGCGGTGTCACCGCCGATCACGAACAGGGTGATGGTCACCAGGGCGATCATCACCAGCCAGAGCACGCGCTGCACGCGGGAGGTATCCGGATCGCCACCGGCGGCCAGGTTGTCCACCACCAGGGTTCCGGAGTCGACCGAGGTGACCATGAAGATCACCAGCAGCACGACCACCAGCCCCGAGGTGATCGCCGGCATCGGCAGGGCTTCGAGGAACTGGAAGATGGCAAGGTTGATGTCGTTCAGCCCCTGGGCCAGGGGGCTGGACCCCGCGATCACCTGGGCGATCGCCCCGCCACCGAAGGCGGTGAACCAGAGAACGGCCGCCACGGTCGGCGCCAACAGCACCATCGCCACCATCTGGCGCAGAGTCCGGCCACGGGAGACCCGTGCGATGAACACGCCTACCAGCGGCCCCCAGGAGCACCACCAGCCCCAGTAGAACACCGTCCAGCCCTGCAGCCATTCCTGGTCGGGACGGTCGATCCAGTTGCTCAGCGGCAGGAAGTACTCGGCGTAGTCGAGGGTCGTGCTCAGCACCCCGGCACCGAAGGTCATCACCCCGACGCCGACCACCACCAGCACGAACAGCGCCAGGGCGAGCAGCATGTTGAGGTTGCTGAGCAGCTTGACCCCGGCATCCAGCCCGCGCCACAGGGAGAAGCCCGCCAGCCCGGTCACCGCGAGGATGAACAGCAGCTGCCAGCCGAACGAGTTGGGCTGGCCCATCACATGGGCCAGCCCGGAGGTGGCCTGCATGGCGCCCAGGCCCAGCGAGGCGGCCAGACCGAACACCGTCAGCACCACGGTGAACACATCCACCATCTGCCCGATCACCCCTCTGGACGCCTTGCCGATCAGCGGCTGCAGGCCGGAGCTGAGGGCGAACGGCAGCCCCTTGTTGTAGGCGAAGAAACCGACCACCAGTGCGGTGACCAGGTAGATGGCCCAGGGATGGAAGCCCCAGTGGAACACGGTGGCGCCCATGGCCGCATGGGCCGCCTCGGGGGTGTGCTTGGCCACGTTGAGCGGCGTCTTCCACCACTCGGTGTACTGCGCCACCGGTTCGGCCACGCCCCAGTACAGCAGGCCGACGCCCATACCGGCGGCGAACATCATCGAAAACCAGGACAGGGTGCTGAATTCCGGCTTGGCATCCTTGCCGCCCAGGCGGATCCGCCCCAGCGGCGAAATGGCCAGGCCGACGCAGAACAGCACGGCCAGGTTGCCCATGATCATGATGAACCAGTCCATGTTCTGCAGGACCCAGCTCTTGATGCCTTCCAGCGTCTGACCGGAGAGCGCCGGACTGCTCAGTGCCAGCACGACCAGAAGCGTCACGATGAGCATCGAGACAGGGAAGATCACGCGATGGACGTTGAACCCCATCAGCCGGATGTTGCTGTCTGACATGTCTGCTGCACCGCCCGCCGGCTGCTGGTGGATGGGTAAATCTCTCATGCATGGGCCCCTGTTGTTCAAATTGTATGGCGGCCACGCAAGCGGCGCGCACTTTATCCATGGGGAGCGCAAGGCGAGTCGCGTGCCTGCACGCTCCGGGCTCGCTCACCGGCGTCATGCCTGTGCCGGCGGCTGCCCGTCTCCCCTGCGGATCGCCTTGCCCTCCCGGAGCATGACCGAACGGCTGCGGCCGCCACAGGCTCGCCCCGACAGGCGCAACGAGCGGCGACCGCACCTCGCCGGGAGCCGATCGGAAGTGACCGGAGCCCGGCAGGCCGCGCGCTTGCGACGATCCGGCCGGACAGGCACGGCGCGGCTGCGCCACCTGCCCGACGGGCTTGAACGATACTTGGTTGGCGGGCGGGACTCGTTACCGAATCGCGACACCTCGCGTCTCAGCCCCGACGACGGGGCTGGCGGGTGTACTGGGGCGGCCGTGCAGCGTGAGACGGCGCCCGGCGGGGGCGGGATGGTGGGCGGCCGCTCGGGCCGCCGGGGGGCGGGATCGCCGGCGGGGACGCACGCGCTCGGACCAGGGTGCTGCGCAAGGCCCCGGCCCGACCACGGGGGCGAGCGTCAGGGCGCCGGGCGCAGACCGTCGGTGCCCGGACGGAAGTACAGGCGGTCGCCACGCTGCAGGCCGACCAGGCTGGCGTGGCTCTTCACCACCTCGGCCTCGATCGGCTCGCCCTGCCCCTCGACCCGCAGGGTCACCCGGGTGATGGCGCCGAGCGGGCGGATGTCGCGCACTTCGGCGCCCCGGTGGTCGGCCAGCGGCTCGCGCGACAGCGACACTTCATGCGGGCGGAACAGGATGTGGCCCGCGTCGCCCAGGTGCAGGCGGTTGGAGTCGCCGAGGAAGTGGTAGACGAAGTCGCTGGCCGGCTGCTCGTAGACCTCGCCCGGCGCGCCGATCTGCTCGATCACGCCCTTGTTCATCACCACGATGCGGTCGGCGACCTCCATGGCCTCCTCCTGGTCGTGGGTGACGAACACCGAGGTCAGGTTGATCTCCTCGTGCAGGCGCGCCAGCCAGCGGCGCAGCTCCTTGCGCACCTTGGCGTCCAGCGCACCGAACGGCTCGTCGAGCAGGAGGATCTTCGGCTCCACCGCCAGCGCGCGGGCCAGGGCGATGCGCTGGCGCTGGCCGCCGGAGAGCTGCTCCGGGTAGCGGTCGGCCAGCCAGTCGAGCTGCACCATGCCGAGCAGCTCGTGGACCTTGGCCCTGATCTGCGTCTCGCTCGGCCGCTCGCGCTTGGGCTTCATGCGCAGGCCGAAGGCGACGTTGTCGAACACCGTCATGTGGCGGAACAGCGCGTAGTGCTGGAACACGAAGCCGACGTTGCGGTCGCGCACGTCGTGGCCGGAGACGTCCTCGCCGTGGAAGGCGATGCTGCCCACGTCCGGGGTCTCCAGGCCGGCGATGATGCGCAGCAGGGTGGTCTTGCCGCAGCCGGACGGGCCGAGCAGCGCCACCAGCTCGCCGCTGTGGATCTCCAGGTTGATGTCGTTGAGGGCCTGGAAGGCGCCGAAGCGCTTGCTGACGTTGCGGATCTCGATACTCATGGCTTATTCCTCGGCAGCATTCGACTTGAGGCGGGTCAGACGGCTTTCGCTCCACTGCTTGAGCAGCAGGATGCACAGCGCCAGGGCCAGCAGCAGGCTGGCGACGCTGAAGGCAGCGACGTGGTTGTACTCGTTGTAGAGGATCTCGACGTGCAGCGGCAGGGTGTTGGTGACGCCGCGGATATGCCCGGACACCACCGACACCGCACCGAACTCGCCCATCGCCCGCGCGCTGCACAGCACCACGCCGTAGATCAGCCCCCACTTGATGTTGGGCAGGGTGACGTGCCAGAACATCTGCCAGCCGTTGGCGCCGAGCAGGCGCGCGGCCTCCTCCTCCTGGGTGCCCTGCTCCTGCATCAGCGGGATCAGCTCGCGGGCGACGAAGGGCACGGTGACGAACACGGTGGCCAGCACGATGCCGGGCACGGCGAAGATGATCTGGATGTCGCGCTCCTGCAGCCACGGGCCAAAGAAGCCCTGGGCGCCGAACAGCAGCACGTAGATCAGGCCGGCGATCACCGGCGACACCGAGAACGGCAGGTCGATCAGGGTGACCAGGATGCTCTTGCCGCGGAACTCGTACTTGCTCACGCACCAGGCGGCGGCCACGCCGAACACCAGGTTGAGCGGCACGGCGATGCCGACGGCGGTCAGGGTCAGCTTCAGCGCGGCGATGGCGTCCGGCTCGAGGATCGCGGTGAAGAAGGTGCCCAGGCCCTGCTTGAGCGCCTCGCCGAGCACCACGTAGAGCGGCAGCAGCAGGAACAGGGCGAACACCAGCCAGGCGCCGGCGATCAGCAGGGAGCGGCCCAGCGCATGGCCGCGGCGGGCGGCGTTGCCCTGTGCGGCGCCGGAGGCGACGGTTACGGATGACATGGCAGCCTCCTCACGGCGTTTCGATGCGGCGCTGCAGCAGGTTGATCAGCAGCAGCAGGACGAAGGACACCACCAGCATCAGCACGCCGATGGCGGTGGCGCCGGTGTAGTCGTACTGGTCGAGCTTGACCATGATCAGCAGCGGCAGGATCTCGGTCTTCATCGGCATGTTGCCGGCGATGAAGATCACCGAACCGTACTCGCCGATGCCGCGGGCGAAGGCCAGGGCGAAGCCGGTCAACCAGGCCGGCAGCAGCGCCGGCAACAGCACGTGGCGGAACACCTGTAGCGGCTTGGCGCCGAGGCAGGCGGCGGCCTCCTCGACCTCGCGCGGAATGTCCTCCAGCACCGGCTGCAGGGTGCGCACCACGAACGGCAGGGTGACGAAGGTCAGCGCCAGGGTGATGCCCAGCGGGGTGTAGGCGATCTTCAGGCCGATCTCGGCGGCCAGGCTGCCGATCAGCCCCTTGGGCGCGTAGAGCGCGGTCAGGGCGATGCCGGCCACCGCGGTGGGCAGGGCGAACGGCAGGTCGATCATCGCGTCGATGATCTTGCGACCGGGGAAGCGGTAGCGCACCAGCACCCAGGCCAGCAGCAGACCGATCACGCCGTTGAGCAAGGCGGCGGCCAGGGCCACACCGAAGCTCAGCTTGAGCGCAGCGAGCACCCGCGGCGCGGTGACGATGGCCCAGAACTGCTCCCAGGTGAGCTGGGCCGCATGGACGAACATGGCACCCAGGGGAATCAGCACCAGGAGGCTGAGATACACCAGGGTGTAGCCCAGCGTCAGCCCGAAGCCGGGTATGACGGGGGAAGTGCGGCGGGACATAGGTTCCTCGCAAGTTTCTTGGCCCGGAGGCCTTCCGGGTTGGCGGTCAGGCGAAAGCCCCCGGTGCCGCCGGGCAACAGGGGCTCGATCGGCGGATGGCGATCACTGCGCCTTGTAGATCTGGTCGAACACCCCGCCATCGTTGAAGAACTTCGGCTGCGCGACCTTCCAGCCACCGAAGTCCTTGTCGATGGTCACCAGCTTCAGCGCCGGGAACTGCCGGACGAACTCGGCGGCCACCTTCTCGTTGCGCGGGCGGTAGAAGTGCTTGGCGGCGATGCGCTGGCCCTCCTCGCTGTACAGGTACTCGAGGTAGGCGGTGGCCAGCTCGCGGGTGCCCTTCTTGTCGACGTTCTTGTCGACCACCGCCACCGGCGGCTCGGCGAGGATCGACAGCGACGGCGCGACTATCTCGAAGTTCTCGCCGCCCTCCTCCTTCAGCGCGAGGAACGCCTCGTTCTCCCAGGCCAGCAGCACGTCGCCGATGTCGTTGTTGACGAAGGTGATGGTCGAGCCGCGGGCGCCGGTGTCGAGCACCGGGACGTTCTTGTACAGCTGCTCGACGAAGGCCTGGGCCTTGGCCTCGCTGCCGTACTTCTGCTGGGCGTAGGCCCAGGCGGCGAGGAAGTTCCAGCGCGCGCCGCCGGAGGTTTTCGGGTTGGGGGTGATCACCTCGACGCCCGGCTTGACCAGGTCGTCCCAGTCCCTGATCTGCTTGGGATTGCCCTTGCGCACCAGGAACACGATGGTCGAGGTGTAGGGGGTGCTGGCCTGCGGCAGGCGGCTCTGCCAGTCCTCGGGGATCAGCTTGCCGAGCTTGTGCAGCTCGTCGATGTCGCCGGCCAGGGCCAGGGTCACCACGTCGGCGCGCAGGCCGTCGATCACCGCGCGGGCCTGCTTGCCCGAGCCGCCGTGGGACTGCTGGATGGTCACCGGCGCGTGGCCCTGGGCCTGCCAGTGCTGGTTGAAGGCGGCGTTGTATTCCTGATACAGCTCGCGGGTCGGGTCGTAGGACACGTTGAGCAGGGTCTGCGCCTGTACGGCGGCGCTGAGAGACAGGCCGGCGATGGCGGCCAGGGCGAAACGGCGAATGGACATGCGTTGCTCCTCGGGCGTGCGTCACGGGCACGCCGGATGAAAGGGCGGAATGTGGCAAACGGGGTCGGGAACGACTTTTGGCGTCACATTCGCCAGCAACAGCGGCGGAAGGCTCGAGTGCTCATGTGCGTGCTCATGTTCTTGTCGGTGTCAGGATTCATGCTCACGCCCTCCGGTGGTCCAGTCGGGCTGGGAGATAGGGGGTCAGGCGGGCTTGTTGCCGGCCGGGGGTTGCAGGCGGAACTTTTCCTTGCGCTCGATCTGGACCACCTGGCCGTTGTGCACGGTGATCTCCACCGCGCCGAAACGCAGGCCATGCAGGGCGTTGTGGATCTCGCGCAACAGGCTGGCTTCGTCCTGGCCGGCGACGCTACGTAGGGTGGCGCTCATGCTGATGCTCCTTCGGTCTGGGCCTCCATTCGTCCGAGGAGGCTGCTGGGGCGCATCTTAGGCAGAGCTGAAATATTCTTAAAAATATTGTTTAAGAATTTTATTAGATCATTAAGAAATATAAGAGGCGCCGCGTCGCAGTCGGCAGCTCGCTCGGAAAAAACCAAAAGAAGGAATAAGCAAATGAATTTTTATTCCTTAACATGCATTCAAGCGTTGCCTAGACTGCACGGGTCCAACCATCCTGCGAGGGCTGCCCGATGCGCCGTCATGCCGTTCACTACCTGATCCTGCCGGGCTGGCAGGGCTCGCCCGCCGAGCACTGGCAGAGCCATTGGCAGCGCGTGCTGCCCGACGCCAGCCGGGTCGAGCAGGACGACTGGCAGCAGCCGCGGCGCGCCGACTGGGTCGCCCGCCTCGAGCAGCAGATTGCCGCCGCGCCGGGCCGTCTGGTGCTGGTGGCGCACAGCCTGGGCTGCATCACCCTCGCCCACTGGGCCAGCCAGGCCGCGCCGGCGCTGCTGACCAAGGTGCGCGGCGCGCTGCTGGTGGCGCCGGCGGACGTCGAGCGGCCCAACTGCCCGGAGGCGCTGCGGAACTTCGCGCCCATCCCCGAGCGACTGCTGCCGTTTCCGAGCCTGTTGGTCGGTTCGGACAACGACCCCGCCGCCTCGCCGGCCCGCGCCCTCGAGCTGGCCCGCGCCTGGGGCGCCGAACCGGTGCTGCTGCCCGGCGCCGGCCACATCAACGTCAAGTCCGGTCACTGCCAGTGGGAACAGGGGTTCGCCTACCTGTACCGCCTGCAGAACCTGATCGAGCAGAACGCTCGCCGCCTGGCCTGAGCCTGCAGATGAACGGCCACGCGGCGCACATCGCCCCCTTCTGAACGGCCGGGCATGGCTCCGGCCCGGAGCCTGCCATGAGTCCGCACAACCCCCTCAACCAGCCCATCCTGACCTTCGCCGACGCCGAGCGCAGCCCGTTGAGCATCCGCGCCAAGGCCCTGGTGTTCGTCGATCCGCGCTCGCAGCGACTGCACGACGAGGTCGAGCGCCTGGCGCCCGGCTACCAGCCGCTGCTGATCCGCGGCGAGACCGGCACCGGCAAGGAGCTGCTGGCCCGCCACATCCACCGCAGCAGTGGCCGGCCAGGGCTGTTCGTCGCCCTCAACTGCGCCAGTCTCAGCCCGCAGCACGGCGAGGCCGAACTGTTCGGCCACGTTGCCGGGGTCGCCAACGGCTCGGCGAGCAGCCGCGCCGGCTGGTTCGGCTCCGCCCATGGCGGCACCCTGTATCTGGACGAGATCGGCGACCTGACCCTGGCGCTGCAACACAAGCTGCTGCGCGCCCTGGAGACCCGCGAGGTATTGCGCGTCGGCGCGCGCGAGGCCAATCCGGTGGACGTGCGCCTGGTCGCCGCCACCAGCATCGAACTGCGGCGTGCCGTGGCGGTGGGCAAGTTCGACGCGCGGCTGTTCGACTACCTCGATCAGGGCCAGTTGCTCCTGCCACCGCTGCGCGAGAGGCCGGCGGACATCCTGCCGCTGGCCGGCTACTTCCTCGGCGTGCACGTCCAGCGTCTCGGCCTGCCGAGTGCGGAGATCTCACCCGCCGCCCAGCAGGTGCTGGAGACCTACGCCTGGCCGGGCAACACCCGCGAGCTGGAGAGCGTGATCCAGCAGGCCCTGCTGGTGTGCGCCGCGCACATCGAGCCCGAGCATCTGGCCCTGCCGCTGGCGCCCCCGGCGGGTGCGGGCGGCGCATGACGCGAATGGCGCCGCCGGGCGTGCGGCCTGCCCTGGCGCAGCTTCCCGGCTTATTGATCCGCCCTTTATATTCTAAATAAGAATAACAAAATAAAAATATATTCTTTTTGGGGTTATGCGTTTTCACATATCGTCACCACACCGACATGCGCATGTCACTTTCCATGACTGTCGGCCCGTGATTGCCCATTCGACCACGAAACGCCCGCACGGCCGGCTCATCCAGCACTCAAGCTTTGGAGCATCGAGCAATGAACAAGTCCACTCTGGCCCTGGCCATCGTGGCGGGCATCGTGGGTCTGCCATCCGTGCAGCAGGCGTCCGCCGCAGGTTTCATCGAAGACGGCAAGGCCACCCTCGGCCTGCGCAACTTCTATTTCGAACGCAACGCCAAGAACACCACCAACGACAACAGCGAAGCCAGCGAGTGGGGCCAGGGCTTCATCTTCAACTACGCCTCCGGCTACACCGAAGGCACCGTGGGCTTGGGCGTGGACGCCATCGGCCTGCTCGGCGTCAGGCTGGACTCCGGCGGCCGTGATAACAAGGCCGGTCGCGACCGCACCCCCGGTCATCTGTTCCCGCTGGAGAGCGACGGCAGCGCGGTGGACGAGTACAGCAAGGCCGGCCTGACCGCCAAGGCCAAGGTCTCCAGGACCGAACTGCGCCTCGGCACCCTGCAGCCCAAGCTGCCGGTGGTGACCTTCAACGACGGTCGCCTGCTGCCGCAGCTGTTCGAGGGCGGCCAGATCACCTCCGGCGAGATCGACGACCTGACCCTCACCGCCGGCCAGCTGGAGCACGCCAAGGGCCGCAGCTCTACCGACAGCACCGGCCTGCGCATCGGCGGCGCGAGTGGCGATGCCGACACCAACAAGTTCTACTTCGCCGGCGGCGATTACAAGCTGACCAAGGATCTGACTGCGCAGTACTACTTCGGCAACCTCGAGGACTTCTACGAGCAGCACTTCCTCGGCCTGGTGCACAGCTGGGCGCTGCCGGTCGGTGCGCTGAAGACCGACCTGCGCTACTTCGACAGCAGCTCCGACGGCAACAACGCCAGCTTCGCCGGCCGCGCCGAAGGCTATCGCAGCAACGGTTTCTGGAAGGCCGGAGACACCAACGCCGGCGAGGTCGACAACCGCACCTGGAGCGCGCTGTTCACCTATACCCTCGGCGCGCATGCCCTCGATCTGGGCTACCAGCAGGTCGACGGCGACAGCGACTTCCCCTTCCTCAACCAGGGCGACGGCGCCTCCAGCTACCTGATCACCGACCGCCAGATCGCCAAGTTCCAGAACGCCGGCGAGCGTACCTGGCTGGCCGGCTACGGCTACGACTTCGCCACGCTCGGCGCGCCGGGCCTGAAGGCCAGCGTGGTCTACCTGAGCGGCGACAACATCGACGCGGCCAATGGCGAGAACAAGGAGTGGGAACGCGACTTGCGCCTCGACTACACGCTGCAGGACGGCGCGCTCAAGGGCCTGAACCTCTCCTGGCGCAACGCCAGCCTGCGCGGCAATGACAGCACCGACCTCGACGAGAACCGCCTGATCGTCAGCTACACCCTGCCGCTGCTGTAAGCCGGCAGCCGCAACCGTTACCCGGCACAGCCCGGCGGAACGATCCGCCGGGCTTTTCGCCGTTTGCCGGTGCTACTCCGCATCAGGCATCGGGCATCCGGCATCCGGCGCGTCAAGGATGAGTGACGACCTATTGCCGGGATGAACCGCCATCACGGCGTGCCGCCGAGCAGCCTGGCGGTCTGCCCAGACGACAAGAAGCCCGGCCGGGTTGCCCCGCCGGACTTTGCAGTTGCGCGCTGGGCTTACTGCGCGGCGTAGGCCTGGTCGAACACCCCACCGTCGTTGAAGTGGGTCTTCTGGATCTGCGGCCACTCGCCGAAGGTCTTGACCGCATCGAGCAGCTCGACCCGTGGGAAGCGGTCGGCGAACTCCTCGAGGATCGCCGGGTTGCGCGGGCGCAGGTAGTTGGCGGCGGCGATGCGCTGGCCCTCCTCGGACCACAGGTACTTGAGGTAGGCCTCGGCCTCGGCGCGGGTACCCTTCTTGTCGACCACCTTGTCGACCACCGCCACCGGCGGTTCGGCCTGCACCGACACGCTCGGATAGACCACCTCAAACTCGCCGCGGCCGAACTCGCGGGCGATCATCTCCGCCTCGTTCTCGAAGGTCACCAGCACGTCGCCGATCTGGTTCTGCATGAAGGTGGTGGTCGCCGCGCGGCCGCCGGTATCCAGCACCGGCGCCTGGCGGAACAGCTTGCCGACGAACTCGCGCGCCGCGGCCTCGTCGCCGCCGTTTTTCAGCACGTAGCCCCAGGCCGACAGGTAGGTGTAGCGGCCGTTGCCCGAGGTCTTCGGGTTGGGCACCACCACCTGCACGCCGTCCTTGAGCAGGTCCGGCCAGTCCTTGAGGCCCTTGGGGTTGCCCTTGCGCACGATGAACACGGTGGCCGAGGTGAAGGGTGCGCTGTGGTCGGGCAGGCGTGCGGCCCAGTCCTGCGGCACCAGCTGGCCGTGGTCATGCAGGGCGTTGATGTCGGTGGCCATGTTCATGGTGATCACATCGGCCGGCAGGCCGTCGATCACCGCGCGCGCCTGCTTGCTGGAGCCGCCGTGGGACATCTGGATCTGCAGCGGCTTGCCGCCCTCGGCCTGCCAGTGTTTCTGGAAGGCGACGTTGTACTCCTTGTAGAAGTCGCGCATTACGTCGTAGGAGACGTTGAGCAGGCTGGCGGCCTGAGCCGCGCCGGAGGCCAGCGCCACGCTGGCGGCCAGCAGAGAAGAGGTGAGCAGTCGCTTCATCGGGCAATCCCTGGGATCTGGACAGAGGAAAGCAGGACTATAGAAAAGCCCATTTATTCCATAAAAGAATATTTGGTTACTTGATTAGTCTTGAAATGCATAAACAAGGCCGGATCTGGCAGCCAGCCTTATATCTCCAAAAGGAATTAGAAAATATAAATTTATTCGTTTTAAACCTGATCGATCCTGAGCATAGTGGCTTCCACCCAAGGACATCCCCTCATCCAGGAGCATGATCATGAGCATCCGCCTCGGCGACATCGCCCCCGACTTCGAACAGGAATCCAGCGTCGGCCGCATCCGTTTCCACGAGTGGCTCGGCGACAGCTGGGGCATCCTGTTCTCCCACCCGGCCGACTTCACCCCGGTTTGCACCACCGAACTGGGCTTTACCGCCAAGCTCAAGAACGAATTCGCCCAGCGCGGCGTCAAGGCCATCGCCCTGTCGGTCGACCAGGTGGACTCGCACCTGAAGTGGATCGAGGACATCGAGGAGACCCAGGACACCCGGGTCAACTTCCCGATCCTCGCCGACGCCGACCGCAAGGTGTCCGACCTCTACGACCTGATCCACCCGAACGCCAACGACACCCTGACCGTGCGCTCGCTGTTCATCATCGACCCGGCCAAGAAGGTGCGCCTGATCATCACCTACCCGGCGAGCACCGGGCGCAACTTCCACGAGATCCTGCGGGTGATCGACTCGCTGCAACTGACCGACCACCACAAGGTCGCCACCCCGGCCAACTGGCAGGACGGCGACGAGGTGGTGATCGTGCCCTCACTCAAGGACGAGGCGGAGATCCAGCAGCGCTTCCCGAAAGGCTACCGCGCGGTGAAGCCCTACCTGCGCCTGACGCCGCAGCCGAACCGCTGAGTTTCAACCCTCAAGCCACGCATGGGGTTTGGGGTCTGCTTGGCAGAACAGGCCCCTTTTTTATTCATACGAGAAGGAAACAGTGATGCTGGTCGTATCCCTTTCCGGCAGCCCTTCCCTGCAGTCGCGCTCCGCCGGCCTGCTCGACTGGTCGCGGCGCTGGCTGAGTGCGCGCGGCGTGGAAGTGGCCAGCTTCGGCGTGCGCGACTTCGCCGCCGAGGACCTGCTCCACGGGCGCTTCGACAGTCCGCAGGTCATCGAACTGGCCGAGCGCGTGCGCCAGGCCGACGGCCTGCTGATCGCCACGCCGGTGTACAAGGCCGCCTATTCCGGCGCGCTGAAGACCCTGCTCGACCTGCTGCCCGAGCGTGCCCTGGCCCACCAGGTGGTGCTGCCGCTGGCCACCGCCGGCAGCCCGGCGCACCTGCTGGCGCTGGACTACGCACTCAAGCCGGTACTCGCCTCGCTGAAGGCCGAGGAAGTGCTGCAGGGCGTGTTCGCCGACGACTCGCAGACCCGCTATCAGGACGATGGCCTGTGGCTTGCTCCTGAGCTGGAGCAACGCCTGGAAATCGCCCTGGAGCAGTTCTACCAGGCACTGGTACGCCGTCCGCGCCATCTGGAGCCAGGGCAGCTCGAACAGCAGCTGCTCGACGCCCGCTGGAGCGTCTGAACCACCGCTTTCCCTCCGGGCGAGCGCTCCCGCGCAGCCCCTCTCTTTTCCGCCCCGCCCATACGGGAAGGGGGCAGTAAAAGTCCTCACTCGTCCGTCAACGGACCGGCAGGCACCCACCACTACCGACTTGCATACAAGGAGAGCGCCATGCGCACTACCTACCTGCGTCGCGGACTGGTCGCCCTGCTGGCCGCCGCGATCTCTTCCGCCGCCCTCGCCGCCGACGACACGCACACCCTGCGTATCGGCTACCAGAAGTACGGCTCCCTGGTCCTGCTCAAGGCCAAGGGCACCCTGGAACAGCGCCTCGCTGAACAGGGCGTCAAGGTGCAGTGGACCGAGTTCCCCGGCGGCCCGCAGCTGCTGGAAGGCCTCAACGTCGGCTCGGTCGACTTCGGCGTGACCGGCGAGACCCCGCCGGTGTTCGCCCAGGCCGCCGGTGCCGACCTGCGCTACGTCGCCTACGAGCCGCCGGCGCCGACCGGCGAGGCGATCCTGGTGCCCAAGGACTCGACCATCAAGAGCGTGGCCGAGCTGAAGGGCAAGAAGGTCGCCCTCAACAAGGGCTCCAACGTGCACTACCTGCTGGTGCGCGCCCTGGAGGACGTCGGTCTGTCCATCAAGGACATCACCCCGGTATACCTGCCGCCGGCCGACGCCCGCGCCGCCTTCGAGCGCGGCAGCGTCGATGCCTGGGTGATCTGGGACCCCTTCCAGGCCGCCGCCGAGCAGCAGTTGTCGGCGCGCCCCCTGCGCGACGGCAGCGGACTGGTCGACAACCACCAGTTCTACCTGGCCAGCGGCAGCTACGCGAAGCAGCACCCGCAGGTGGTCGGCGCGCTGATCGAGGAAATCCGCGCCATCGGCGAGCAGGCCAAGGCCGATCCGGCCAAGGTCACCGCCCAGGTCGCCCCCTTGATCGGTCTGCCGGCCGACATCACCCACAAGGCAGTCGCCCGCCAGGGCTACGGCGCCCAGCCGCTGACGCCCGAGGTGGTCGCCGCCCAGCAGAAGATCGCCGACACCTTCGCCGACCTGAAGCTGATCCCCAGGCGCCTGAGCATCAAGGACGTGGTCTGGACCCCGCCAGCCAGGGTCGCCCAGCACTGACGTTCCCGGCGAGCGGCCCGCTGCGGCCGCTCGACACCCCGAATCACCGCGCGCGGACAAGCCCTCCCCCACGCGCGCCCGCATGAAGGATGATTGCGATGAGTCTGAACATCTTCTGGTTTCTCCCCACCCACGGCGACGGCCACTACCTGGGCACCGCCGAAGGCGCCCGCGCCGTCGACCACGGCTACCTGACCCAGGTGGCGCAGGCCGCCGACCGCTTGGGCTACGGCGGCGTGCTGATCCCCACCGGGCGCTCCTGCGAGGACTCCTGGCTGGTCGCCGCCTCGCTGATCCCGGCCACCCAGCGCCTGAAGTTCCTGGTCGCCCTGCGCCCGGGGATCATCTCGCCGACCGTGGCCGCCCGCCAAGCGGCGACCCTCGACCGCCTGTCGGGCGGCCGCGCGCTGTTCAACCTGGTCACCGGCGGCGATCCGGACGAGCTGGCCGGAGACGGCCTGCACCTCACCCACGCCGAACGCTATGAAGCCGCCGACGAATTCACCCGCGTGTGGAAACGCGTGCTGAGCGGCGAGACCGTCGATCTCGACGGCAAGCACATCCAGGTCAAGGGCGCCAAGCTGCTCTACCCGCCGATCCAGCAGCCGCATCCGCCGCTGTACTTCGGCGGCTCCTCGGCGGCCGCTCACGAACTGGCCGCCGAGCAGGTCGACCTGTACCTGACCTGGGGCGAGCCGCCGCAGGCGGTGGCCGAGAAGATCGCCGACGTGCGCGCCCGCGCCGCCAAACACGGCCGCACGGTGAAGTTCGGCATCCGCCTGCACGTGATCGTCCGCGAGACCAACGCCGAAGCCTGGGCCGCCGCCGAGCGGCTGATCAGCCACCTCGACGACGACACCATCGCCAGGGCGCAGGCCTCGCTGGCGCGCTTCGACTCGGTCGGCCAGCAGCGCATGGCCGCCCTGCATGGCGGCAAGCGCGACAGGCTGGAAGTGGCGCCGAACCTGTGGGCCGGGGTCGGTCTGGTGCGCGGCGGCGCCGGCACCGCGCTGGTCGGCGACGGCCCGACCGTGGCGGCGCGGGTCAAGGAGTACGCCGACCTCGGCATCGACACCTTCGTGTTCTCCGGCTATCCGCACCTGGAAGAGTCCTACCGGGTCGCCGAGCTGCTGTTCCCGCACCTGGACATCGCCCAGCCGCAGCGTCCCGAGAGCCGCGGCTACGTCAGCCCGTTCGGCGAGATGATCTCCAGCGACATCCTGCCCAAGGCGGCCGCGCAGAGCTGAGGCCGCGAACCCCCACTCGCCTTGGGCGCGCCGTAGGGGCGAATTCATTCGCCTACCACAACGCACCCAGGGCGAATGAATTCGCCCCTACACGAGTTGCCATCATGAGTACGCGCAATACCGAAAAACTCCTCCTGCGCCTGGCGCCCTGGGCCCTGCCGGTCCTGCTGCTCGGCGTCTGGCAGCTGGCCGCCAGCAGCGGCTGGCTGTCCAGCCGCATCCTGCCGGCGCCCAGCGCCGTGGCCATCGCCGGCTGGCTGCTGCTGACCAGCGGCGAACTCTGGCAGCACCTTGCGATCAGCGGCTGGCGTGCCGGTATCGGCTTCGCCATCGGCGGCGGCCTGGGCCTCGCGCTCGGCTTCGTCACCGGCCTGTCGACCTGGGGCGAACGCCTGCTCGACAGCTCGGTGCAGATGATCCGCAACGTGCCGCACCTGGCGCTGATCCCGCTGGTGATCCTGTGGTTCGGCATCAACGAGAGCGCGAAGATCTTCCTGGTCGCCCTCGGCACCCTGTTCCCCATCTACCTCAACACCTACCACGGCATCCGCAGCGTCGACGCCGGGCTGGTGGAGATGGCGCGCAGCTACGGTCTCACCGGCTTCGCCCTGTTCCGCCAGGTGATCCTGCCCGGCGCCCTGCCGTCGATCCTGGTCGGCGTGCGCGTCGCCCTCGGCTTCATGTGGCTGACGCTGATCGTCGCGGAAACCATCTCGGCCAACGCCGGCATTGGCTACCTGGCGATGAACGCCCGCGAATTCCTGCAAACCGACGTGGTGGTGCTGGCGATCCTGCTCTACGCGGTGCTCGGCAAGCTGGCCGACGTCGCCGCCCGCGGCCTCGAACGCCTGTGGCTGCGCTGGCACCCGGCCTATCAGCACGGAGGTGCGGCATGAGCTGATCGAGCGCCTCTGGCAGCAGCACGGCTTCACCGTGCTGCTGGTGACCCACGACGTCAACGAGGCGGTGGCGGTCGCCGACCGGGTGATCCTGATCGAGGACGGACGCATCGGCCTCGACCTGCCGATTCCGCTGGCCCGCCCGCGCCCGCGCGCCTCGGCGGCACTGGCCGCGCTGGAAGCCCGGGTGCTCGAGCGCGTGCTGGCCCTGCCGGCGCAGGAAGAAACCGCCGCCCCCGTATCGCCCCTGCCCACGCAGCTGCGCTGGGCCCTGTAACCCACCGATTCCGCATCACCCCTACCCCTCGAGGAGCAAGACCATGACCATCAAAGCCATCAACGTGCGCAACCAGTTCAAGGGCACCATCAAGGAAATCGTCCTGGGCGACGTGCTGTCAGAAATCGACGTGCAGACCGCCGCCGGCATCGTCACCTCGGTGATCACCACCCGTTCGGTCAAGGAGCTGGAACTGGCGGTGGGCAGCGAGGTGATCGCCTTCGTCAAGTCCACCGAGGTGTCGATCGCCAAGCTGTGACCTGTGGCGCGGCTCAGTAGCGGCTGGTGAAGTCGACCTCGCCGCGTAGCGCCGCGCCGGCCCGGAAGCGTTCCAGGTTGTCGACGAACAGCCGGGCGAGCGCGGCCGGCACCAGCGGCCCGGCGATATGCCCGGTCACCACCAGGCCGGGCGCGCTCCAGAACGGATGGCCGGCGGGCAGCGGTTCCTCGCGGAACACGTCGAGCACCGCGCTGGCCAGCCGTCCCTCGCGCAGGGCGCGCAGCAGCGCGTCGTCCACCAGCGCATTGCCGCGTCCGACATTGAAGAACATTGCCGTCGGCTGCAGCGCCGCGAAGAACGCCGCATCGTAGATGCCATCGGTCTGCGGCGTATCCGGCAGGATATTGACGATGTAGTCGGCCGTTGCAGCCGCCTCGTGCAGGCTGTCGAGGCCGACCACCCGCTCGAAATGCTCGAGCGGTCGCGGGGTATGGGCGATGCCGCTCAGGCGCATGCCGAACGGCGCGAGCAGGCGTGCCACCTCCCGGCCGATCTCGCCGGCCCCGACGATCAGCACCTGGCGTCCGTACAGGCTGCCGGGAATGCGCGCATCCCATTCTTGCCGGACCTGGCTGTCGCGGCGACGCCGCAGCTGCTGCTCGCGCTCCAGCATGTAGGCGAGCAGGTATTCGGCGATGGGCTGGCCGAACACGCCGACGGCGCGGCTGAGGCGGTAGTCGCGCGGCAGGTCTGCCGCCAGCAGCGGCGCATAGCCCGCCCAGGTCGACTGCAGCCATTGCGGGCGCAGCCCCTGACGCAGCAGGTCGACGACGCGGTCCGGCTCGCCCAGCCATATCCTGCAGCGCTGGGCGGCTGCGGCGTCGCTGGTCAGTTCGACCAGCTCCTGCTCGGGCAGCAGCGCTTCCAGAGCAGCGCGCAGTTCGGGGTTGCGGGAGTCGAGGAGAAGCACGGGGCCCATCGCAGGTGGTCCTGTAGGTCGGCAAGGGTGGCGGTGCCGGGACTATACGCGGCCCGGCAGTACGGCAGAAGCGTCGCCGGCCTGCCCCCTCCACCCCTGGCGCCGTTCGGTTGCGGGTCAGCCCACCCGCTCGCCCAGCGCCCGCGGGAACAGCAGGTTGTTTTCCAGATGGATGTGCTGCATCAGGTCGCGGCGCAGTTCGTCGAGGCCGCGGTACAGGGCGCGCCAGGTGTTGCAGGCATCCGGCGGCGGCTGCATGTCGTCGGTCAGCGTGGCCAGGCGCCCGAGGGTTTCGCCGTGCTGGTCGTGCTCGTAGCGCATCACCGAGATCGGCGCGCCGGCCATTCGCCCGCCGCCGCGCACGATCATCGGGAAGAGGATCTGCTCTTCCTTCTGCATGTGGCTTTCCAGCTCCTGCTGCATGTCGCGCAGCAGCTCGGTGAGCCCCGCAGGGCATTCCGCCCGCTCGCCGTGAACCTGCTCGACCCGCGCGGCCAGGCGGATCAGCTCGGGCAGCTGCTGGCGGTGCACCTCGTGGAAGCGCTGCAGGATATGCGCGATCAGCTGATCATCATCCAGCGCGCGCAGGTCGGCCTCGCCGGCGTCGTCCGGGGCGAGGGCCAGCAGCCGCTCGGCGATCTCGCCGGCGTTCAGCCCTTGCTCCAGGGCGGCCTGGCGCAGGGTCTTCTGCCCGCCGCAGCAGAAGTCCAGGCGGACGTCATGGAATATCCGGGTGGCGCCGGGGATGGCGCAGGCCAGGTGGCCGAGGGTGTGGTCGAGCAGTTGGTCGGTCATGGATGTCTCCAGGTCGGCTATGGGGCTGACCGGAGCATCGCAAGGCGCATGCCAGCGTGCGGGTTGACGGCAATCAAGGCCTGGCGCGGCGTCTAGGTCCAATCTACCCGGACTTTTCAAGGTACTGGATACCCGAAATGGTAGATTTGACCCCGTTGCAGAATGCCCTGCTCGCCGACCTCACCGGCGAGTTGCCCGCCGCCGTGCGCCTGCAGCGCCTGGTCGTCTGCCTGCGCGAAGCCTTCGCCTGCAGCGCCGTGGTGCTGCTGCGCCTGGATGGCGACAGCCTGCGCCCGCAGGCCGCCGTGGGCCTGGCCCACGAGGCGCTCGGCCGCAGCTTCGCCCTGGCCCGCCACCCGCGCCTGGCGCAGATCCTTGCCCAGCGCGAGCCGCTGCGCTTCGCGGCCGAAAGCGAGCTGCCCGATCCCTACGACGGCTTGCTGGAGGACTGCCCCGAGGAGCCGCTGCCGGTCCACGACTGCATGGGCATGAGCCTGTACGTGGAAGGCCAGCTGTGGGGCGCGGTGACCCTCGACGATCTGCGCCGCGGCAATTTCGACCGCAGCGCGGTGTTGCGCCTGCAGCACTACGCCCTGCTGATCGAGGCGGCGCTGCGCATCTGCCGCCTGGAGGGCGAGGTACGCAGCCTGCGCCTGGCCCGCCGCGAGGTCAGCGCCGGCGAGACCGAGGGCGACGGCATGATCCTCGGCGAGAGCCCGGCGCTGCGCCAGTTGCTCGACGAGCTGGCGGTGGTCGCCGACTCCGACCTGCCGGTGCTGCTGCAGGGCGAGACCGGCGTCGGCAAGGAGCTGTTCGCCCGCTGGCTGCACGGCCATTCGCCGCGCGCCGGCCGGCCGCTGGTCTACGTCAACTGTGCGGCGCTGCCGGAGACCCTGGCGGAAAGCGAGCTGTTCGGCCACGCCAGGGGCGCCTTCTCCGGCGCCGCGCAGGAACGCGCCGGGCGCTTCGAGGCGGCCAACGGCGGCACCCTGTTCCTCGACGAGATCGGCGAGCTGCCGCTGTCGATCCAGGCCAAGCTGCTGCGCGCCCTGCAGAACGGCGAGATCCAGCGCCTGGGTACCGACCAGCCGCGGCATGTCGACGTGCGGGTGGTCGCCGCCACCAATCGCAAGCTGTGGGAGGAAGTCCGCGAGGGGCGCTTCCGTGCCGACCTCTACCACCGCCTGTCGGTCTACCCGGTGCACATTCCGCCGCTGCGCGAGCGCGGCCGCGACGTGCTGGTGCTGGCCGGCCACTTCCTCGAACTCAACCGCACGCGCCTGGGCCTGCGCTGCCTGCGCCTGTCGCCGGATGCCGAGCGGGCGCTGCTCGCCTACCCTTGGCCGGGCAACGTGCGCGAGCTGGAGCACGTGATCGGCCGCGCCGCGCTCAAGGTGCTCAGCCAGGCCGGCTCGCGCAGCGCGCTGCTCAGCATCGAGGCGCCCTGGCTGGGCCTGGACAGCGCTCCGCCACCCAGCGGGGCGGTCATGCCGATGGCGACCGCGCCCGTGCGCGAGTCGCTGCAGCAGGCCGTCGAGCGCTGCCAGCGCAGCCTGATCGAGGATGCCCTGGCCCGGCACCGGCGCAAGTGGGCGGCGGCGGCGCGCGAGCTGCAGATGGACCCGAGCAACCTGCGCAAGCTGGCGCGCCGCCTCGGGCTGATCTGAACCGCCATCGTCGGGCCGCACCGATTGCCAGGCCGACGGAAACCGTCTACCGTCCGCCCCCGAACGTGAACCACCCGGCAGTGAACAGCTATGCGTGCAATTCGAGACGAAGACGACTACGACGACTATCGCCCAAGAGCGGCCGCCCCGCGCCGCGAACGGCGGCTGGCCTACGAGATCGCCCTGGGCATCTGGCTGGGCGGCATGGCCCTGGCCGTGACTTCGGCCGTCGGCTGGTATCTGGTTGGCGCCGTGGCCATCGGCACCATCAAGTTCGGCGCCTGAGTCGTTGCACGCGAGGCGCGACGCCTCTGGCGGGTCTCGCGTGCCTCCCTCCGCCACCTGACTGCCGTTCAGGTGCGCTTCCCCTCTTCTCCTCCGCCCGGCGTCGCAACAGACCAAGGCCCCCTTCGTGATTGGGCGCGACCTGCGCCATCCCTTGCCCGCGGCCCTGCGGTTGTGAGCTGTCGACCATCTTGGGCACTGGGACTTTACATTCCCCTTGCATATTGATAACAATTCTCAACAGCAAGGGAATTGAATTTCTATTTGCCTCGCTCGCGCATGCGAGGCCACGACAGCACTGATCCCCCTGCGCGGCGATCTCCAGACGCCACCCATTGAACAGCCCCATCGCAACCGAAGCACCGAATACACGATCGGGGCCTGCTTCCGCTCGCCTCGAAAAAGCCGGATTGCCGTCACAACCCCAAGGAGTGTCACCCCGCATGAGAACCACCACCCGCCAGATCGGCATCTCGGCCAGCCGGTTGGCCATTTGCAAGCCGCGTAACAATGCCAAGGAGCACGGAGAGACGTTTCGCCGCCTCAAACCCGCCTGTCTGCCACTGCTCGGTTTGCTCGTCGCCCCCGCACTGCATGCCGAATCGCAGACGGCTCTGGAAATTCCGGCCACCAGTATCAGCAGCGCGAATGAACAGGAAAGCTACAAGGCCAGCGAAAGCAAGGCCGCACTGAAAATCGACGCTCCATTGCGCGACATCCCGCAGACGGTCAACGTGGTGCCCGAGAGCGTGATCAAGGATCAGGGCGCCCAGTCCATGGAGGACGTGCTCAAGAACGTGCCCGGCGTCGGCCTGTCCAACGGCGACGGTCAGCGCGACCAGGTCACCATCCGCGGCTTCAGCGCCATTGGCGACCAGTTCATCGACGGCATCCGCGACGATGCCCTGTATTTCCGTGATCTCTCCAACATCGAACGGGTCGAAGTGATCAAAGGCCCGGCCGCCGTGCTCTATGGCCGCGGCTCTTCCGGCGGTCTGATCAACAGCGTGAGCAAGAAGCCCGGCTTCGACCCCAGGCAGGAAGTGGGTGTCAGCTTCGACAGCGAAGGCAAGCGCCGCACCCAGTTCGACGCCGGTAGCGCCGACCCGCAGGGCGACAAGGCATTCCGCGTCACCGGCGCCCACGAGGACAGCGACACCTTCCGCGACGACGGCTACGTCGACCGCAAGGCCATCGCACCTTCCGCCTACTTCCGCCTGTCCGACGACCTGGAGCTGAACCTCGGGGCCACCTACCTCTACGACAAGCGCCTGATCGATTTCGGCATCCCCGCCTTCGGCGATCGCCCGGTCGATGTCGACCGCGAGAAGCGCTTCGGCTCCGGCGATGCGGACCAGGACTACGTTCGCAGCGAGGTTTTCTCCCTCTCCGCCGCTCTGGACTACCGGATCAACGATGATCTGAGCCTGACCAACACTACCCGCTACTACCACTACGATCTGGACCGCAACAACACCCTGGCCGACAGCAGCGCGAACCGCTTCGTCACCGCGGCCAACGGCGAACTGCTGGTGAAGCTGAACCGTGGCAACGTGGCGCGCGATGAGTACGGTGTGTTCAACCAGACCGACCTGAAGCAGCAACTCCAGCTGGCGGGCATGCAGCACAACCTGCTGTACGGCATGGAACTGGGTTACCAGGACAAGTACCAGCGTGTGTTCAACCAGGCCAACGTGGCCCAGGTACCGGTCTACCGCGATGCCCTGGTGCCGGTGCCCGAGCACGCCAGCACCCTGAGCGCCAAAGGCCACAACTATCAGGAAACCGCCGGCTTCTACGTGCAGGACCTGATCGAACTGAGTGCCCAGTGGAAGGCGCTGCTCGGCGTGCGCTACGACATCTACGGCCAGGAATTCGACGATCAGCGTGTGCAGAACGTCGACCTCGACCGTACCGACAAGACCTGGAGCCCGCGCGCCGGTTTGGTGTTCCAGCCGGATCAGATGCAGTCCTACTACGTCTCGGTCAGCCGCAGCTTCCAGCCCTCGGGTGAAGTGTTCCAGCTCAGCCCGGCAATCGAAAATCTGGAGCCGGAAGAGACCACCAACTACGAGCTGGGCGCCAAGTGGGACCTGCTGGACAGCCGCCTGTCGGTGACCGCGGCGATATTCCGCCTCGAACGCACCAACATAAAGGCCGTCGATCCCGCGACCAGCCTGACGGTGCTGGCCGGCGAGCAGCGCACCGATGGCTTCGAAGCCACCTTCAGCGGCCAGCTCACCGACAAGTGGCAGGTCTATGGCGGCTACGCCTACCTGGACGCGGAGATCACCGAGTCCCCGGCCAAGACCAACGGCGTAGCCAACGAAGGCCAGACCCCCACCCTGACCCCGCGCAACACCGCCAACCTCTGGGTGGTGCGCTCGCTGAACCCGGGCTGGCGTGTGGGCGCAGGCGCCAACTACGTCGACGAGCGCTTCACCTCCCTGGACAACAAGGTGGTGATGCCCAGCTACACCACCTACGACGCGGCGCTGTTCTACGCCGAGCCGCAATGGGATGCGGCCCTGCGCCTGAAGAACGTCTTCGACAAGGAGTACTACGCCTCCGCCCATGGCTCGGTGGACCTGATCACCCCCGGCGCGCCTCGCACCCTGGAGGTGAGCGCGAACTATCGCTTCTGAATCCAGCTTCCTTGTTATCGGCTTTACCGAGCAGGCCCCCGCTCATCAGCGGGGGCCTTCATCGGCTGCGATTGCTATCTCGTAGCCTGTCCTCTTCCGTCAGCGCATTCAGGCGCCGCCCGCCCCCAGCGCCTGAAGAAAGCTCTCCAGCACCAGATGCGGCCGGCGCCCCTTGCGGGTCACGCAGGCCAGGCTGATGTCGTAGCAGCGCGCGGCCGGCTTGAGCGCGCGCAGGCGCCCTTCCTGCACCCACTGGCGGGCGTAGTGGTCGGGCAGGTAGCCGATGTAGCGGCCGGTGAGGATCAGGAAGGCCATGCCCTCGCGGTCGGAGGCGCTGGCCGTGCAGCGCAGCGCCTGGTAGTGGGCGCGCGCCTCGGCCGGCAGGCGGAAGGTCGGCGCGATGGCGTCCTGGGCGTTGAGGCGCTCGTCGTCCAGCTCGTTTTCGTCCGCGTAGTACAGCGGATGACCGACCGCGCAGTACAGCTGCGAGCGCTCCTCGTAGAGGAAGTGGTACTCCAGCCCGCTCAGCGCGCCGGCCTGCGGTACCACGCCGACGTGCAGGCGGCCGTCGAGCACGCCCTGCTCCACCTCGCTCGGCGGGATCATACGGATCTGGATGCGCACTCCCGGTCCGCGCTCCTTGAGGCGCGCCAGGGCGTGGGTCACGCGCATGTGCGGCACGGTGACCAGGTTGTCAGTGAGGCCGATGTTCAGCTCGCCGCGCAGGTGGCGGTGCAGGCCGTTGACCTCGGTGCGGAAGCTCTCCAGCGAGGCCAGCAGGCGCAGGCTGGCGTGGTACACCTCGTGGCCCTCCTCTGTCAGGGCGAAGCCGCCGCGCCCGCGCTGGCACAGGCGCAGGCCGAGGCGCTGCTCGAGGTCGCTCATCTGCTGGCTGATCGCCGAGCGACCGATGCCCAGCACACCCTCCGCCGCCGAGAAGCCGCCGCACTCGACCACACTGCGGAACAGCTTGAGCAGGCGGATATCGAAGTCGCTGACCTGGGCCAAGGGATCGCTGCGGCGCGTGCTCATTGTTCAGTCGGCTCCGAACCGAAGGGGTGATGGTTCCTGATCCACCGACTCTAGGTGCGCACGCCGCCGCCGGCAAGCGCCTCGCCGTCAGCTCCGCGGCAGCAGACGCGTGGCGCCCTGGACCTTGCGGGTGTACCACAGCACCCGGCTCACCCCGCGGGTGATCGCCACGTAGGCCAGGCGCAGGCTCTCGTCCTGCATGGCCTGGTCGTAGCTGTTGCAGAACCAGCCGGCGCGCGCGTACAGCGCGTTGCGCAGCGGGTGCGGTTCGGGCGCGGCGCAGTCGTCGACGATGATCGCCACCTCGGCCTGCAGCCCCTTGGCGCGGTGGATGGTCATGGCCTTGACCGGCAGCTTGCGCTCCAGCGCGCCCTGGATCTGCTTGAGGGCCTCGTTGCGCCGGCTGAGCACCAGCACCGCCGTGCGCTCGCTCGACTGGCGGCCGGCGACGTGCTGGCACTGCGCGCGAATCTCGGCGAGCAGCTCCGGCAGCTGGCTCTTGAGGTCGAAGCCGGTCACCAGGCGCACGCCATGATCGCCCGGCTGCGGGGCCTTGACCGCCTGGCAGGTCTTGGTCTGCTTGACCGCGACTTCCGCCAGCACCGCCTCGCCGGCACGGATCACCGGCTCGATGCTGCGATAGTTGGTGGCCAGGGTCAGCACCGCGCTGCGTTTCGCCCGGCCCTTGCCCGGGAAGTGGCGGTCGAAAACCATGAACAGCTCGGGCGAGCTGCCCCGCCAGCCATAGATCGACTGCCAGTCGTCGCCGATGGCCATCAGGCTGACCGCCTCGCCGCGGCGCGCCAGGCTGGCGTGGACGGCCTGCAGCCACTGGACGATCTGCGGGGAAATGTCCTGGAACTCGTCGATCAGCAGGTGGCTGAAGGGGGCCAGGCGCTCGCTCGGGATCCGCTCGTCGCCCTCGGTCAGCAACTGGGTGAGGCGCTGGAAGGCACCGTTGAAGGTCTGCAGGCCCTGTTCCTTGAGCACCGCGTCGAAATGGCGCCAGAAGGTCACCAGCGCCGCGACGAACAGCCGCTCGCGCGGCGGGCAGTCGAGCTCTTGCGGCTCCAGCTGGTCGATGCGCAGGCCGATGCTCTCGATGAACCCCGCCTGGGCATGGAAGGCCTCGAACAGCGGCACGGCGGCGAACTCGCCGGCCAAGCGCAGGCCCTCCAGCGGCGCCCGGCCACGCTTGCCGGCGCCCGGCGGTGGCAGGCCGAGCATCGTGTGGACCTGCCCGGCGAACTCCGCCTCCTCGGCATAGCAACGCTGGTAGGCCTGCTTGAGCAGGCGCTGCTGGGCCAGGCGCAGACGGCCGCCGCCCAGCGGGTTGTCCGGCTCGTCGGCCGAGGCGCCCTTGTCGTCCAGCTGCTCGAACCACACGGGATCGCCCAGCTGCTGGCGGGCCAGCGCGGCCATCGCCGAGTGGAAGGTGCGCACGCAGTCGCGTGCCTGACGGGCGTCGAAGGGGTACTGCCAGAAGCCCAGCACCCGGCTCAGCTGCTCGCGCAGCTCGGAGCAGGAGGCGTTGGTGAAGGAGATCACCGTCAGCCGCTCGGGGCGGATGCCCAGGTGGCAGAGCATGAACACCACGCGCAGCACCAGGGTGGTCGACTTGCCCGAGCCGGCGCCGGCGAAGATGCGCGTGACCGGCTGGCGGCCGAGGATCATCGCCCACTGCTCCTCGGAGGGCGCGCGCAGCACCCCGGCCGCCACCGCCTGGGCGACACGCTCGCGCATGGCGCTGACCTGCGCGTCATCGACCGCCAGCGGTGCCGGGCCGTAGATACCGGCGCTGGCCCGCGGCCCGGATTGGCGGCGTGAGCTGGCCGTCTTCCTGGTGCTGTTGGCCGGCTTGGCCTTGGCGGCTTTCTTGTCGGCGCTGGCCGGCTTGCTCCTGGTCTTGGCCGGGCACGATGGCTCCGCCTGCGACCGCTCCCGGGGCGTGCGATGCAGCAACGCCGCCTCGCCTTCGGCGCGCAGGTAGGCGGTGGTACGCGGGAAGCAGCGCGCCAGAGTGCCGGAGATCAGGAGTTTGTAGCGTTTCAGCGCAGCCAGCATGCGACTGTTCCAGGTCGGGCCATTGGGAGGTGCGGCGTCATGGTATCGGGTTTCCCGGGACGTTTTCGCCCGCGGCATCCGCTTGCGCTGCGCTGCCTTCGCCTGGCGGATCCGCGGCCTCCGGCGCCGGCGGCTGGTGCAGTCGGCTCAGATGCCCGGCCATCTCGCTCAGGCTGGCCTGCAGCGCCTCGGTCTGCCGATCCTGCGCGGCCAGCGCCTGCGCCAGACGTTCCACTTCCGCCTGCAGGGCCTCGCTGCGCGCCTGCAGCCCTTCGCGGGCCGACAGCGCCAGGCTGAGACGGCCGTTCAGGCTGGCGAGTTCCTCGCTCTGCCGGGCAACGGCTTCGCGCTGCGCGACCTGCTCCCGGCGCAGTTGCCCGCCTTCGGTGGCCAGCCGCTCGTTGTCGCGGTTGAGGCGGGTCAGTTCGTCCTGCCTGACGATCAGGCTCTGCTGCAGCTGGCGGTTCTCCATCTGCAGCTGCTGCACCTGCGCCTCGTGGCGGCGCTGTTCCTGCTC
This sequence comes from Pseudomonas oryzae, assembly GCF_900104805.1. Taxonomy (NCBI): domain Bacteria; kingdom Pseudomonadati; phylum Pseudomonadota; class Gammaproteobacteria; order Pseudomonadales; family Pseudomonadaceae; genus Pseudomonas; species Pseudomonas oryzae. The sequence goes on along the minus strand of NZ_LT629751.1, from coordinate 1,373,635 downwards.
GCGCTGTTCCCGGCTGGCCTGGCGGTAGTGCTCAAGCGCCTCGCGGGCGTGGCGGTGCTTGTCTTCCAGCGACTGCAGCTGCGCGTCGCGGTCGACCAGACGCTGGCCGAGGTCCAGCTCGAGCTGTTGCAGGCGGGCGACGTCGATGCGCGCCTGCTGCAGCTGCTGCTGTTCCGCATGCAGCCTGTCGCGGGTTTCCTGCAATGCTGCGGACAGGCTGGCGCCCTCGCCTTCCAGCTGGCGGATACGCGCCTCGGCCTGCTCCAGGCGCTGCAGATAGCCGATGCGCTCCTGCGCCAGGGCCTCGCGGTCGGCGGCCACCGCGGCCTGCGCCTCCTCCTCCAGCTGCGCCGCCAGCTCGCCGACCAGCTCCGCCAGCCGGGTGCTTAGCGCCTTGGGCGCGCTGTCCTGCCCCGCTTCGGCCTCCTCCAGCTCCTTGAGATAGCGATGGATGGTCGACTTGGAGCCGGTATTGCCCAGCTCGATACGTACCGCATCGATGCTCGGGTGCTCGCCGCGCTGCAGCAGCGCGCGGCGTGCCTGCTGCACCAGCGCCTTGTTGATCCCGCCTCGGGCCATGGTCGTGCTCCGACGATTTCGTACTGTTTTACATACTATGTATTTACGTACTGAATATCCAGCTAACGAACGCCGTTTATCCGCAGATCTTCTGATAAGATAATCAGGAATTATCCAATCGGAAGGCGCAAACAGTCCGCCGAAAGCTGCCTTTCGGTACGTTTGCCGCGGGAACGGGGCGATGAACGAGGTCGAGCGCTACATACAGGCCGGCACGCGGGAGAACACCCGGCGCAGCTATCAGTCGGCCATCGAGCACTTCGAGGTGAGCTGGGGCGGCTTCCTGCCGGCGAGCAGCGAGAGCATCCTGCGCTACCTGGCCGCCCACGCCGGCACGCTGGCCTACAGCACCCTCAAGCAGCGGCTGGCGGCGCTGGCGCAGTGGCACCTCAGCCAGGGCTTTCCCGATCCGACCAAGGCGCCGGCGGTGCGCCAGGTGCTCAAGGGCATCCGCGCCCTGCACCCGGCGCAACCCAGACAGGCCGCGCCGCTGCAGTTGCAGCATCTCGAGCAGGCGGTGAAATGGCTGGAGCGCGAGGCGATCGACGCCGCCCTGCGCGGCGAGCGCGCCAACCTGCTGCGCTGCCGGCGCGATGCCGCGCTGCTGCTGATCGGCTTCTGGCGCGGCTTTCGCAGCGACGAGCTGAGCCGTCTGCGCGTCGAGGACATCCGCGCCGAAGCCGGCAGCGGCATGAGCCTGTTCCTGCCCCACGCCAAGGGCGACCGCGCGCATCGCGGCACCACCTACCAGGCGCCGGCGCTGGCGCGACTGTGTCCGGTCGAGGCCTATCTGAACTGGCTGAGCGCCTCCGGCCTGCAGCAGGGGCCGGTGTTCCGCCGCATCGACCGCTGGGGCAACCTCGGCGAGGACGGCCTGCACGCCGGCAGCCTGATCGCCCTGCTGCGGCAGATCCTCGGCCGCGCCGGCATCGCCGCCGGCGCATACAGCAGTCACTCGCTGCGTCGCGGCTTCGCCACCTGGGCGACGCGCAACGGCTGGGATCTCAAGGCACTGATGAGCTACGTGGGCTGGAAGGACGCCAGTTCGGCGCTGCGCTACATCGATCCGGCGATTTCCTTCGGCGGTCTCGCGCTGCGGCCGGCCGAGCCGGCGCGCGCGCTAGCCGCGCCGGGCGACGACGAGCGGTAAGACGGCGCGCCTCAGGTATCGAGGTGGCCGACGAGAAACTGCGCCAGACGGCGCTGCATGAGGCGCCCGGAGTTGCCCAGGCAGGCGATGGCGCTGCCGGCCAGGCTGTCTTCGCCGAGCACCGAAGCCTCGCCGGCCAGGGCCAGCGGGCAGTCGAGGGTCAACACCAGGCGGGCGAGCTGGCGCAGCAGCGCGGCGCTGGGCGCCTGGGTGGAATACAGCACCAGCGCCTGGGGACTGACCTCCTGGCAGACCAGCGGCAGCTCCTCCAGCGGCTGACCGAGACCCAGCACCCGCACCGGATTGCTGTCGCCGCCGAGCAGCAGCGCCGTGACCAGCAGCTCCAGCTCGCGGGACTGCTCGGGGATCGCCGCCACCAGCACGCAGTCGCGCGCTCCGGCCCGGGCAAACTGCAGACGCTGCAGCACGCGCGCGCGCAGGAAGGCATCGAGGAACAGCCACTGGCTGGCCTGGCCGAAGCCGCTCGGCTGCTGCAACTCCTGCCACAGCGGCATGAGGACGTCCTGGAACACCACGGCCAGCGGATAGGTGGAGAACACCTGGCCGTAGAGCTGCTCCAGGCGCGCCTCGTCGAAGTGGCGCACCGCCTCGCGCAGGCGCTCCTGCCATTCGCCCCACTCGCCGCTGGAGACCCCTTCCTCGACCGGTCGCGCGGCCTTGTCCTCGTGGTTGCGGGCCAGCAGGCTGCCGACCTTGCTCACCGCCACGCCGCGCTCGGTCCAGGCGATGATGCTGCGGATCGCCTCGATGTCGCTCTGCGAGTAGAGGCGATGGCCGCCCTCGGTGCGCACCGGCTGGATCAGCCCGTAGCGCCGCTCCCAGGCGCGCAGGGTCACCGGATTGACGCCGGTGAGACGCACCACCTCACGAATCGGGAACAGCTCCTCCCCCGAGGGCAGGCCGCTGGCGGAGGACGGGGCTGCGGTGAGTTCGGTCATGGGCAATGGCTCGAGGGACTGGATGACGTGCCATTGTATCGCAGAGCTCGGCTTTGCAAGGCGTGTCTGCGTCAAGCTCTGGTCTTCCGTGGCCGGGGAAGACATGCGAGCTGCCCCACGATGGCGCAGTTGCATTAAGATGCGCTGAAACCACCCGGGATCTGCAAGATGATCAATGCCAAGCTGCTGCAACTGGTGATCGAAGCCTCCAACGACGGAATCGTGGTCGCGGAACAGGAAGGCGACGACAACATCCTGATCTACGCCAACCCCGCCTTCGAGCGCCTGACCGGTTACAGCGTCGACGACATCCTCTACCAGGACTGCCGCTTCCTCCAGGCCGGCGACCGCGACCAGCCGGGCCTCGCCGCGATCCGCGAGGCGGTGAAGCACAACCAGCCGTGCCGGCAGATCATCCGCAACTACCGCAAGGACGGCAGCGTGTTCTGGAACGAGCTGTCGATCACCCCGGTATTCAACGAGGCCGACCAGCTCACCTACTTCATCGGCATCCAGAAAGACGTCAGCGCCGAGGTCGAGGCGCAGCAGCGCGTGCGCGAGCTGGAAGCCGAGGTCGCCGAGCTGCGGAACCAGCTCGCCGCTCTGCAGGCCAGCAACTGACCACCCCGGCGCTGCAGGCCGAACTGCAGCGTCGCCCGCGCTTCCTGCACCTGACTGCCCCGTCCGCAGCCCCGGATAACGCGCTCAGCTCCCCGGCCATCTTGTACAGGTTTTGCCAACCAGCGTAGCCTGTAGAAGTTTCCAGCCGAGGCCAAGCGATGAGCCAGATCGAACCGTCCGCTGCGGGCTGCCCGCCCAACCGCTTCAATCCGCGCAAGCTGCGGCTGTCCAAGTGGACCGCCCGCCAGCCGCGCAACCGCGAAAAGCACTTCCTGGTAGTCGAACTGCTCGAGGATGAAGCGGGCAACCTGCTCGCGGTCGAGTTGCAGGCGGTGTACAGCGGGCGCAGCCAGTGCCTGGACTGGCGCGAACTGCGTGACGGCGCGCGCTGGCGGATGGGCTGGCACTGACGCGGCGACCGCTACAAATATTTATACAAAATCTATACAAGACCTATTGACCGCCAGCGGCAACGACTTATCCTGTAGCAAGGTTGTACAGCAATCTTGCGACGTACAAGTTGGAGGCCGCCATGACCAGCCCATCTCCCCGCATCAAGCTCGGCATCAGTGCCTGTCTGCTCGGCAAGCCCGTGCGCTTCAACGGCGGCCACAAGCAGTCGCAACTGTGCAGCGAGGTGCTCGCCCGCCACTTCGACTTCGTGCCGGCCTGCCCCGAGGTGTCGATAGGTCTCGGCACCCCGCGCGAGACCATCCGCCTGGTCGGCGATCCCGCCAGCCCGCGCGCGGTCGGCAGCCGCCACCCCGAGCTGGACGTCACCGAGGCCCTCGACGGCTTTGGCCAGCAGACCGCGGCCCATCTCGACGACATGAGCGGCTTCGTGCTGATGCAGAAGTCGCCGTCCTGCGGCATGGAGCGGGTCAAGGTCTACGCCGAGAACGGCTACAGCCAGCCCGGCGGCGGCAGCGGCATCTTCGCCGCCGCGCTGATGCGCGCCCGCCCGGAGCTGCCGGTCGAGGAAGACGGCCGGCTCAACGACCCGGTGCTGCGCGAGAACTTCCTCGCCCGGGTATTCGCCTACGCCGAATGGCAGCGCCTGCTCGCCGCCGGGATTACCCGCAAGGCGCTGGTGGCCTTCCATGCCCGCTACAAGTACCAGCTGATGGCCAGCGACCCGCTGCAGTACCGCGCCCTCGGCCGCCTGGTCGCCGATCTCGGCGCCCAGCCGCTGGACGATCTCGCGCAGCGCTACTTCAGCCAGTTCATGGCCGCCCTGCGCCGCCCGGCCAGCCGCGGCACGCACAGCAACGTGCTGCAGCACCTGAGCGGCTACCTCAAGCGCGCCCTGGGCAGCGAGGAGCGCCGCGAGCTGCAGCAGCTGATCGACAGCTACCGCCAGGGGGTCGTACCGCTGGTGGTGCCTATCACCTTGCTCAAACACCACTTCCGCCGCCATCCGCACGACTACATCGCGCAGCAGGCCTACCTGCAGCCGCATCCGGAAACCCTCAGCCTGCGCAACGCGATCTGACCATGCACGACGACAGCGAAGCACGCGACAACCCGACCGACGAGGAGCTGGCCGGCCTGCTGCCGATCCGCGAGGTGGCGCGGCGCACCGGGGTCAACCCGGTGACCCTGCGTGCCTGGGAGCGGCGCTACGGCCTGATCGTGCCGCAGCGCACCGCCAAGGGCCACCGCCTGTACTCGCAGGCGCAGGTGGCGCAGGTGCGGCAGATCCTCGACTGGCTGGAGCGCGGCGTGTCGGTCAGCCAGGTGCGTGGCCTGCTCAGCGACGCCCGCGTGCCCAGCGGCGCCGACGACCACGGCTGGGGCGCCCGCCGCCAGCAGTTGCTGGACGCCATCGTCAGCCTGAGCGAGCGGACCCTCGACGACGCCTTCAACCAGGCGGTGGCGCTGTATCCGCCGGCGACCGTGTGCCGCCATCTGCTGCTGCCGCTGCTCGACGACCTGCAGCGGCGCTGGGCCATCCGGGCGAATGCCGAGCTGGAACGCACCTTCTTCCTCTCCTGGCTGCGCAGCAAGCTCGGCGCCCGGCTATACCACAGCAACCGCATGCTCGGCAGCGCGCCCCTGCTGCTGGTCAACTGTTCCTCGGCGCCGCTGGAGCCCGCGCTGTGGCTGTGCGCCTGGCTGGCAGGCAGCGCCGAATGCCCGGTCAGCGTGCTCGACTGGCCGCTGCCGGCGCCGCAGCTGGCGCTGGCCGTCCAGCGCATGCAGCCACGCGCCGTGCTGCTCTACGCCAGCGAACCGCTGCAGCGCGATGAACTCGCCCGGCTGCTGCAGGGCGTCGCCTGCCCGTGCCTGCTGTGCGGGCCGGCGGTGCAACGCCAGCACGACGAGCTGGCGGCAATCGCCGACCTGCACCTGACCCCCGACCCCCTCGACGCCCAGCAGTGCCTGCATCGCCTCGGCCTGCTCGGTCTGCAAGGAGAAGTGCGCCATGCGCCAATTGATCTGGCTCCGTAACGACCTGCGGGTACGCGACAACACCGCGCTGAGCGCGGCGGCCGCCGCCGGCCCGGTGGTGGCGGTGTATCTGCTGAGTCCCGGCCAGTGGCGCGAGCACGACGACGCGCCGTGCAAGGTCGACTTCTGGCTGCGCAACCTGGCCGCGCTGCAGGACGACCTGGCCGCGCTGAACATCCCGCTGCTGGTGCGCCGCGCCGAGCGCTGGGACGACGCCCCGGCGGCGCTGCTCGAGCTGTGCCGCCAGCACGACCTCGGCGCCGTGCACGTCAACGACGAGTACGGCATCCACGAAAGCCGCCGTGACCGCGCGGTGGCGCAGGTGCTGCGCGCCAATGGCATCGCCTGGCACAGCCACGTCGACCAGGTGCTGTTCGCTCCCGGTAGCGTGCTGACCCAGAGCGGCGGCTACTTCCAGGTATTCAGCCAGTTCCGCAAGAGCTGCTACGCGCGTCTGGCCCAGTCGCTGCCGGCGCTGCAGGCGCTGCCGCGCATCCAGGCACCGCTCTCGATCGCCGGCGATCCGGTGCCGGCGGCAATCGACGGCTTCGCCACGCCGAGCGACAGCCTCCGCCAGCTGTGGCCGGCCGGCGAAGCCGCCGCGCACCACCAGCTGGCCAGCTTCGCCGACCAGCACCTGCCCTGGTACAAGGACGAGCGCGACTTCCCGGCGCGTCCCGGCACCAGCGCGCTGTCGCCCTATCTGGCCGCCGGCGTGCTGTCGCCGCGCCAGTGCCTGCACGCGGCGCTCGGCGTCAACGCCGGCGACTTCGCCGACGGCAACCCCGGCGTGGTCAGCTGGATCAGCGAGCTGCTCTGGCGCGAGTTCTACAAGCACATCCTGGTCGGCTATCCGCGCGTCTCGCGCGGCCGCGCCTTCCGCGTCGACACCGAGGCGCTGGCCTGGCGCGACGCCCCCGACGATCTCGAGGCCTGGCAGCAGGGCCGCACCGGCATCCCCATCGTCGATGCGGCGATGCGACAGTTGCTGGCCACCGGCTGGATGCACAACCGCCTGCGCATGATCGTCGCCATGTTCCTCACCAAGAACCTGCTGATCGACTGGCGCCACGGCGAGCGCTGGTTCATGCGCCACCTGATCGACGGCGACCTGGCCGCCAACAACGGCGGCTGGCAGTGGAGCGCGTCCACCGGCACCGACGCGGCGCCCTACTTCCGCATCTTCAACCCGCTCAGCCAGTCGGAGAAGTTCGACCCGGACGGCGCCTTCATCCGCCGCTGGCTGCCCGAGCTGGCCCACCTCAACCGCCGCGACATCCACAACCCGGCCGCCCTCGGCCTGTTCGGGGTGTCCGGCTACCCGGCGCCGATCGTCGACCTGGCGCGCTCGCGCGAGCGGGCGTTGCAGGCGTTCAAGGACCTGGCGCCGCAGGCCGCCGCCCATGGCTGATTTCCTGCGCCGCTTCGCCGACGAGTTCGCCCGCCTGGACCGGCACCAGCTGCAGCGGCTCGACAGGCTGTACACCAGCGACGTGGTGTTCCGCGATCCGCTGCACGAGATCCGCGGGCTGGCCGCCCTGCGGGACTACTTCGGCGAAATGTACGCCAACGTGCAGGATTTGCGCTTCGACTTCCACGGCTTCGACCAGGTCGGCGCCGGCGAGGGCTACCTGCGCTGGACCATGAGCTACCGCCACCCGCGCCTGCGCCGCGGCGCGCCGATCCGCGTCGACGGCTGCTCGCACCTGCGCTGGCACGACGAGCGGGTGTACCGCCACCGCGACTACTTCGATGCCGGCGCCCTGCTCTACGAACACCTGCCCGTGCTGGGCGGCGTCATCGCCTGGCTGAAACGGAGGCTGGCATGAAACGCATCTGGCTCACCGGGGCCAGTAGCGGCATCGGCGCCGCGCTGGCGGAAATCCTCCTGCAGCAGGGCCACCACCTGGCCCTCAGCGCGCGCAGCGAGGCGCCCCTGCAGGCCCTGGCCGCGCGCTGGCCGCAGCAGGTGCTGGTGCTGCCCGGCGACCTCGGCGACGCCGAGCAGGTGCGCGCCATCGGCCAGCGCATCGCCACGGCCTGGGGTGCGCTGGACTGCGCCATCCTCAACGCCGGCACCTGCGAGTACCTCGATGCGCGCGCCTTCGAGGCGGCCATGGTCGAGCGCGTGGTGCGCGCCAACCTGTTCTCCGCCGCCCATTGCATCGAGGCGGCGCTGCCGCTGCTGCGCCGTGGCCACGCGCCGCAGCTGGTGGCGGTGGCCAGCTCGGTGACCTTCCTGCCGCTGCCGCGTGCCGAGGCCTACGGCGCGTCCAAGGCGGCGCTGCGCTACCTGTGCCAGTCGCTGCGTCTCGACCTGGCCGCCGAGGGCATCGCCGTCACCCTGGTCAGCCCCGGCTTCGTCGACACCCCGCTGACCCGCCGCAACGATTTCCCCATGCCCATGCGCTGGCCCGTGGACCGCGCCGCCCGCCACATCGCCGAACGGCTGCCGCGGCGGCCGTTCGAGATTGCCTTCCCCGGCGCCTTCGTCGCCATCCTGCTGCTGCTCGCCCACCTGCCGCGCCGCCTGCAGCTGGCCCTGGGCCGGCGCATGTCCCGCACCACCACGGAAGACCGTCCATGAAGATCGCCATCATCGGCAGCGGCATCGCCGGCCTGACCAGCGCCTACCTGCTCAACCGTCGCCACGAGGTCACCCTGTTCGAGGCCAGTGACTGGATCGGCGGGCACACCCATACCGTGGACGTGCGCCTGGACGGCCGCGACTACGCCATCGATACCGGTTTCATCGTCTTCAACGACTGGACCTACCCCAACTTCATCCGCCTGCTCGAGCAGCTCGGCGTCGCCTCGCGGCCCACCGAGATGAGCTTCTCGGTGCACGATCCCGACAGCGGCTGCGAGTACAACGGCAACAACCTCAACAGCCTGTTCGCCCAGCGCCGCAACCTCCTGTCGCCGAGCTTCCTCGGCATGCTGCGCGACATCCTGCGCTTCAACCGCGAGGCGCTGAGGGACCTGGCCGAGGAGCGCATCGGCGGCGACATCACCCTCGGCGACTACCTGGCGCGCGGTCGCTACGGCCGGCGCTTCATCGACCACTACATCGTGCCGATGGGCGCGGCGATCTGGTCGATGTCGCTGGAGGACATGCTGGATTTCCCGCTGCAGTTCTTCGTGCGCTTCTTCAAGAACCACGGCCTGCTGTCGGTCAACGACCGCCCGCAGTGGCGGGTCATCGCGGGTGGCTCAAGCGCCTACGTGGCGCCGCTGACCGCCAGCTTCCGCGAGCGCATCCGCCTCAACTGCCCCGTGTGGCTGGTCGAGCGCGACGAGGACGGCGTCACCCTGCTCAGCCCGGCCGGCCGCGAGCGCTTCGACAAGGTGGTGTTCGCCTGCCACAGCGACCAGGCGCTGGCGCTGCTCGCCGCGCCGAGTCCGGCCGAGCGGCAGATCCTCGGCGCGCTGCGCTACGCCGACAACGACGTGGTGCTGCACACCGACACCCGCCTGCTGCCGCAACGCCCGCTGGCCTGGGCGAGCTGGAACTACCGCCTCGGCGGCCCGGCACGCCAGCCGGCGGCGGTGACCTACAACATGAACATCCTGCAGGGCATCGAGGCAGCAAAGACCTTCTGCGTCAGCCTCAACCAGACCGCCGCCATCGACCCGGCGAAGATCCTCGGCCGCTACAACTACGCCCATCCGCAGTACAGCCTCGCCGGCATCGCCGCCCAGGCGCGCTGGCGCGAGCTGTACGGCCAGCAGCACACCTTCTACTGCGGCGCCTACTGGGCCAACGGCTTCCACGAGGACGGCGTGGTCAGCGCGCTGCGCGTGGCCGATGCCTTCGGGGAGCGCCTGTGAACAGCGCGCTGTATCAGGGCTGGGTCGGCCACCGGCGCTTCCTGCCGCGCGGCCACGCCTTCCGCTACCGCATCGGCCTGCTCTACCTGGATCTCGCCGAGCTGGACGCGGTGCTGGCCCTCTCGCCGCTGGCCGGGCGTTCGCGCTGGGCGCCGTTCGCCCTGCGCGAGACGGATTTCCTGCCGCAGCTCACCGCCACCGGCATGCCGCTGGCCGACGCCGTGCGCCTGCGCGTCGGCGAGGCGCTCGGCCATGTGCCGCAGGGCCGCATCTGCCTACTCGCCCAGCCGCGCAGCTGGGGCCTGGCCTTCAATCCGGCCAGCTTCTTCTACTGCTTCGAGGCCGACGGACGCCTCGCCGCGATCCTCTGCGAGGTCAGCAACACGCCCTGGCTGGAGCGCTACCACTACGTGCTGCCGGTGAACGCCACGGGCGAGTCGCGCCACCGGGTGGCCAAGGGCTTCCACGTATCGCCCTTCCTGCCGCGCGACCTGGAGTACCGCATGCGCTTCTCCGCTCCCGGAGCGCAGCTGCGCATCCACATGGAGGACTGGCAGGGCGACGCCAAGCTGTTCGAGGCCGCACTCGGCCTGACCCGCGTCGAGCTCGACCGTCGCAGCCTGCACCGCCACCTGCAGGCCTTCCCCGCGATGACCGCCAAGACCGTCGCCGCCATCTACTGGCAGGCCCTGCGTCTGGCGCTCAAGCGCGTGCCGATCTTCGACCATCAACCCGCGGACGGTGACCACCGTACCGCCCGACCGGAGCCCAGTCATGAAGAGCACTAGTCTTTCCCCGGCCAAGCCGGGCCTGTTCGCCGGCAACGGACTGGGTGCTGGCCTGCTCAAGCGTGCCGTGCTGCGGCAGCTCGGCGGCCTGCGCCTCGGCCAGCTGACCGTCTGCGAGGATGGCGAGCGCCGCACTTACGGCCAGCACGGCAGCGAGCCGCACGGCGAGATCCACATCCATGACCCGGCCGCCTGGGCGATGGTCGCCGGCAACGGCTCGATCGGCGCCGGCGAGGCGTACATCCACGGCTACTGGAGCAGCCCGGACCTGACTACAGTGGTGCGCGTGTTCGTCGCCAACCTCGACGTGCTGGACGCCATGGACAGCGGCATCGCCCGCCTCGGCCGGCCGCTGCTGCAGGGCCTGCACTGGCTCAACCGCAACACCCGCCAGGGTTCGCGGCGCAACATCGCCGCCCATTACGACCTCGGCAACGCGCTGTTCGAGCAGTTCCTCGACCCGACCATGATGTACTCGGCGGCACTGTTCGAGCGCGAAGACGACAGCCTCGAGCGGGCCCAGCTCAACAAGCTCGAGCGCATCTGCCGCAAGCTCGACCTGCAGCCCAGCGACCACCTGCTGGAGATCGGCACCGGCTGGGGCAGCATGGCGCTGTACGCGGCGACCCACTACGGCTGCCGGGTGACCACCACCACCCTGTCGCAGGAGCAGTACGCCTACACCCGCCGGCGCATCGAGGAGCAGGGCCTGCAGGATCGCATCACCCTGCTGCTCGAGGACTACCGCGACCTGCAGGGCCAGTACGACAAGCTGGTGTCGATCGAGATGGTCGAGGCGGTCGGTCACCGCTTCCTGCCGACCTACTTCCGCCAGTGCGCCCGCCTGCTCAAGGACGACGGCCTGATGCTGCTGCAGGCCATCACCATCCGCGACCAGCGCTACGCGCAGGCCAGCCGTTCGGTGGACTTCATCCAGCGCTACATCTTCCCCGGCGGCGCGCTGCCCTCGGTGGCCCGCATGCTGGATATCGTCGGCCGCGACACCGACCTCAACCTGCTGCACATGGAGGAGTTCGGCCAGCACTACGCGCGCACCCTGCGCCTGTGGCACGACAACCTGCGCCGCGCGCGGCACTTCCTCGAGCAGCTCGGCTACGACGAGCAGTTCTTCCGCCTCTGGGAGTTCTACCTGTGCTACTGCGAGGGTGGCTTCCTCGAACGCAGCATCGGCACCGTGCAGCTGCTGCTGGCCAAGCCGGCGGCCCGCCCGGCGCCGCTGCTCGGTCGCCTGCAGGCCTGACATGCGTCTGCTGGCCAACGCGGTGCTGTTCCAGCTCGGCTGGTTCGCCTGCGTGCTCGGGGCGCAGCGGCCCGAGCTGCTGCTGGTCGCCGGCGCCTGCCTGCTGGCCCATTTTGCGCTGGTCGAGCGCAGAGCTGGCGAGCTGAGGGTGGTCGGCGCGGCGACCCTCGCCGGCTGTGTCCTCGACAGCCTGCTGCTCAATCTCGGGGTCTTCGACTTCGCCGGCGACAGCCGCGTGCTGCCGCTGTGGCTGGCGCTGCTGTGGGCGCTGTTCGCCACCACCCTCGGCCACAGCCTGGCCTGGAGCGCCCGGCCGTGGTGGCTGGGCAGCCTGCTCGGCGCTCTCGGCGGGCCGCTATCCTACCTGCTTGGCGCCCGTCTGGCCGGCGTCGGCCTGCCGCTGGGCCTGTGGCCGAGCCTGCTTCTGCTGGCGCTGATCTGGGCGCTGCTGGTGCCGCTGCTGCACGGCCTGCGCCTGCGTCTGGCAGTGGCTCGCTGAGCACCTACCAGGGCAGCTGCTCGCCGTTCCACGAATAGAAGCCGCCGCTGGCCTCGGGGCCGAGCCCGTCGATCACCTGCAGCAACTGCCTGGCCGCCAGCGCCGGCGCGCGACCGATCTCCGCACCGCGAAACGGCCGCGACAGCGCGGAATCGACGGTGCCCGGATGCAGGGCCAGCAGCACGGCGTTGGGGTTGCTGCGGCGCACCTCGATGGCGGCGGTCTTCACCAGCATGTTCAGCGCCGCCTTGGAGGCACGGTAGCTGTACCAGCCGCCCAGGCGGTTGTCGCCGATGCTGCCGACCTTGGCGGAGAGCATGGCCAGCACGCCGCGGCGGCGGTCGAGCAGACGGGCGAAGTGGCGCAGCAGCAGCGCCGGGCCGAAGGTGTTGACCTGGAAGGTGTGCAGCAGCTGGTCGTAGTGGAGGTCGCCGAGCTTCTTCTCCGGCATGAACGCCGGGCCGTGCAGCACGCCGGCCGCGTTGACGATCAGCTGGAACGGCGCCTGCGCGGCGAGCGCCTCGGCCGCCGCCGCGATACTCGCAGCGTCGGCCAAATCGAGGGCCGGCTGCGAGCCGCGCGACAGGCCGAGCACCGCCGCGCAGCGCGGATCGCCACGCAGCGCCTCGACCAACGCCGCGCCGATGCCCCCCGAGGCGCCGATCACCAGCGCGCGGTAGCCGTCGGGAAAGGAGTCCATCAGGGCGCTTCCTTGCGGAAGAACAGGGTGACCTGGCCCAGCTCGAAGCCGAACTTGGTCATGAACGAACGGTTGGCCATGGTGCGCTCGTCGAGCAGGTACATCCAGTCGTCGAAGTCGACCTGGTAGACCTTGCCGTCCACCGGCAGGCTGAGCACGTAACGCCAGCGCAGGGCGTTGCCGGCCACCTCGCCGCGCGCCTCGCCGACCACGTCGGCGGCCGTGCCCCGCCAGCGGCCGGGGCCGTCGGGGTGCAGGGTCCACACGCGCTTCTGCTTGCTGCCGTCGCTGTAGGTGAAGTCCTCGTCGAGGATCAGCCTGTCGCCCTCGCGGCGGCCGTTGATCTCGACGTGGAAGCGCTTGATCACCTCGCCCGAACGCTTCTGGAACATGCCCCAGGCGTCCACCCGCCCGTCGAAGTAGCTGGGCAGGTCGAGTTGCGGCTGCTGCTCGCGGTAGTGCTCGACGTCGATCTGGCTGCAGCCGCCGAGGCAGACGCAGAGCGACAGCAGGAGTTTCTTCAGCATGGAATGCCCTCAGGGTGCGGCGGTGCCCAGCAACCTGGCGCGCAGCTCGGGGTTGCGCGTGCGGGCATCCAGCCAGATGGAGAAGAAGGTACGGGCGAACTCCTCGTCGCGCACCTCGTGCTGCAGCCGGTCGCCGGCGTAGAAGCGCGCGCCGGAGCCCGGCAGGTACAGGCCGGTGATGCGCGAGCCCGGCGCGGTGTCGACGAAGGCGCGGCGCATCTGCGCGGCCCAGCCGGCGAGCCGCGCCGAGTCGTAGCGGTCACCATGCAGGCGGCGGATCTCGTCGATGCTCACCTCGACCAGTCGCTCGCGGCTGATCTCGCGGTGATAGATCAGCTCGAGGGCGAACGGGCGGCCGGCGTCGAAAGCCGCGACCGGGCTCCACAGCCGCGCGCTGTACAGACGGAAGCCGAACACGCTGAGTTCGCCCTCGCCGACCAGACGGGCCTCGGGCAGCGCCTCCCGCCAGTTGCCCAGCGCACTACCGCTGAGCAGGCAGAGCGCGAGCAGCGCGATACGCAGCCTGGGCATCTCAGTGCCGCCGGCCGATCAGCTGGAGGAACTCGTGGCGGGTGTTGCAGCTCTCGCGGAACGCGCCGAGCATCACCGAGGTGTTCATCACCGAGTTCTGCTTCTCCACCCCGCGCATCATCATGCACATGTGCTGCGCCTCGATCACCACGGCCACGCCGGCGGCGTTGGTGACGCTCTGGATCGCCTCGGCGATCTGCCGGGTGAGGTTCTCCTGGATCTGCAGGCGGCGGGCGTACATGTCGACGATGCGCGCCACCTTGGACAGGCCGAGCACCTTGCCGGTGGGGATGTAGGCGACGTGGGCCTTGCCGATGAAGGGCAGCAGGTGGTGCTCGCACAGCGAGTACAGCTCTACGTCACGGACGATCACCATCTCGTCGTTGTCGGAGGCGAACAGCGCGCCGTTGACGATCTCGTCGAGGCTCTGCCGGTAACCGCGACACAGGTACTGCATGGCCTTGGCGGCGCGCCCGGGGGTATCCAGCAGTCCCTCGCGCTCGGGGTTTTCGCCGAGGCCGACGAGGATGCCGCGGTAGTGATCGGACAGATAGTCGTTCATCGCACAGGCCCTCGCTGAAAAATGGCAGGGTTCAGTGTCGCGTCACCGGGTACCTGACAAGTTGCGACGGCGCTCCAGCTGAACCCTGGATAAAACCTATACCAGAAAACAAATCTGTACAATAAAATTATACAGATATCGGCGACACGTCTGATTATCCCAGCGAATATGCGGCTTGAATGGACCTCGATACGGCATTGCAGACAATCCTTGTATAGATTTTCGTGCGCCGCCTGTGGCAGTGACGCCGTGCGCGCTTTGGTCGCCTGCTGGGCGGCCGGCACGCTGTGCTAAGGTGCGCGCGCCAAGCCCACTGGGCTAGTCATTCCGAGGAACTGCCTGATGCTGATCCGTACCCTGAGCCTCGCCGCCCTGTTCGCCGTCGCCCTGCCGGGCTTCGCCCACGACTACCAGGTCGGCGAGCTGACCATCGACCATCCCTGGTCGCGCGAGCTGCCGCCCAACGCGCCGGCCGGTGCCGCCTACTTCACCCTGAAGAACGCCGGCGCCGCCGACCGCCTGCTCGGGGCCAGCACGCCGCGCGCACAGAAGAGCGAGCTGCACACCCACGTGCACCAGGACGGACTGATGAAGATGCAGCGGATTTCCGCCGTGGACGTCCCCGCCCAGGGCGAGGTGACCTTCCAGCCGGGCGGCAACCACGTGATGCTGTTCGGCCTCGACAAGCCGCTCAAGGCCGGCGACGAGTTCCCGCTGACCCTGGAATTCGAGAAGGCCGGCAAGGTCGAGGTGCAGGTGCAGGTGGAAAGCGCCGATGGCCATGGCATGGGGCACCAGATGCCGATGGATCACGGCAGCCATCAGGGGCACTGATCCGAGGGGAAGCCCTGCCGCCGCCTGCCGTGCGATATCTGCCAGAAGAAGACCCGCCTTTTCGGCGGGTTTTTCATTCTGGACGCTGCAGGCACCGCCTCACGTAGCGCATCCCGAAGAAGTCGCCAATCCCGCGCAGGCGGGAATCCCGAAGGCGCGTGGCCCCCGGCGGCAAGTGGCCTCTTCAGCGAGTTACTTCAGACTGTCTTAAGCTAGGCAATTCAAGCTGTTGCGCTGCCTCCTTGCGCGTAACGGAACAACAAATGCCACAAGCCGCCTCTGCCATGCCTCCCGCACCTTCGACGAAGCCCACTCGCGCCACCGACTGGGCTGCCCTGGGTTGGGCATACCTGTTCTTCTGGTACTTCTCCGGGGTCTACCATGTTCTGCTGCAGGTTTTCGACGCGACCATCTTCGTCGGCTTTCGCCAGTCGGTCATCGTCAGCACGCTCTGGCTGATCCCCGTGCTGCTGTTTCCGCAGCGCACGCGCCAGATCGCGGCGGGCATCGGCAGCATCCTCTGGCTCTGCTCCCTCGCCAGCCTCAGCTACTTCCTCATCTACTGGCAGGAGTTCTCGCAAAGCGTCATCTTCATCATGTTCGAATCGAACACCCAGGAGGCGAGCGAATACTTCGCGCAGTATTTCGTCTGGTGGATGGTGCCGGTGCTGCTGGCCTACACGCTGGGTGGCTACCTGCTCTGGCGGCGCCTGCGGCCGGTCGTCATCGCGCGGCCGCGGGCGCTGGGGGTGGCGGTGTTCATCGCCGCCAGCCTGTTCGGCTACCCCGCGGTCAAGCTGGCCAATGCCGGCCAGCTGTCGCTGGACAACGCCGTCGAGTCCTACGAAAAGCGCATGGAGCCGGCCACGCCTTGGCAGATCATTTTCGGCTACACGCAATACCGCAAGCGTCTCGCCGAAATGCAGGCCCTGCTGGACCAGAACCATCGCCTGCCGCCGCTGCAGGACCTGAAGGATGCCCATGCCGGCCTGCCGGCTACGCTGGTGCTGGTCATCGGCGAGTCGACCAATCGCCAGCACATGGGCATCTACGGCTATCCCCGGCCGACCACGCCGCGCTTGCAGGCACTGCCCGGCCTCGAGGTGTTCGATCAGGTGATCAGTGCGCGGCCCTACACCATCGAGACCCTGCAGCAGACGCTGACCTTTGCCGATCCGGACAGTCCCGACCGCTATCTGAGCGAGCCGTCGCTGATGAACATGATGAAGCAGGCCGGCTACAAGACGTTCTGGATCACCAACCAGCAGACGCTGACCAAGCGCAACACCATGCTGACCTATTTCTCCCAGCAAACGGACGAGCAGGTCTACCTCAACCACAGCCGCGCACAGAATGCCCGGGAGTACGACAGCAACGTGCTCGAGCCCTTCCAGCGCATCCTCAACGATCCGGCGGAGCGCAAGTTCATCGTCGTCCATCTGCTGGGCACGCACATGAAATACGACTACCGCTACCCGCCGGAGTACGAGGTATTCAAGGATCGCCAGGGGCTGGCGGACTGGGCCGCTGCCGAGCAGGTGCCGGTGATCAACAGTTATGACAACGCGGTCCTGTTCAATGACTTCATCGTCTCGACCCTGATCGAGCGCTTCCGCGACTCGCGGGCCAACGGCTTCCTGCTGTACACCTCTGACCATGGCGAGGACGTCTTCGATTCGCCAGGCCACCGCATGCTTGGCCGCAATGAAAGCAGCCCGACCGTACCGATGTACGCGGTGCCCTTCCTGATCTGGCGTTCGGAGTCATGGCGAGCGCGCGATGCACGGGAGTTTTCGTCGATGCGCGACCGCCCCTATGCGCTGTACGACTTCATTCACACCTGGTCCGATCTGGCGGGCCTGAGCTACCGGAATTACGACGCGAGCAAGAGCCTGGTTTCGCAGACATTCACCGAGCGCGAACTGCGGATTGGCGATCCCTATCGCCGCAAGCAGTTAATCGACTTCAGAGCGATGATGCAGGCCTCACAGTGAAGCCTTTGCAGCTGCCGCCAGTAATCCGTGCCCCATCCTCGCCAGCATCATGCGCAGACTGACGCTAGCGAGGATGACAGGTGCAAAGGCCTCCGATATCACTGGCCATGCAGTGATATCCGGTCTTATCGTTGATGGCTCCAGTACTCCCGAGGCGTGCGCATGACCGCTCAGAGGACAAAATCTGCGCTCGACAGGCTGGTTATCCCCGTGACCTGAATGGAAAACTCGGCCTCAGCGTCCGCATCCGTGTTGCCGTAGAGCACGCCACTGACCACCTTCAGTTGCCCAGCCATGGTGAAGGGGGTTGCGCTGCCGATGATCGCGGTAAAGGCATCATTGGTAGCGGTGGCCGTGTTGGCGTCTATTGTCGACAGGTCGATCTTGTCGAGACCTCGCACAAAATCGTTGATGATGTCCCGCGTGGTGCTATCCAACCCCGTCTCGCCAAGGGTGTTGAAGTCGAAAATGTCATTACCGGCCCCGCCAGTGAGCGAGTCCCTGCCTGCCCCGCCGATCAAGCGATCGTTTCCTGAGCCTCCCGACAAGGTATCGTTCCCAGACGCGCCGTTAAGCAGGTTGTTGCCGCCACTGCCCGTCAACCTGTCGTTGAAGTTGGAGCCATTGAGGTTTTCAATGCTGATCAGCGTATCGATTCCCGCCCCACCGGTCTCTTGGGCTGTGGACACGGCGAGGTGGACGCTGACCGCACTACCGGCATAGGCGTAGGAGACGGTATCGGTGCCAGTACTGCCGTTGAGCACGTTGTTACCGGCTCCGGAATAGAGAACGTTATTCAGGCTGTTTCCCGTCAGACTGGCTGAACCGCTGGAGAGAATACGCCCGTTCTCGACATTGGCGCCCAACTGGTAGCCGCTCAAGGAGCTATAGACCGTGTCGACCCCTCCCGTGCCGGCAAGAGCATTGGTTTCGACCACGACATCGCCCAGGCTATCGACGTAATAGATATCGGAGCCGTCACCGCCGGTCATGCGGTCATTGCCTGCTCTTCCATCGAGGATGTCGTTTCCGCTGCCAGCGTTTAGATGATCGTTGCCGCTATTGCCCTTGAGAACATCGTTTCCCGCGTAGCCATTGATGATTACGCTGTTGACGCCATCCCAGACCAGAGTATTGGCGGCATCGTCTCCGTTTATTCCTGCCAGTTTAAAAGCATTGGCGTCATAGCGTTGGCTGTATATATCTGTTTGACCGCCACCTAGGCTGTGCGTCCAACTGATCACATACCCGCCATCGGCCAGGGCAGCTACCACCGAATCGCTCTGGTCGCCGATTGTCTGGCTGTTGACGCGAAATTCGGAGCCCAGCCTGTTGCCATTGGCATCGTAACGTTGGGCGTAGATACCGTAGCCATCGCCATCCTGATACTCAGAAGTCCAGCTGACTACAAAACCTCCGCCGCTCAGGGCTGCTACGGACGGATCCACCTGGTCATAGCTGGTGACGCTGTTGACCCTGACTTGCCCGCCCAGCTTGCTGCCGTTGCTATCGAAGCGCTGCACGAAAATTCCGGTTTGCGAGCTGTCCAGCCCCTGCCAGGCGACGACATAGCCGCCATTTTCAAGCGCAGCCACGGCCGGTTCGTCTTGATCGCCGACTATGCTGGTGTTGACCCGAGTTTCGACACCGAGCTTGCTTCCGGATGCGCTGAACCTTTGACTGTAGACTCCCCATCCACTGCCATCCTGCCGTGATGCTTCCCAGACGATCACATAACCGCCACCGGCGAGCCCCACCGCCTCTCCGGAGACCTGATCCCCCAAAACGGTGGTATTGACCAGAACCTCTCCGCCCAGCTTGACGCCATTCGCATCGAAGCGCTGGGCATACAGGTTGTATCCCGTGAATACCGATTCGCGCTCCCAGACAGCCACGAAGCCACCATCAACCATCGCCGAAATGGTCGGGCTTTCCGCATCGAAAATGCGTATTTCCGAGCCCAGCCGCGCTCCAGAACTGCTGTAGCGCTGGAGCAGTGCATCATCCGAAACCGTGTCGAACCATGAAACCACGTATGAGCCACTGGTCAAGAGGGTCACACTTGGATCAACCTGGTTACCCGCCGCGGTTGCATGGTTCGCTCTGAACTCACTGCCAACTTTGTTTTCGCTGGCGTCATACCTCTGGCCGAATATATCGGCTTGCTGGTACTGGCCTACGGATGTCCACACCAGCAAGTAACCACCATCGGCAAGAGGGGTCATTTTCTGTGCCAGCTGATCTCCTGTAGTGTAGGTGTTGATCCGCTTCTGACCGTAAATGAAGGATGCCATGACAAAGCCCTGCCAATCACGAATAACCCTATCAAGATTGTCAGTTTGGATCGGCACCTGAAGAGCGTCGAGCAAGCAGTTAGCTCAAATCGGAGTTACAGATGGCAGAATCACTGCAATGCCGGTTCTAGTGCATGAGAGTTGCACTATCTTTACAGATGACTGTTCGAAACTTATTGCAACTGCATCCGCATGCAATATACATCCGTAAGGAATTTCCCTTGTTGCAGGATAGGAGCGCGGTCCGAACTCCTGGCAACACAGGGCCCGCCAATGCGGCGGGCCCCAGCTATCAGTCCGCCCGCGGCGCGCGCATGGTGACGAACTCCTCGGCCGCCGTCGGGTGGATGCCGATGGTCTCGTCGAATACCGCCTTGGTCGCGCCGGCCTTGAGCGCCACTGCCAGGCCCTGGATGATCTCACCGGCTTCCGGGCCGACCATGTGGCAGCCGAGCACGCGGTCGCTGTCGGCATCCACCACCAGCTTCATCAGGGTGCGCTCCTGGCAGTCGGTGAGGGTCAGCTTCATCGGCCGGAAGCGGCTCTCGAACACCTTGATCCGGTGGCCCTGCTCGACCGCCTGCTGCTCGGTGAGGCCGACGGTGGCGATGTTCGGCAGGCTGAACACCGCCGTGGGGATCAGCGCGTAGTCGACCGGGCGATACTGCTCCGGGCGGAACAGCCGGCGCGCCACCGCCATGCCCTCGGCCAGCGCCACCGGGGTGAGCTGCACGCCGCCGGTGACGTCGCCGATGGCGAGGATCGACGGCACGCTGGTGCGGAACTCGTCGTCGACGGCGATGAAGCCGCGCGCGTCCAGCGCCACACCGGCGTTCTCCAGGCCCAGATCGTCGAGCATCGGCCGCCGCCCGGTGGCGTAGAACACGCAGTCGGTCTCCAGCACGCGGCCGTCGCGCAGGCTGGCCAGCAGGCTGCCGTCGGCCTGGCGCTCGATGGCGGCGATGTCGCTGTTGAACTGCAGGTCCAGGCCCTTCTTGCGCAGCTCCTCCTCCAGATGCGTGCGCACCGCTTCGTCGAAACCGCGCAGGAAGCGCTCGCCGCGGTACAGCAGGCTGGTCTGTGCGCCGAGACCGTGGAAGATCGACGCGAATTCGACGGCGATGTAGCCGCCGCCGACCACCAGCACGCGGCGCGGCAGCTGCTCCAGGTAGAAGGCCTCGTTGGAGGTGATCGCCAGTTCCCTGCCGGGAATGTCCGGCACCTGCGGCCATCCGCCGACGGCGATCAGGATGTGCTCGGCGCTGTAGCGCTGGCCGTTCACCTCGACCTCGTGGGGACCGAGAATGCGCGCATGGCCTTCCAGCAGGGTGACGCCGCTGCCCGTCAGCAGGTTGCGGTAGATGCCGTTGAGGCGCTGGATCTCGCGGGTCTTGTTGCCGATCAGGGTCGGCCAGTCGAACTGCGCCCCCTCCAGCGACCAGCCGTAGCCGCGCGCCTGCTCGAACTCGTCGGCCATGTGCGCGCCGTAGACCAGCAGCTTCTTCGGCACGCAGCCGACGTTGACGCAGGTGCCGCCCAGGTAGCGGCTCTCGGCCACCGCCACGCGGGCGCCGAAGCCGGCGGCGAAGCGCGCCGCACGCACGCCGCCCGAGCCGGCGCCGATGACGAACAGATCGTAGTCGTAGGACATGCTTTTCCTCCTTGCAGGCCTGGCAGGATACCGGAGAACGCCGGCCGGAGCGTGTATGCTCTGCCAGAGCAGTCGGGAGGATCGACGATGGCCACCACCCTCACCCATGTCGCCCTGCACGTGCCGGACCTCGACGCCTGCATCGCCTTCTACCGCGACTTCTGCAGCATGCGGGTCATCCACGAGCGCGCCGGCAAGGGTTCGCGCATCGTGTGGATGGCCGAGCCGGGCCAGGAGCACCGTTTCATCTTCGTCATCATGCCCGGCGGCACCCGCCGCGAGCTGGCTGCGGACGACTACAGCCACTTCGGCTTCGCCATGGACAGCAAGGAGGCGGTGGACGCCATCGCCGCGCGCGCCGCCGCGGTCGGTTGCCTGATCTGGCCGCCGCGCGACGAGCCCTACCCGGTCGGCTACTACTGCGGCCTGCGCGATCCGGCCGGCAACTACGTGGAGTTCAGCTACGGCCAGCCGCTGGGGCCAGGCTCGGAGGCGATGCCGATCCCCTGAGAGCCTGTTCACGATCTGAAACGACGAGGCCGCCCGCAGGCGGCCTCGTGGCTGCAGCTCGAACTCAGTAGGCCTTGCCGGCCTTGTACAGGTTCTCGAAGCAGAAGTTGGTGGCCTCGACGTAGCCCTCGGCACCACCGCAGTCGAAGCGCTTGCCCTTGAACTTGTAGGCGATGACGCAGCCGTCCTGGGCCTGCTTCATCAGCGCGTCGGTGATCTGGATCTCGCCGCCCTTGCCGGGCGGGGTCTGCTCGATCAGGTCGAAGATGTCCGGGGTCAGGATGTAGCGGCCGATGATCGCCAGGTTGGACGGCGCATCCTCCGGCTTGGGCTTCTCGACCATGGTGTTCACCCGGTAGATGTCGTCGCGGATCATCTCGCCGGCGATCACGCCGTACTTGTTGGTCTCCTCGCGCGGCACTTCCTGGATGGCGACGATGGAGCAGCGGAACTGCTTGTACAGCTTGACCATCTGCGCCAGCACGGCGTCGCCTTCCAGGTTCAGGCACAGGTCGTCCGCCAGCACCACGGCGAACGGCTCGTCGCCGATCAGCGGGCGGCCGGTGAGGATGGCGTGGCCCAGGCCCTTCATCTCGATCTGACGGGTGTAGGAGAAGGTGCACTCGTCGAGGAGGCGACGGATGCCGACCAGGTACTTCTCCTTGTCGGTGTCGCGGATCTGGTGCTCGAGCTCGTAGCTGATGTCGAAATGGTCCTCGATCGCGCGCTTGCCGCGACCGGTGACGATGGCGATCTCGTTGAGACCGGCATCCAGGGCTTCCTCGACGGCGTACTGGATCAGCGGCTTGTTCACCACCGGCAGCATTTCCTTGGGCATGGCCTTGGTTGCGGGCAGGAAGCGGGTGCCGTAGCCGGCAGCCGGGAAGAGGCACTTCTTGATCATCTGAGAGAAGCCTTACAGGTGGGAGGGTTCTGGGGCGGCAAGTCTAATGAGGGCACGGGCGCCTTACAATCGGCGCCAGCCCCTCGAACGCGCTCTTTTTTCCATGCTCCTTGCCTACCTGCCGGCAACCGCCCTGCCCAGCTTTTCCAGGCCTGTTCAGCCAGGCCCTGGCTGAGGAGTTGGGATGATGGACAATCACCCCCATCAATTCATTATGTCAAATAGCGCATAAGCCACGCTTCGATAAATCCCGTCGCGACTCGTTCCCGGCGTGCAAGCCTCGCTCAGCGGTCCTACACCCTCTCCACAAGCCGGAATCGCGGCGTTGCCAGCCAACGAGGCACAAACAGCATCTAAGCTGAAAGTCGCGAGTCATCGACCGGCAGGCGCAGGCAGTCGTCAGCGACCTGCCCGCCTACCAATGCCCGAAGAAGGATCCAGCAATGTCCACTACCCATCAGTTCCTGCCCGGCGCCCTGGCCACGGCCCTGTTGGCCAGCTCCGCGTTGCAGGCGGCGGAGCCGCCCAAGACCGTCGGCCCGGGCGAAGGCCAGCTCGACATCATCGCCTGGCCCGGCTACATCGAGCGCGGCGACACCGACAAGAACTACGACTGGGTGACCGGCTTCGAGAAAGCCACCGGCTGCAAGGTCAACGTCAAGACCGCCGGCACCTCCGACGAGATGGTCAGCCTGATGACCAAGGGCGGCTACGACCTGGTCACCGCCTCGGGCGACGCCTCGCTGCGCCTGATCGCCGGCAAGCGCGTGCAGCCGATCGATCCGGGACTGATTCCCAACTGGAAGAACATCGACCAGCGCCTGCATGGCGCCCCCTGGTACGTGGTGGCAGGCAAGACCTACGGCGCCCCCTACCAGTGGGGGCCGAACGTGCTGATGTACAACACCAACGTGTTCAAGACGCCACCGACCAGCTGGAACGTGGTGTTCGCCGAGCAGAACCTGGCCGACGGCAAGTCCAACAAGGGCCGCGTGCAGGCCTACGACGGACCTATCTATATCGCCGACGCGGCGCTCTATCTGAAGAAGGCCAGGCCCGAGCTGGGCATCCAGGATCCCTACCTACTCGACGAGAAGCAGTACGCGGCGGTGCTGGAACTGCTGCGCCAGCAACACAAACTGGTGCACCGCTACTGGCACGACGTCACCGTGCAGATGAACGACTTCAAGAACGAGGGCGTGGTCGCCTCCGGCGCCTGGCCCTATCAGGTCAACGCTCTGCAGACCGACAAACAGCCGGTCGCTTCCACCGTACCGGCCGAGGGCGCCACCGGCTGGGCCGACACCACCATGCTGCATGCCGAGGCCAAGCACCCCAACTGCGCCTACCAGTGGCTGAACTGGTCGCTGGAACCCAGGGTGCAGGGCGACGTCGCCGCCTGGTTCGGCTCGCTGCCCGCGGTGCCGGCAGCCTGTGGTGCCAGTGAACTGCTCGGGGCCGAGGGCTGCAAGACCAACGGCTTCGACCAGTTCGACAAGATCGCCTTCTGGAAGACCCCGCAGGCCGAGGGCGGCAAGTACGTGCCCTACAGCCGCTGGACCCAGGACTACATCTCGATCATGGGCGGTCGCTGAGCGGTCGCTGCCCGGGAGGCCGAGCATGGCGAGCGCCGTGCAGTTCATCGATGTTTCCCGCATCTATGGAGAGGTGCGTGCCCTCGACCGGGTATCGCTCGACATCGAGGACGGCGAGTTCTTCTCCATGCTCGGCCCATCCGGCTCGGGCAAGACCACCTGCCTGCGTCTGATTGCCGGCTTCGAGCAGCCCAACAGCGGCAGCGTGCGCATCCACGGGGTTGAGGCCACCGGCCTGCCGCCCTACCAGCGCGACGTCAACACGGTGTTCCAGGACTACGCGCTGTTCCCGCACATGAACGTGCGCGACAACGTCGCCTTCGGCCTCAAGGTCAAGGGCGTGGCCAAGGCCGAGCGGCTGGCCCGGGCCGAGGAGATGCTGGCCATGGTCGCCCTCGCCGGCCTGGGGCGGCGCAAGCCGGCGCAGCTCTCCGGCGGCCAGCGCCAGCGCGTGGCGCTGGCCCGCGCGCTGATCAACCGGCCGCGCGTGCTGCTGCTCGACGAACCGCTCGGCGCGCTGGATCTCAAGCTGCGCGAGCAGATGCAGGGCGAGCTGAAGAAACTGCACCGCCAGCTCGGCATTACCTTCATCTACGTCACCCACGACCAGGGCGAGGCGCTGTCGATGTCCGACCGGGTCGCGGTATTCAACAAGGGGCACATCGAGCAGGTCGACAGTCCGAGCAACCTCTACCTCAGGCCGGTCAACGCCTTCGTCGCCGAGTTCGTCGGCACCTCCAACGTGCTGCGCGGCGAGCTGGCGCAGCGCCTTTCCGGCAGCACGGCGCTATTCACCGTGCGCCCCGAGCACAGCCACCTGAGCGCGGGCGAGGCGCTGAGCGCCGATGAGATGGAGGTCGAGGGTCTGCTGCACGATATCCACTTCCTCGGCGCCGCCACTCGCTACGAGCTGCAACTGGACAACGGCCAGCGCTTCACCGTCTACCAGAGCAACGACCGCTTCGAGCCGATCGCCCCGCCCCGCCACATCGGCGAGCGGGTCACTGCACGCTGGCCGCGGGCGGCCATGGTGCCGCTGAAAGACGAGGGAATCTGACGTGCATGCAACCGCGCTCCCCGCGCCGGAACAAGGCCCGTTGCGGCGGATGTCCACCCTGCTCTACCGCCGCCCCAACCTCTATCTGGCGCTGCTGCTGGTGCCGCCGCTGCTGTGGTTCGGCGTGGTCTACCTCGGCTCGCTGCTCGGCCTGCTCTGGCAGAGCTTCTACACCTTCGACGACTTCACCATGGCGGTGACGCCGGAGCTGACCCTGGCCAACCTGAAGGCACTGTTCCAGCCGGCCAACTTCGACATCATCCTGCGCACCCTGGCCATGGCCACCGCCGTGACCCTGGCCTGCGCCGCGCTGGCCTTCCCCATCGCCTACTACATGGCGCGCTACACCAGCGGCAGGACCAAGGCATTCTTCTACATCGCGGTGATGCTGCCGATGTGGGCCAGCTACATCGTCAAGGCCTACGCCTGGACCCTGCTGCTGGCCAAAGGGGGCGTGGCGCAGTGGTTCCTCGAGGCGCTGCACCTGCAGTCCGTGCTGGAGCTGATCCTCGGCATCCCCGGCGTCGGCGGCAGCACCCTGTCCACCTCGCACCTCGGCCGCTTCGGGGTGTTCGTCTACATCTGGCTGCCGTTCATGATCCTGCCGATCCAGGCCGCCCTCGAGCGTCTGCCGCCGTCGCTGCTGCAGGCCTCGGCCGACCTCGGCGCCACGCCGCGGCAGACCTTCACCGCGATCATCCTGCCGCTGTCGGTGCCGGGCATCGCCGCCGGCTCGATCTTCACCTTCAGCCTGACCCTCGGCGACTACATAGTGCCGCAACTGATCGGCCCGCCCGGCTTCTTCATCGGCACCATGGTCTACGCCCAGCAGGGCGCGGTGGGCAACATGCCGATGGCCGCCGCCTTCACCCTGGTGCCCATCGTGCTGATCGCCATCTACCTGTCCATCGTCAAGCGGCTGGGAGCCTTCGATGCACTCTGAGCGCGCCTCCTGGGGACTCAGGATCGCCGCCTGGGGCGGCCTGGTGTTCATGCATTTCCCGATCCTGATCATCCTGATCTACGCCTTCAACACCGAGGACGCGGCGTTCAGCTTCCCGCCGCAGGGCTTCACCCTGCGCTGGATCGCCGTGACCTTCGCCCGAGCCGACGTGCTGGAGGCGATCCGCCTGTCGGTCGAGGTGGCGGCGCTGGCCACCCTGATTGCCATGCTGCTCGGCACCCTGGCCGCCGCCGCGCTGTACCGCCGCGACTTCTTCGGCAAGGAAAGCGTCTCGCTGCTGCTGATCCTGCCCATCGCCCTGCCCGGCATCATCACCGGCCTCGCCCTGCTCGCCGCGTTCAAGCAGCTCGGCATCGAGCCTGGGGCGTTCACCATCGTCGTCGGCCACGCCACCTTCTGCGTGGTGATCGTCTACAACAACGTGATCGCCCGCTTCCGGCGCACCAGCTACAGCCTGATCGAGGCCAGCATGGACCTCGGCGCCGACGGCTGGCAGACCTTCCGCTACATCATCCTCCCCAACCTCGGCTCGGCGCTGCTGGCCGGCGGCATGCTGGCCTTCGCCCTGTCGTTCGACGAGATCATCGTCACCACCTTCACCGCCGGCCACGAGAAGACCCTGCCGATCTGGCTGCTCAACCAGCTGTCGCGCCCGCGCGACGTGCCGGTGACCAACGTGGTCGCCATGCTGGTGATGCTCGCCACCATGCTGCCGATCCTCGCCGCCTACTACCTGACCCGGGGTGGCGAATCGGTGGCCGGCAGCGGCAAATGAACCATCCAACTCCACGAGCGAGGACTACGCGATGCAAACCCGACTGCTGATCGATGGCCGACTGGTCGCCGGCGATGGCCCCCTGCAGGACGTGCTCGACCCCGCTCGCGGCAGCGTCCTGGTGCGCATCGCCGAGGCCAGCGAGCTCCAGGTGGATGCGGCGGTGCACGCCGCCGAGGCCGCCTTTCCCGCCTGGGCGGAAAGCCCTCCGAAGGACCGCGCCGCCCTGCTGCTCAGGCTCGCCGACAGGATCGAGGCCCACGCCGAGGAACTGGCCCGCCTGGAGTCGGCCAACTGCGGCAAGCCGCTAGCCGCCGTGCTGGGCGACGAGATCCCGGCGATCGCCGACGTGTTCCGCTTCTTCGCCGGTGCCTGTCGCTGCCTGCCCGGCTCGGCCGCCGGCGAGTACCTGCCCGGCCACACCTCGATGATCCGCCGCGACCCGGTCGGCGTGGTCGCCTCCATCGCGCCGTGGAACTACCCGCTGATGATGGCCGCCTGGAAGCTCGCCCCGGCGCTGGCCGCCGGCAACTGTGTGGTGCTCAAGCCGTCCGAGCAGACCCCGCTCACCGCGCTGAAGCTGGCCGAGTGGCTCGCCGAGATCTTCCCGGCCGGGGTGGTCAACATCGTCTTCGGCCGCGGCGCGAGCGTCGGCCAGCCGCTGATCGAACACCCGCAGGTGCGCATGGTGTCGCTGACCGGCTCCATCGCCACCGGCTCGAACATCATCGCCAGCAGCGCAGGCACCATCAAACGCCTGCACATGGAGCTGGGCGGCAAGGCGCCGGTGATCATCTTCGACGACGCCGACATCGACGCGGCGGTGGCCGGCATCCGCACCTTCGGCTTCTACAACGCAGGCCAGGACTGCACCGCCGCCTGCCGCATCTACGCGCAGAAAGGCATCTACGAGGAGTTCGTCAACCGGCTCGGCGCGGCGGTGGCCAGCATCCGCCACGGCCTCCCGGACGATCCGGCCACCGAACTCGGTCCGCTGATCACCGAGATTCACCGCGAGCGCGTGGCCGGCTATGTCGAGCGCGCCAGAGCGCTACCGCACGTGCGCGTGGTCACCGGCGGCAACAAGGTGCCCGGCCCCGGCTTCTTCTTCGAGCCGACGGTGCTCGCCGACCTGCGCCAGGACGACGAGATCGTCTGCCGCGAGGTGTTCGGCCCGGTGGTGTCGGTCACCGCCTTCACCGACGAGGAACAGGCCCTGTTCTACGCCAACGACTCCGACTACGGCCTGGCCTCCTCGGTATGGACCGCCGACATCGGCCGCGCCCATCGCCTGGCCGCGCGCCTGCAGTACGGCTGCACCTGGGTCAACACCCACTTCATGCTGGTCAGCGAGATGCCCCATGGCGGCGTCAAACACTCGGGCTACGGCAAGGACCTGTCGCTGTACGGTCTGGAGGACTACACGGTGGTGCGCCACGTGATGATCAGGCACTGAGGGCAACCGAGACGCGCAGCGCCTGCCGCCCTCGTCGTGGCGGCGGCCTGCGCCGCCCGGGCATGAGCGCTTTCCGACTTGACACTGGCACCGCCAACCCGCAAATTGCACAAAACATAAATGCGTTACGCATAAAATAATTACGACGAGCACGCGCCCATGGACCTCTATACCTACTATCGCTCCACCGCTTCCTACCGCGTGCGCATCGCCCTGGCGCTGAAGGGCCTGGAGGCCAATCACCTGCCGGTCAACCTGGCGCCGGGCGTCACCGAGCAGTTGCAGCCGGCCTACCGCGCGATCAACCCGCAGGCCCGCGTGCCGGCCCTGCGCAGCGACGAGGGCGCGCTGCTGATCCAGTCGCCGGCGATCATCGAGTATCTCGAGGAGCGCTATCCGCAGGTCCCGCTGCTGCCGGGCGATCCGCTCGAGCGCGCCCGCCAGCGTGGCGTGGCGGCGCTGATCGGCTGCGACATCCATCCGCTGCACAACGTCGCGGTGCTCAACCGCCTGCGCGGCCTGGGGCTGAACGAGGAGCAGGTGCAGCAGTGGATCGCCCACTGGATCGGCGAGGGTCTGCGCGCCGTCGAGGCGCTGATCGGCGACGAGGGCTTCTGCTTCGGTGCACCGGGCCTGGCCGACGTCTACCTGCTGCCGCAGCTGTACGCCGCACGCCGCTTCAACGTCGACCTGTCGCCCTACCCGCGCATCGGCCGCGTCGAGCGCCTGGCCCTCGAGCACCCGGCCTTCCAGAAGGCCCATCCGGACGCCCAGGCCGACAAGCCGGCCTGAGCCAACGCCCATGAAGATCCTCGGCCTCAAGCTGCTGATCGGCGATTTCCTCGCTCGCAGCGTCCGTGGCGTGTCCTGCGCACCGCCGGTGCCGGCATGCGCCCGCTGACCTGCCAGACTCAAAGACAACGAGATTAGAAAGCGAGATACCGAAATGACCGATCTGTTCGAAAACCCGATGGGCCTGATGGGCTTCGAGTTCATCGAATTCGCCGCCCCGACGCCGAACACCCTGGAACCCATCTTCGCCATGATGGGCTTCACCAAGGTGGCCACCCACCGTTCGAAGGACGTCGACCTGTACCGCCAGGGCGACATCAACCTGATCCTCAACAAGGAGCCGAAGAGCCTCGCCTCCTACTTCGCCGCCGAACACGGCCCGTCCGCCTGCGGCATGGCCTTCCGGGTGAAGAACTCGCACCAGGCCTACGCCCGCGCCCTCGAACTGGGCGCCCAGCCGATCGACATCCCCACCGGGCCGATGGAGCTGCGCCTGCCGGCGATCAAGGGTATCGGCGGTGCGCCGATCTACCTGATCGACCGCTTCGGCGAAGGCAACTCGATCTACGACATCGATTTCGAGTTCATCGAGGGGGTCGACCGTCACCCGCAGGGCGCCGGCCTCAAGCTGATCGACCACCTCACCCACAACGTCTACCGCGGGCGCATGGCCTACTGGGCGGACTTCTACGAGAAGCTGTTCAACTTCCGCGAGATCCGCTACTTCGACATCAAGGGCGAGTACACCGGCCTGACCTCCAAGGCGATGACCGCGCCGGACGGCCTGATCCGCATCCCGCTCAACGAGGAATCCTCCAAGGGCGCCGGACAGATCGAGGAGTTCCTCATGCAGTTCAACGGCGAGGGTATCCAGCACGTGGCCTTCCTCACCGACGACCTGATCAAGACCTGGGACGCCCTCAAGGCCCTGGGCATGCGCTTCATGACCGCGCCGCCGGCGACCTACTACGAGATGCTGGAAAGCCGCCTGCCCGGCCACGGCGAGCCGGTCGAGGAGCTGCAATCGCGCGGCATCCTGCTCGACGGCGCCGCGGAGAATGGCGAACAGCGCCTGCTGCTGCAGATCTTCTCCGAAACCCTGATGGGCCCGGTGTTCTTCGAGTTCATCCAGCGCAAGGGCGACAGCGGCTTCGGCGAGGGCAACTTCAAGGCGCTGTTCGAGTCGATCGAGCGCGACCAGATCCGTCGCGGTGTGCTCAGCACCGAGTAAACGCACTTCCCCTCTCCCGCTCGCGGGAGAGGGCTCCAACCGTTTCCCTCCACGGCAACCCGGACAGCCTGGCAGCTTTCACCGTCCGGGTTGCCGTTTTTCCTTGCAGCCCGCGCTACTGCGGCGCGAGCCCGCCCATCCGCGCACTGATCTCCCGCGCCACCGCCAGCAGGCGCTCGGCCTGCTTCCCCTGCGGATCGGCGGCGAAACCCGGCGCGGTACCGACCACGGTGATCACCCCGACCAGCTTGCCGCCCGCCGCGAACAGCGGCGCCGACAGCGCGTTGACTCCCGACATCAGTAGCCCGTGCACGTGGTGCAGCCCGCGCGCGCGGATCTGCGCGCGCAGCGCCTGCAGCTCGGCGGCGGTCGGCGCGCCCGGCTCGGTCAGGGCCTGAGCCTGCAGCGCGGCGCTCTCCACCTCCGGCAGGAAGGCGTCGAACACCAGGCCGGTGGAAGAACCCAGCAGCGGCAGCACCGAGCCCACCTGGGTGACCACGGTCACCGCGCGCACCGCCTGCTCGACGTGCACCACGGTCGGCCCCTTGTTGCCCCACACGGCGAGGAAGCAGGTCTCGTTGAGCGCGTCGCGCAGCTCGACCAGGCGCGGCAGCGCCACCTTGGTGACGTCCAGGCGGCCGATGGCGGCCAGGCCGACAAACAGCGCCTCGCGGCCCAGGCCGTAGTGGCCGCTGCTCTCGTCCTGCTCGGCGAAGCCGCTGGCGATCAGCGCCTGCAGGTAGCGGTGCACCTTGCTCGCCGGCATGCCGACGTGCTCGGCCAGACGCGACAGCGAGGTGGCCGGCGCCAGTTCGGCCAGGCCCTTGAGGATGTCGGTGCCGACCTCGGCGGACTGCACCTTCTGCCGCCGCGGCGCCGCGGCGCGCTCGGTATCGCTTGTCATGGTCCTTCCTGTGCGTGGCGATGGATGGCGAATTCTACGCTTGACGCTCCCCGAGACGCGAGTTACGTTTTGCGTAAGTTAATTACACATAACAAAATGCGCGCACGCCATCGGCCTCTTCCGAACCGGCAAGCCGCAGCAACCATCGAGCAAGGGAGACCGTCATGAATCCGATCGTGCAGAAAGTCCATCACGTGGCCTACCGCTGCAAGGACGCTCTGGAAACCGCCCGCTGGTACGAACAGCACCTGGGCATGAAGCTGATCCTGTCGATCGCCGAGGACGCCGTGCCGTCGACCGGCGAGGCCGATCCGTACATGCACATCTTCCTCGATGCCGGCATGGGCAACGTGCTGGCCTTCTTCGAGCTGCCCACCCAGCCGGAGATGGGCCGCGATCCCAACACCCCGGTATGGACCCAGCACCTGGCCCTGCAGGTCGAGTCGATGGAGGTGCTGCTGGCGGCCAAGGAGCGTCTGCAGGCGGCCGGGATCAAGGTCATCGGCCCGACCGACCACGCGCTGTTCCAGTCGATCTACTTCTTCGACCCCAACGGCCACCGCCTGGAGCTGGCCGCCAACACCGGCTCGCCGAAGATGCTCGCGGCGCTGGATGAAGTGAAGTGGGCCATGCTTGAGGAGTGGGCGCAGACCAAGCGCGCGCCGAAGCACGCGGCGTGGATGCATGACGGCAGCTACAAAGAGATGTTCCGGTAAGGCAGGCGCAGCGGCCGATGCCAAAGCCAATCTCGCGGCCTGTAGGGCGAATTTATTCGCCAAGGGGTGCGCAGCACCCCCAGCCCTCAAAGGCGCAGGCCTTTGGCCTGCTAGGCGAATGAATTCGCCCCTACAGCAGAGCCATGGCCCCTGCGATGGCCTGCGCTTGACGCCATTCGCGGCGGATAATTACGATTATCGAAATTAATTTACGCAAATAACAAAAACATTCGAGATGCCTATGCACGCACAACCCTCCCCTGAAGCCCTCGCCTACCTGGCGGGCTTCGGCAACGAGTTCAGCTGCGAGGCGCTGCCTGGCGCCCTGCCGGTCGGCCAGAACTCGCCGCAGCGAGTGCCCTACGGCCTGTACACCGAGCTGCTGTCCGGCACCGCCTTCACCGTGCCGCGCAGCGAATCGCGGCGCACCTGGATGTACCGCATCCGCCCGTCCGCCGCCCACGGCCGCTTCGCGCGTCTGGAGCGGCAGATCGCCGGCGGCGGCCTCGGCCCGGTCGACCCCAACCGCCTGCGCTGGAGCCCACTGGAGATCCCGCAGGCGCCGACCGACTTCGTCGACGGCCTGGTCGCCCTGGCCGCCAACGCCCCCGCCGAGGTCAGCAGCGGCATCAGCATCTACCTGTACGCGGCCAGCGCCTCGATGCAACGGGTGTTCTTCGACGCCGACGGCGAACTGCTGATCGTCCCGCAGTCCGGGCGCCTGCGCATCGCCACCGAACTGGGCCTGCTCGAGGTCGCGCCGCTGGAGATCGCGGTGATCCCGCGCGGCATGAAGTTCCGCGTCGAGCTGCTCGACGACTCGGCGCGCGGCTACGTCTGCGAGAACCACGGCTGCGCCCTGCGTCTGCCCGACCTCGGCCCGATCGGCAGCAACGGCCTGGCCAACCCGCGCGACTTCCTCGCCCCGGTCGCCCGCTACGAGGACAGCGACGCACCGACCACGCTGATACAGAAGTTCTGCGGCGAGCTGTGGGCCACCGAACTGGACCACTCGCCGCTCGACGTGGTCGCCTGGCACGGCAACCTGGTGCCCTACAAGTACGACCTGCGCCGCTTCAACGTGATCGGCACGGTCAGCTTCGACCATCCCGATCCGTCGATCTTCACCGTGCTGACCGCGCCGAGCGACACCCCCGGCAAGGCCAACGTCGACTTCGTGATCTTCCCGCCGCGCTGGATGGTGGCCGAGAACACCTTCCGTCCGCCGTGGTTCCACCGCAACCTGATGAACGAATTCATGGGCCTGATCCAGGGCGTGTACGACGCCAAGGCCGAGGGCTTCGTGCCCGGCGGTGCCTCGCTGCACAACTGCATGAGCGCCCACGGCCCGGACAACGCCACCACTGCCCAGGCCATCGCCGCCGAGCTCAAGCCGCACAAGATCGACAACACCATGGCCTTCATGTTCGAGAGCGGCCAGGTGCTGCGCCCGACCCGTTTCGCCCTGGAATGCCCGCAGCTGCAACGCGAATACGACGCCTGCTGGGCCGGACTCACCAAGACTTTCACCCCGGAGGGGAACTGATTCATGAGCAATGCAGCCAACCGCAACAGCTGGGTTTCCTCGGCCAACGGCCACCCCGACTTCCCGCTGCAGAACCTGCCGCTGGGCATCTTCAGCCCGCCGGGCCAGGCGCCGCGCGGCGGCGTCGCCATCGGCGAGCGCATCCTCGACCTCAAGGTCGCCTGTGATGCCGGGCTGTTCGAGGGCGAGGCGCAAGCCGCCGCCGCAGCCGCCAGCGGCGATTGCCTGAACGCCTTCTTCGCTCTCGGCGCCAGCGCCCGCCGCGCCCTGCGCGCCGCGCTGAGCGAGCTGCTCGCCGCCGGCTCGCCGGCGCAGGCGCAGATGGAGGCCCAGGGCGACGCCCTGCTGCCGGCCATGGCCGACTGCCAGCTGCAGCTGCCGGCCAAGGTCGGCGACTACACCGACTTCTACGTCGGCATCCACCACGCCAACAACGTCGGCAAGCTGTTCCGCCCGGACAACCCGCTGCTGCCCAACTACAAGCACGTGCCGATCGGCTACCACGGCCGCGCCTCCACCGTGTGCGTCTCCGGCACGCCGGTGCGCCGCCCGCAGGGCCAGACCCTGCCGCCGGGCCAGGAAGCGCCGAGCTTCGGGCCGAGCAAGCGCCTGGACTACGAGCTGGAGCTGGGCATCTGGATCGGTCAGGGCAACGCGATGGGCGAGGCCATCGCCATCGGCGCGGCTGGCGAGCACGTCGCCGGCTTCTGCCTGCTCAACGACTGGTCGGCGCGCGACGTGCAGGCCTGGGAATACCAGCCGCTCGGCCCGTTCCTGGCCAAGAACTTCGCCACCAGCGTCTCGCCCTGGGTGGTGATGCCCGAGGCGCTGGAGCCGTTCCGCGCCGCCCAGCCGCCGCGCCCGGCCGGCGACCCGCAGCCGCTGCCCTACCTGCTGGATGCGCAGGACCAGGCCCACGGCGGCCTCGACATCGAGCTGGAAGTGCTGCTGCTCACCGCCGCCATGCGCGAGCAGGGCCTGGCACCGCAACGCCTGGCGCTGAGCAACACCCGCTACATGTACTGGACGGTGGCGCAGATGGTCGCCCACCACAGCGTCGGCGGCTGCAAGCTGCAACCGGGCGACCTGTTCGGCTCCGGCACCCTGTCCGGTCCGGAACCGACCCAGTTCGGCAGCCTGCTGGAGAGCACCTTCGGCGGCAAGCAGCCGCTGACCCTGGCCAGCGGCGAGACGCGCACCTTCCTCGAGGACGGCGACGAGGTGATCCTGCGCGCCCGCTGCCGCCGCGAGGGCCAGCCGGCCATCGGCTTCGGCGAATGCCGCGGGGTGCTGCTGCCGGCGCGCTGATCGCCGGACGCGGTGCGCATGGAGCCCCCTGCATCACCCCGTAGGGCGCCACGCGCACCGCCCCCATCGCCACGCCGGAGGGATTTCAGTCCTGCTACCCGCCCGCTGATCGCCGGGGGCTGTCCGGCCCGGCAACGAGCCGGACGTGGTACGCATGGCGCACCCTGCAACACCCCGTAGGGTGCGCCATGCGCACCGCCCCCATCTCCACGCCGGAGGGATTTCAGTCCTGCTCTCCGGCGCTTGCGCGGTCGCCCCGGCGGCCGCGCCTTTTTACCCGAGCTGCGGCGTGCTCGTCCGCGCAACCTCCATCACCACATCGCGCAGCGCCTGCGCCGCGCTCGACAGCTTGCGCTCGGCCGGGCTGACCAGACCGATGCGCCGTTCGACGACCGGCTCGACCAGCGCCACGCAGCACGCGCCCAGCTCCTGCATCTGGCGGATGCACAGCGACGGCACCGCGCTCACCCCCAGCCCGCAGGCCACCATCCGCCCGACCGTCACCAGCTGATGGCTCTCGAAGGCCACCGCCAGCGCGCGCCCCTCGCGCGCCAGGCTCTGCTCCAGCAGCAGGCGCACGGCCGACGGGCGCTGCAGGGCGATGAAGTCCTGCTGCAGCAGCTCGGCCCAGCTCACCTGCGCCTGCCCGGCCAGCGGCGAGTCGGCCGGCAGCACGGCGACGAAGCGGTCGGTGCCCAGCGGGGTGAACGCCAGCGTGTCGGACGGCTCCGGCTCGAAGCCGATGCCCAGCTCGACGCGGTGGCTGCGCACCATGTCCAGCACCTGCTCGTTGATCACGTCGTGCACGGCAACGTTCACCCTGGGAAAGCGGTCGCGGAACACCCTCAGCGCGGCGGGCAGCTGGTTGGCGGCGAAGGATGGCATGGCGGCGATCGACACCCGCCCCAGCTGCAGGGTGAAGTGCTGGCGCAGCAGCTCCTCGGCGTTGTCCCAGTCGGCCAGCAGGCGCTGGGCCAGCGGCAGCAGCGTCTCGCCCTCCGGGGTCAGGCTGACGCTGCGCGTGGTGCGCACCAGCAGCGGTCCGCCGAGGCTCTCTTCCAGGCTCTTGATCGCCAGGCTCAGCGCCGGCTGCGACAGGTGCAGGCGTTCGCAGGCCTGGGCGAAGCTCAGGCTCTGCGCCACGGCGAGGAAGGCGCGCAGTTGCTTGACGGTCATTGATTTGCTTTTCCAATCAATCGCTTTGAAAAACAAACTTAACAAATCAACACCCAGCGGTGAAGCTCTCCGGCACGTGCCCCAGGGCAAGTGCATGAACGGCTTCAACGCCTGTCCGCTGTAGGGGCGAATTCATTCGCCAACACGGCCCTCCCGGGCGAATGAATTCGCCCCTACAGGCTTCGTGCGCGTGCCCCGGCATTTCCCGGCAGCCGGTCTGCCGGATCGACAAAGACAAGAGGCGCACCAGCATGAGTGGACTCGACAAGCGAGTAGGCAGCTACGAGGAGGCCCTCGCCGGGCTGACCGACAACATGACCATCCTCTCCGGCGGCTTCGGCCTGTGCGGGATTCCGGAAAACCTGATCGCGGAAATCCGCCGGCGCGGCACCAGGGGGCTGACCGTGGTCTCCAACAACTGTGGCGTGGACGGCTTCGGCCTCGGCGTGCTGCTGGAGGATCGGCAGATCCGCAAGATGATCGCCTCCTACGTCGGCGAGAACGCGCTGTTCGAGCAGCAGCTGCTCAACGGCGAGCTGGAAGTCGAGCTGACCCCGCAGGGCACCCTGGCCGAGCGCATCCGCGCCGGCGGCGCCGGCATCCCGGCCTTCTTCACCGCCACCGGCTACGGCACCCAGATCGCCGAAGGCAAGGAGGCGCGCGAGATCAGGGGCCGCCACTACATCCTCGAGGAAGCCATCACCGGCGACTTCGCCATCGTCAAGGGCTGGAAGGCCGACCACTTCGGCAACGTGGTCTACCGCCACACCGCGCAGAACTTCAACCCGCTGGTGGCCACCGCCGGGCGCATCACCGTGGTCGAGGTGGAGGAGATCGTCGAACCCGGCGAGCTGGAACCCAGCCAGATCCACACCCCCGGCATCTACGTCGACCGGATCATCCAGGGGACGTTCGAGAAGCGCATCGAGAAGCGCACCGTGCGCGGCTGATCCCTGCGCCGCTGCGCCCCGCGATTACCTGACAAGAGAGACCTGCGATGGCACTTACCCGCGAACAGATGGCTCAGCGCGTGGCGCGCGAGCTGAAGGACGGCTACTACGTCAACCTCGGCATCGGCATCCCGACCCTGGTGGCCAACTACGTGCCCGAGGGCATGGACGTGATGCTGCAATCGGAAAACGGCCTGCTCGGCATGGGCGCCTTCCCCAGCGAGGACGAGCTGGACGCCGACATGATCAACGCCGGCAAGCAGACGGTGACCGCGCGCACCGGCGCGGCGATCTTCGACTCCGCGCAATCCTTCGCCATGATCCGCGGCGGCCACGTCGACCTCACCGTGCTCGGCGCCTTCGAGGTCGACGTGCAGGGCAACATCGCCTCGTGGATGATCCCCGGCAAGCTGGTCAAGGGCATGGGCGGCGCCATGGACCTGGTGGCCGGCGCGGACAACATCATCGTGGTGATGACCCACGCCTCCAAGGACGGCGAGTCCAAGCTGCTGCCGTACTGCAGCCTGCCGCTGACCGGCGCCGGCTGCATCCGCAAGGTGCTGACCGACCTCGCCTGGCTGGAGATCGAGAACGGCGCCTTCGTGCTCAAGGAGCGCGCGCCGGGGATGAGCGTCGAGGAAATCGTCGCCAAGACCGCCGGCAAGCTGATCGTCCCGGAGCATGTCCCGGAAATGCAGTTCGCCTGAAGCCCGCTCCGGCTCCGAACCGGCGTAGGGTGGGAAACTCGCGCAGCGATTTCCCACCATCCAGCGCCCAGGCGGCGCGCCACCTCGTCCGCCAGCGCAATCCGCAATCACAACAAGAGAAGACCCCATGCACGAAGTCGTCATCGTCGCCGCCACCCGTACCGCCATCGGCGCCTTCCAGGGCGCGCTGGCCAACATTCCCGCCCCCGAACTCGGCGCCGTCGTGATCCGCGCCCTGCTGGAGAAGACCGGCCTCG